>JAHFDK010000374.1 GCA_023249095.1 Candidatus Rokuibacteriota bacterium | reverse complement strand
AGGCCTTTGGCGCGAGCCGTTCTCAGATAGTCCTCCCGCATCACCTCCAGCATCGAGGAGCGCGTCACTCGGGCCATGAAGGCGAGATCGTTGAACGCGAGCGTCAGGGCCGGGAGGATCAGCTGCTGCAGATTGAGAAGGGGGTCATCCCACAGCGTGGCGTAGCCCAGGGGAGGTAGCCACTCGAAGAAGGTCGCGAACGCGTACACGATGAGGATGCCGAACCAGAACGTCGGGAGCGCGATGCCGATGCTGGAGAAGATCCGGCTGAGATAGTCCAGGCCGGTGTCCTGCTTCACGGCGGAGATGACACCCAGCGGAACCGCCGCACCGATGGCCAACACGATCGCCATGACCGCCAGCTCCATGGTGACGAGAAACCGGTCCTTCAACTGGTTCCAGACCGGCGTCTTGTACCACAACGACGTGCCCAGGTCCCCGCGAAGCGCATTCGTGAGCCAGCTCGCGTATTGCACGTAGATCGGCCGGTCAAGGCCGAGCGTCTGTCGCAATTGCTGGAGCTGTTCGGGCACGACCGCGCCACTGTCGCCTTCGCCCCCGGCCAGGATCGTCAAGGCGGGGTCGCCGGGGACGATCCAGAAGAGCGTGAACACGAGGATCGTCGCCACCAGCAGTGTCGGGATGAAGAGCAGCGCCCTTCGTATCGCGTACTTTCCCATCGGGTCTTCTATCGATCAGTTTCGCGGCAGTGGGGCCTCGGGATCCCACCAGATATGCTCGAAGTGCTTCACGATCTGCTCGGACCCGGGGACGTGAAAATTCTGGAGGCGATAGTCCATCATGCCTCCCGAATATCCCCAGACCAGTGGCACCACGTGGCTCTCCCCGCCTCGCAAGATCTCCACCGCCTCCTTGAACAAGCGGAGTCGCTTCAGCGGCTCGAGCTCTTTCGCCTGAGCCTGGATGATCTCGGTCAGCCGGGGGTTTCGCCAGCTGTCGGGATTCTTCTGGCCGCCAATGACCAGAAAGTGCTGGTTCAGATAGTCGGCCGGATCGAGAATGATGACGCCGGACGAGTCCATCGAGGCGTGATGCGTCCCGCGGATGATGCGGTCGACCTGCGTGGCTCGATCCACGGGCTCGAGCGTGAGGTCGATGCCGAGGCTTTTCCTCAGCTGCTCGGCGAGTACCTCACCGGTCCGGACGGCCAGCGGGACGTTTCCGAGATTCAGCATGGCCTTGAAGCCGTTGGCGTAGCCGGCCGCCGCCATGAGGGCTTTGGCCTCGGCGAGATCCTGGTCCTTGGGCCGGCGCCATCCCTTCGCTTGCGCGAGCTCCTCCGGAGACTCGACGATCTTGCCGCCCTTGTTGGGCAGAAACGTCCCGACCGAGCCAAAGCAGCCGAAGGGATCCGCGCACCGCACGATCTTCACCAGCTCATGCCGGTCGACGGCCAGGAAGACCGCCCGCCGGACTCTGGGATCCTGAAAGGGTGGTTTGTTCATGTGGAGGACCAGATAGTTCTGGACAGCCTCGGGGATGTAGATCGCCCGCACCCGGCCTTTGGTCTCCCGCTGCATCCTCATTGGATCTTCACTCCCGTACGAGCCGATGGTCGGCCCCTCGGTGGTATGGGCCTGGCCCACCTGCATCGCCGCGAGGCGCCGATTGTAGTCCCGGACGATCGTGAAGATCATGCCGTCGAAATACGGCAGGCCTTTCTTGAAGTAGTTGGGGTTGCGCACGTACTCGATCGAGATGTTCGGCTTGAACTCCTTGAGCTTCCAGGGGCCGGACCCGATCAGCTTGCCCGGCTTTTGCGCGTCCTCCGGCGAGAGGTTTCGCGCGACGTGCTTCGGGTACATCTTCATGTACTCCGAGGCGAGATTCTCGAGGAACAGGGGGCTCGCGAACTTGATCGGTACCCTGAGGGTCTGGCCGTCGATCACCTGGGCGCTCTGGTGCTCGTAGAACGCTCGCAACACCCCGGTCCGGACTCGGATGGCTCCGGGCTCGGTGATCCGGTCCAGGGAGAACTTGATGTCCTCGGCGGTGACGGGCTGCCCATCGTGCCACTGCGCCTGCCGCAGATGGAAGGTGTAGGTCTTCCCGTCCCGACTCACCGTCCAGCTCTCGCACAGGTCGCACACGATTTCGTCGGGGTTCACCGGATTGTGGTAGACGAGCCCGTTGAACTGAGGGGAAGCGGGCATGAGGCAGTCGGGAAGGGTGCCGCACGCGTGAACATCCCACTGGCCCGGGTTGAAGCCGGTGATGCCGCGCAGGACCATCTTCTGGTACCTTCCCCGGGCGACCCAGTCCGGCGGCCAGGGGAAGGCGAAGGTCTGTCCCTCCGCCGAGGGAGTCTGCGCGGCCGACGGCGCGGGGACCGCACCGAGGATCACCAGGAGCAGCAACGAAAGGCGAATCATGATCGCGCCTCCTTGACCGTCGTTGTGGCGCTCAGCCGGTTCTCTTCGACGCCGCCGGCGATGGACTGACGACTGGAGGATCTGGATGCCGACGTTCGTCGCATCTCCCGATCTGCACATGCACTACGTCGTGGACGACTTCACCGATCCCTGGACGGAACCGGAAACGATCCTGTTGTTGCACGGCAATGCCGAGAGCAGTCTGGCGTGGTATGCGTGGGTGCCGCTGCTGGCGCGGCGGTTCCAGGTGGTGCGGCCGGACATGCGTGGCTATGGGGCGTCGACGCCGATGCCGCGCGAGTTCGCATGGACGCTCGACGTCATCGTCGGCGACTACGCCAGCCTCATGGACTCGCTCGGCGTTCAACGCTTCCATCTGGTCGGCGCGAAGATCGGCGGCGTCATCGCCCGGGCGTTCGCCGCGCGTCGCCCCGAGCGAGTGAAGACGCTCACGGTGATCGGCTCGCCACCGCCGTTGCGCAAGGGAGCGGAGCGCATCCCCGCGTTGACCGAGGAGTTCGAGACGCACGGCGTCGAGCACTGGGCGCGGCGCACCATGGCGGGCCGGCTCGGCGAGCGGTTTCCCGCCGAAGGGGTCGAGTGGTGGATCAAGTTCATGGGCCGCACCCCAGTGTCGACGCTCGTCGGCTTCAACGCCACGATCAACTACTCGGACATCCGGGCCGACGTGCTGAAGATCGCGTGCCCCACGCTCGTGATCACCACCGACGAGAGCGGTCTCGCGTCGGTGGAGGAAACTCGCGCGTGGCAGCAGACGATCCCGAAGTCCGAGCTGCTGGTGATCCCCGGCAACTCCTACCACGTCGCGGCGAGCGACGCCGAGCGCTGCGCGCAGGCCACGCTCGACTTCATTGCCCGGCGCGGCGGCGTCTAGGCGGCACGCCAATCGACCCATGAGTTATTTGATCTCGACGAGCTCCAGCGCTTCGCGGCTCGGGCCCTCGATCATCACCGCGCGCGTGTCACCGAGCTTGTACGGCGCTTCGAGGACCCGGACGCCCTCGCTGCGCAGTTTGGCGACCCAGGCGTCGAGATCGGCGACGCTGAGCGCGATGTGATCGTACAGGTGCCCGCGCGTGCTCGCGAGCGGGCGGCCGTCCTGACGCATGTACCAGGGCAACGCGACGTCGCCGAACACGACCGCGGCCGACGGCGCCCGGAACATCCCAACCCGTTCGAGCGCCGGCCAGCTGCGGTCGGGTCCGCGCGGCACCGCACAGGTGGCCTCGGTCACTGGTGTGCGGCTGGTGCGCCCTGCGAAGACCGGCGCGTTGAGGTGCTTCTGATACCAGAGCTGGGCACAGAATGGATCGTCCTGGTACATGTGCACGTGATTGAAGCGCTCGGCCGGATGGTTGCCCGCGTATTCCACGAGAGCGTTGTCGGGCCCGTGCATGTATCCGAAGCCGCCGGTGCGCGTCGGCTGCACGCCGTTTGCCTTGGCGTCGGCGATCTGCGCCTTCGTCAAGCCGGGCACGCCGCCCGTCCCCGGCCAGGTATCGCTGCTGATGAAGACCGAGCCGCCTTCATCCGTAGTGTAGAGCGGCAAGAGCCTGACGTCCGTCCGATCCTTGTACGTCTCGAGGCTGTTGCGCGTATCGGTGACGTGCCAGCCGAAGTGCCAGATCGCGGTCTGCGGCGCCGTCGCTGGCGCGGCGGCGACCCGCGTGAACAGGACCAGGACATTGTTGGGCGCGGCGAGCCCCGGCAGGCCGCCCCAGCTCGCCTTCGCGGAGGCCGGGAACTGCCGGACGTAGAAATCGATCGCCGCGTCCGGATCGACGGAGTTCAGATGAAGATGATGGAAGCCCGGAGCTGGCAGCATGGCAGTCTCTCCTGTGCGAGGTCGCCCGATGATGTCACATCGGAGTATCATCCCGCCAGGCGACGCTTTGCCACGGAGGATGCCGATGCCCACCAACGGTCAGACCGAGGCGCGGAAGCTTCACGCTCGCTTGAAGCATCCGATCATCGACGCGGACGGCCATTGGGCCGAGTTCGCGCCGCTCATGCGCGAGGAATTTCGCCGCATCGGCGGGGACACGGCGGTGGAGGCGTTGGCCATGGCGAGCCAGCGCATCCCCAACTCGCTGGCGATGTCCGTCGCCGAGCGGCGCCGGCGCCGGATCGGCCAGGAGGCGTTCTGGTTCCTGCCGACCAAGAACACGCTCGACCGTGCGACCGCCATGATGCCGCGCCTGCTGTACGAGCGCCTGGACGACCTCGGCCTCGACTTCTGCGTGGTCTACCCCACGGCGGGGCTGGGCTACTACCGCCTGCCGCCGGATCGGCTGCGCCGAGCCCTCTGCCGCGCCTACAACGTGTTCACGGCCGACCAGTTCCGTCCGTTCAACGATCGCATCATTCCCGCTGCGATCATCCCGATGTACACGCCCGAGGAGGCCATCGAGGAGCTGGAGTTCGCGTCGCGGCAGCTCGGCTACAAGGTCGTCATGATGGGGAGTCTCATTCGCCGTCCCGTCCCCGCGCTGGTCGAGGAGCACCCCGAGGCCTCGAAGTTCGTCGAGTGGTACGACCCGGTCGCCATCGACAGCGAGCACGACTACGATCCGGTGTGGGCGAAGTTACGCGAGCTGCGCATCGCGCCGAGCTTCCACAACGGCGCGCGCTCGATCCTGCTCCGCAACTCGCCGTCGAACTTCTGCTACAACCACATCGGCCACTTCGCCTCCGCCAGCGAGGCCATGGCCAAGGCCCTCTTCTTCGGCGGCGTCACGCGCCGCTTCCCGGAGCTGAACTTCGCCTTCCTGGAAGGCGGCGTGGGC
>JAHFDK010000373.1 GCA_023249095.1 Candidatus Rokuibacteriota bacterium | reverse complement strand
CTGTCGTGGTCACGGGCATGGTCACCTCGGGCTGTGTGCGCGCCACGGTGATCGACGCCTTTTCCCACAACTATCGCGTGGTGGTGCCGATCGAGTGCGTGGCCGATCGCAGCGCGACGTCGCATCAGGTGAACCTCTTCGACATGGACATGAAGTACGCCGACGTCCTGCCCCTGGCCGACGTGCTGGCGCACTTCGGTCGCCGGTAGCGGAACGCGCGTGCTGGACAGCGTCGTCGTGGACGGCGTCGGCAAGACCTACGCGGGCAGCGTCGAGGCGATCCGCGAGGCGCGGTTCCGGGTGGCCCCGGGCGAGTTCCTGAGCCTGCTCGGCCCGAGCGGCTGCGGCAAGAGCACGCTTCTGATGATGATCGCCGGGCTGCTCGCGCCGAGCCGCGGCAGCATCCGGGTGGACGGCGTCGAGGTCCAGGGCCCGCGGCGGGACGTGGGCATCGTCTTCCAGTCACCGGTCCTGCTTCCCTGGCGCACGGTCCTCGACAACGTGTTGTTGCCGGTGGAGATGCTGCGGCTCCGCCGGACCGACTACGAGCGGCGCGCGCGCGACCTCTTGTCCATGGCCAAGGTTGACGACTTCGCCGCCAAGCTACCGCACGAGTTGTCGGGGGGGATGAAGCAGCGGGTGGCCATCTGCCGCGCGCTCGTGCACGATCCGGCCCTTCTCCTGATGGACGAGCCGTTCAACGCGCTCGACGCCATGACGCGAGACCAGATGGGCCTCGAGCTCTTGCGCATCTGGGACGTGCACAAGAAGACCGTGGTGTTCGTGACGCACAGCATTCGGGAAGCCGTCTTCCTCTCCGACCGCGTCCTCGTGATGACCCCCCGGCCTGCCACCATCGGCTTCGAGACCGACGTGAAGCTGCCCCGGCCGCGAACGATGGACATGCAGGAGGCCGACGAGTTCAACCGCTACGTCGGGCTGCTGCGGCACTCGATCGAGGCAGGCACGCGACCGTGAGGGGTCGATCGCTCCTGTGGCCGCTGGCGGTCACGCTCGCTGCCCTCGTGGCGTGGGAGGCGGTGGTGGCCGCCCTGCGCGTGAAGGCGCTGCTCCTGCCGCGGCCGAGCCTCGTCGCCGGCGTCCTCTGGAGCCGCGCGCCGCTCATTCTCGAGCACATGTGGCCGACGTTCTACCAGATCGTGCTCGGCTTTCTGCTCTCGCTGGTAGGCGGCGTGGTGGTGGCCGTCCTGCTCACGTACTCCGAGATCGTGCGGAAGGGCTTCTATCCGCTCATCGTGGTCTCCCAGATCGTCCCCAAGGTGGCGGTGGCGCCGCTCTTCGTCGTGTGGTTCGGACTGGGCGACCTGTCGCGCCTGCTCCTGGCCTTCCTGATCGCCTTCTTCCCCATCGTGATCAACACAGCGACCGGGCTCACGAGCGTGGACGACGACTTCGTGCGGATGGCGCGGGCGTACATGGGCACGCGCCGGCAGATCTTCACGAAGATCCGGTTGCCCCACGCCTTGCCGCTCATCTTCGGCGGCATGAAGATCTCCATCACGCTGGCGGTCATCGGCGTGGTGGTGGCGGAGTTCGTCGCCGCCCAGCGTGGGATCGGCTACCTCATCGTGATGGCCAACGGGCTCCTGGACACGCCGCTGATGATGGCCGCCATCGCGGCGCTGAGCCTGATGGGCCTGGCCCTGTACGGCGTCGTGGCCGGCCTGGAGCGCCTGGTAGTGTACTGGCAGGTTCGCACGGAGACGCCGCGCGGCGGTTTCGCCTGACCGGCGGCACGGAGGAGAGACGACCATGACAATGACTCGACGCAGCTTCCTGGCCGGGACCGCCGCCACGGCGGCGACGGTCACCGCCGGCATTCCGGCTGCCCGGGCGCAGTCACAGACGAAGCTCAAGTTCACGCTGCCGTGGATCCCTCACGGCGGGTACACGCACGTGTTCGTCGCCAAGAAGCTCGGCTTCTGGGAAAAGCGCGGCCTCGACGTCGCCATCGACCGCGGCTTCGGCTCCGGCGAGGTGTGCAAGACGCTCGGGCTCGGCCAGTACGACTTCGGCAGCATCGACTTCGGCGTGATGACCAACTGCGTCGGCAAGGGACTGGACCTGGTCGCCATCGGCATGCTGTCGCCCCGGTCGCCGCTCGGCATCTTCTCGCTGCCAAAGAAGGGCATCCGAGCTCCCAAGGACCTCGAAGGCAAGAAGCTGGCCTTCGCCACGGGCAGCGGCGACTTCCAGCTCTGGCCGGCCTTCGTCAAGGCGACCAAGATCGACGACTCGAAGGTCCAGAAGGTGTTCATGGGTCCCGAGGCGCTGATCAAGTCGCTGATCGAGGAGCAGGTCGACGGCGAGGGTAACTTCTACGGCTCGATCGCCCCCAGCGTCTGGGCGCAGGGGCTCGAGCTCAACACGATGCTGTACGAGGACTACGGCGTGAAGATGTACAGCCTCGTCTTCGCAGCCCAGAGCAAGACCATCAAGGAGCGGCCCGACGTGTGCGACCGGTTCATGCAGGGCACCATGGAGGGCCTCGCCTACACGTACCTGCACCCCAACGAGTCCATCGACATCCACCTGGAGCAGGTGAAGGAGTTCAAGGGCGGCCCCACCAACCGGGACGTCGTCAAGCACGGCCAGGGCGTGATGACGGCGATGGGCCTGGCGCCCGAGATCGAGAAGAACGGTCTCGGCTGGATGGACCCCGAGATGGTCAAGCGGACGCGCGAGACGGTGATCACGTACATGGGCGCCAAGGACGTCCCGGCCGCCGAGCAGCTCTTCACCAACGCCTTCGTCGGCAAGGTGAAGCTCACCCCGGCCCAGTGGGCCGGCGTGCGCGAAGCGGTGAAGCGCTACATCCCCGTGAAAGCGTGAGGCGGGCATGAAACAGGGTTTTCGCGACGCGCTACGCGTCCTCGAAGACGCGGGCGAGCTGCGCCGAATCAAGAAGGCGGTCGATCCCCGTCACTTCTCGGCGCTCGCCGCCCAGGCGAAGGAGGCGACATTCTTCGAAGCGATCGAGGGCTACCCGAGCTGGCGCGCGGCGGGCGCGCTCGTCTCCACCCGCAAGCGCCTTGCCCTTGCCATGGGCTGCTCGGAGGCCGATATCGCCCGGCGCTTCGAGGACGGGATCCGCCGCCCCGTCGACGCCAGGCTGGTGAGCGATGGTCCGTGCCAGGAGGTCGTCTGGCAGGGCGATGCCGTCGATCTGACCGCGATCCCCCTTCCGTTGATGCACGTGAAGGACGGCGGGCCGTACATCTCCGCGACCATGGTGGTGTCCAAGGACCCGGAGTACGGCCGCAACGTCGGATCGTACCGGTTGATGTACCGCACACCGCGCGATACGGGCATCGACCTGGTGTCCTCGTCCGACATGCGGCGCTACTACCAGCGAGCGCTCGACGCCGGGCGCCCGCTCGAGATCGCGGTCGCGGTTGGCGTCCATCCCTACGAGATGCTGGCCGCCTCGTACAAGGCGCCGATCGACGTGGACGAGTACGCCATCGCCGGTGGGCTACACGGCGCGCCCGTCGATCTGGTGCGCTGCCGGACGGTCGACCTCGAGGTGCCGGCCGATGCCGAGCTGGTGCTGGAGGGCGAGCTGCTGCCCATCGGGTGGACGGCGGACGAGGGGCCGTTCGGCGAGTTCAGCCACATCACGGGCGACGTGAAGTGGAACCCGATCTTCCGCGTGAAATGCATCACCCACCGGCGGGACCCGATCTTCTACATGCTCCAGATGCCGTGGGAGAACGACTGGCTGGCCGCGCCCGTGATCGAGGCGGCCGGGCTGCAGGCCCTGCGCATCGCGAGCGTGGAGCCGGTGGCGATTCGCGCGCCCGTCGGCGGCTGCTGCTACTGGACGCTCATCGCGTCCATCCGCAAGCGCCCCGGCGAGGGCAAGAACGCGCTGCTGGCGCTTCTCTCGGTCGCCGAGGTGAAGCTGGCCATCGTGACCGACGACGATATCAATATCTACGATCCCGACGAGCTGGACTGGGCCATGACGTTCCGCATCCAGGCCGACCACGACGTCCTCATCATTCCCGGCGCGCGGGGCAAGCACATCGATCCGAGCGTGCGGGCGTGGTCACTCGGCAAGGGCGGGTTGCCCACCACCGCCAAGCTCGGCATCGACGCCACCATCCCGGAGGGCGTGCCGAGGGAGCAGTACGAGCGGCTCCGGTACTTCGCCAAGGACGCCGTGCGACTGGAGGACTACCTGTGAGCCCGCTCGCCGAACGGCTGGTGGCCGACCTCCGCGCGCGCCCGCGACACTTCGCGGAGCTGGTGGAGGCGCACGCCGCGGTGGCGTGGCGCGACTTCCTGCGAGCCTGGGGCGAGGTGCGGGGGCTGGAGGCGCTCGGCCGCGACGAGCAAGGCCGCTATGTGATCACCGCGCCCGCGGGCGAGGAGGCGGTGCAGCGCCGTACGTAACTTTACCTGCCAGAGAAACGCGCTTAACCGGACCCGCCCAGACTTGCTTGCGACGCGAGACGTTCACAACCCCCTTGCAAAGGAGCAGCGATGAACACGACACAGACCCCGCAGCCGTCCACGTCCGGCGAAGAGAAACCGCGCCGCCGTTTCGTCAGGCGCGTGGCGATCGCCACCGTCATCGCCGGCCTGGCGTCCGGCATCGGCATCACGGCGTTTGCCCAGGGCGGCGGCCATGGCGGATGGCATCGCGGCGGCTTCATGGGCGCCGCGCTCGATCCCGCAATGGTGGATGAGCGCCTCGACCGGATGCTCAAGCACCTGTACGTCGAGATCGATGCCACCGACGCGCAGAAGCAACAGCTCGCCCCGATCGTGAAGGGCGCGGCGCGTGACCTGTTGCCGGTGCGCGCCAAAATACACGACGCGCGCCGGCAGGCCGTCGAGCTGTTGTCGCGAGAGAGCGTCGACCGCGCCGCCCTCGAGACCCTCCGCGCCGACCAGCTCAGGCTGGCCGAACAGGCGTCGATGCGCTTCACTCAGGCGCTCGCCGACGTGGCCGACGTGCTCACGCCCGAGCAGAGGACACAGCTGGCCGAGCGCATCGGCCGCTGGCACGGGCGCCGCGGGTAAACTGGACGTGTGACACCGCGCATTCTGTTGATCGAAGACGATCCCCGCCTCGCCGAGATGGTGTCCGAATATCTCGGCGAGGCGGGCTTTCAGGTGTCGACGGCCGCCACCGGCGGGGCTGGGCTGGCGCAGCTGGGCCGCGAGCCCTACGA
>JAHFDK010000372.1 GCA_023249095.1 Candidatus Rokuibacteriota bacterium | reverse complement strand
CCAGAAGCGCTCCGGGTGCCGGGCAAACTTGAACCTCGAGGTCCGAGTCGCGCGGCGTGAGGCGATAAACCCGAAGACCGTCCGTCTCTTACGGTCGCCGCCATGGAAGTTCCGGCTGACAATCGACGGCCGCTCATATCTCCAGGTAAGGGTCGCCCGGGCTGCTCCCGTGTCCTCTCCCAACCTCGACATCGTGTTCTTCGACGCCGATGGCGTAGAAATCGGCTCGCTCCTGAACCCCGCCGATCTCGACGCCGTCTCGCGGCAAGTGCTGAGCGACGAATTGCGCCGACAGGATCTCACGGCGGTCATCGAATCCATCCGCTCGGTCCGCCACGAGATGGGCCTCTTATACTTCGACGTGCAAACGGACCGTGGTCGGCGCGACGTAGCGATACGAGGGGCGGGAGAAAACGTCCGCCGGCTCAGCGATGATCGATTCTTGTTGATCGACGTCGACAGCAACCGATTCGAGGTTCCAAGCCTTCATGCACTCGATACGCGGAGCACCAAATTGCTGAAGCAAGCACTCTAACGCCTTGGAGAACCATTGAATCGTCGGCTGTGTATCCCGACGCTTGAAGAGGACGATGTGATCGAGCGGTGGTGTGCGTATTCGGCAAACTGGCCGAGATAAGCAGCAGCTTCGTGGGAAAGATCCTTATAATGCTGCCACCAACTGGACGTCCCCGCGATCGACATCTTCACAGAGTTTCAGGGGCGGGACGAGTTCTTCATCGATGAATCGCACCTGACCGAAGAGGGGTATCGGCGGATGGGGTCGATCATCCATCGACGTATTCAGACGCTGTTGGGAAGGAAGGCTCGCGTCCGGACCGAAAACCGCGCGGAACAGAAGCCTGTCCCAGCATGGCGCTAATAAAGCGCGTCGGGCGTCTGGCCTTCGTGACAGTATTGGCGTTGACCACCCTTGAAGGGCTCGTCCGGGTGACCTATGGCGTCAGGAATGCGTTCGTGACACACGTGCCGCTCCCGTACGTGATCGGCCACGATTACGGCCCGACGCCGCCGTGGCTCGAGGATCTGCTAATCCTCGCGCCGGACTCGAGCCTCATCTGGCGGAATCGGCCGAATCTGTCGCGACGCTATGTGGACATCTTTCAGCCCGTGCGCACCGATGACGAGCGGCGTGCGCTCTTTCGCGCCTTCCTTCCGCCATCGGCGGAATCGTGGAAGGACTATCCGGAGTGGGAAATCCGGTTGAACGACGAAGGCTATCGCGCCCGGGGTCCGATCGGGCCGAAGCGACCGTCGTCGGTGCGGATCGTCTGCCTCGGGGACTCCTGGACCTTCGGCATGAACGTCAGCGATGACGAGACCTATCCCGCGCGTTTGGAGCGACTGCTGCGGCGAGAGTTGCCGGGGCTCGACGTCGAGGTTCTCAATCTGGGCCTGTTGGGGTACTCGTCGCATCAGGGGCTCGCGCTGATGAAGAGCCGGGTGCTCGGTTTGGAGCCCGACGTCGTCCTACTCGGATTCGCGATGAACGATGCCAAACTCGCCGGCTACCGAGACAAGGATCGTGCCGTGTACGCGGCGCAGCCCAGCGTCAGGAAGAGCGTCAGCGATCTCATGGCCAGGAGCGAGGTGCTTCGGCTTTTGCAGTATCTCGCGCTGATGGTGCGACACCGCCCGCAGACGATCGGGTACTACCTGCAGCGTGAGGCGGAAGCGGCGAAGGCCGCCGCCGGCGGTCAGCGATTCGACGAACTGGAACCGTGGACGCGAGTGTCGCTGAAGGACTACGAACACAATATGCGTGAGATGATCCGGCTCGTCCGGAGCCGCGCCGCCGAGGTCGTTCTGCTCTACAACGAGCTCTGGGAGAACGGCCCATATCGGGACGTGCTCCGGCGACTCGCACAGGAGGAGAAGGTCCCCTTTCTCGACAGCAACGCCGTGATCCTCGGGGCGCGCCGGAAGGTAGAAGCAGAGCTTGAACGGACGCTCGGGCTAGTTCCCGCCGCCGAGCACGAGCCCGGGAGCGCTGAAGACGAGGTCGAGGTGGTATTCCGCGTGTATGTCGGGACGCTGCCAGTGCCGAAGGCCCTTTACATCGCGGGGCCATACCCTCAGTTGGGGAGCCTGGTACCGAACAACGTCGCGCTGTACGACGACGGCACGCATGGGGACCAGCGTGCTAGAGACGGGGTGTGGACGTATGCCGCGTGGTTCAGGCCCGGGACCACCGTCTACTACGTGTACACCAATAGCGGTGCGGAAGGGCGGTGGGCGGGGCTTGACGTGCCGCACATCAGAGAATTCAGCGTCGAGACGGCGCCGACCCAGCGGAGGCTCTACCGACCGATCGAGTCGTTCGGCAAGATCTACCTCCAGGCGGACAGCTGGCACCCCGATAGGACCGGATATGGGTTAATCGCCGAGGAACTGCTCCAGATCCTGCAGCGGAACGCAACGTTTCGTGAGCGGGCGATGCGGGCCAGCGAAACGGCGTCGACGGCGGGAGGCAAGAGGTGAACCCGGGCGAGGCGACGGGCACAGGGCTCATCACGCAGGGGCGCACGCCGGCAGGGCAGCCGAGCGCGGCGCGACGGCTATGGGCCTGGTGGAAGGCCGTGGGCCGGCGCCTCGGCGATTTTCAGGCCCGCCTCGTGCTGACGCTCTGCTATTTCCTCGTGATTCCACCGTTCGCCGGCGTCGTGCGATGGACCACCGACCCGCTGGCGATCAAGCCGGGGACGGCTCGTGGCTGGCGCGACCGCCAGGACTCGCCGGGAACGGGACTCGAGCGCGCGCGGCGCCAGTACTGAGGAGCACCATGGACATTCTGGGGATCTCATGCTTCTTTCATGACGCCGCGGCGGCCCTGCTACGAGACGGCCGGCTGGTCGCGGCGGCCGAGGAAGAGCGGTTCACGCGGAGAAAGCACGACTTCGAGTTCCCGCAACACGCGATCGAGTTCTGCCTGCGAGCTAGCCGGATCGACGCTCGCGACCTGGACTACGTGGTCTTCTTCGAGAAGCCGTTCATCAAGTTCGAACGGCTCCTCCTCACGAGCCTCCAAGAGTTTCCCCAGTCCTACCGACTCTTTCGCGAGGCGATGATCACCTGGCTCGGGGACAAGCTTTGGATCAAGCATCTAATCCAGAAGCGGCTCAGCGTGTCACCACAGAAGATCCTGTTCAGCGAGCATCACCTGTCGCATGCCGCGAGCGCTTTCTTGTGCTCGCCGTTCGACGAAGCCGCGATCCTGACCGTCGATGGTGTCGGCGAGTGGACGACCGCGAGCCTCGGTGTTGGACGGGGGACGGAGATCCGGCTGGCAAAAGAGATCCGCTTTCCGCATTCGGTCGGCTTGCTCTACAGCGCCTTCACCGCATTCCTGGGATTCGAGGTGAACGAGGGGGAGTACAAGGTGATGGGGATGGCCCCCTTCGGGGCCCCCCGTTACGTCGACAATGTACGAAAGCTCGTCCGGCTCTACGGCGACGGCAGCTTCGAGCTCGACATGGACTACTTCTCGTTCCACTACTCGACGCACCGAACATTCAGCAGCAAGTTTGAGGCGCTGTTCGGACCGCCACGGTCGCCCAAGGCCAATTTCTTTACCGTCAGTAGCGGCTATCCCGCCTACTACGGCGACAAGCCGGCGAGCTACGAGGCGCTGGCGCGCGAGAACCAGCACTACGCCGACATCGCAGCCAGCATCCAGGCTGTGACGGAAGAGATCCTCCTCACGATGGCCCGGGCCCTCCAGCGGGAAACGGGCCTGCGGAAACTCTGCATGGCCGGCGGGGTCGCCCTGAACAGCGTCGCGAATGGGCGGATCTTGCGGGAGACCCCCTTCGACGAGGTGTACGTGCAGCCGTCGGCGGGCGACGGTGGCGGGGCGATCGGCGCGGCGCTGTACGCCTACCACACAGTGCTCGGGAAGCCGCGACAGTTCGTGATGGAGCACGCCTATTGGGGCGAGGAACATCCGCTCGACGTCAGTGAGCGCTTCCTGCGCCAGGAGAACATCCCGTACGAGCGGATCGACGACGAGGAGCGATTGATCGAGCGCGTGGTGGATCGCTTACAAGGCGGGAAAGTGGTCGGCTGGAGCCAAGGGCGGTTCGAGTGGGGGCCACGGGCGCTCGGGAACCGATCAATTTTGGCCGACCCCCGGCGGCCTGACATGAAGGACATCGTGAATACAAAGATCAAGTTCCGGGAGCCGTTCCGTCCCTTTGCGCCGTCGGTGCTGGTGGAACGAGCCGAGGAGTACTTCGTCCTGTCGGAGGCCGCCCGCCACTACCCCGCCCGGTTCATGCTCTATGTCGTGGACGTTCGCGGCGAGAAGCAGGCCATCATCCCAGCTGTCACGCATGTCGACGGCACGGGCCGGCTTCAGACGGTGAGTAAGGAGGTGAGTCCGCGCTATTACAAGCTCATCGAGGCTTTCGGGAAGGCGACGGGCGTGCCCGTGCTGCTCAATACGTCCTTCAACCTTAAGGGCGAGCCCATCGTGAACACCCCAGCGGAAGCCTTCAACACGTTCAATCAGAGCGGGATGGATGTCCTGGTGCTCGGCGAGTGCGTCGTCGAGAAGCCGCAAGCGAGGTAAGGGCCTATGCGATTCATGGCCGGACTCGTCGACCGTCTGGGGATCGCCGGAGAGCTGCTCGCGTTCTTCTGGCAGCACAAATGGTGGTGGCTTACTCCGCTGGCGGTTCTCCTGTTGATCTTCGGGTTCCTGATCATCTTTGCGCAGAGCTCCGCAGTCGCCCCCTTCATCTACACGCTCTTCTAACGAAGACGATGAAGGTGTCTTCATGAATGGGCCCGGCCGTGCAGCGGACCGGGACCGGGACGGAGCGGCGCATGCAGCTCCGGTATGGCGTCAACGAAGCCGACAGCTGGTGGTACTTTGCGCTGGGGCCGGAGCGCGAGCGCCTCTGGACGCGGCTGCGGGAGATGGGTACCCGGATCATCCGTATCTTCCTATTCGACAAGTACGCACCCGACCCTGTGGCCGACTGGGAGCTCTTCGCCGCGTACGTGCAGGCCGTGCTCAACGTCGGCGCGGTCGCGATGGTGACATTTGCCAAGTTTCATCGGCGGGCCGACGACCCGCGCGCGGTGCGCTGGTTCGCGATCCGGTGTGCCGACGTCGTCTGGAACTGTCTGGAGCAGTGGGGCCCGGAACGTGTCGGGGAGTGGTACTGGTGCGTGTGGAACGAGCCGAATAGCACATGGATCGCCTCCC
>JAHFDK010000371.1 GCA_023249095.1 Candidatus Rokuibacteriota bacterium | reverse complement strand
CTGGTCGAGAAATCGTTGCCGCTTCGAGAGCACCGAGCGCGCAAGAGTTCTAACTTCGCGTGATTCGCCGTCGAGTTGAACGAGCCAATCCTCGCCACCGCCAATCATCATTTCACCAACGTATCCGGCCCCGACGAGGCTGCTGCGGATTCTAGTGGAGGGGTCGGCAGAACGCGTGAGTACCAGATGTTTCCCTTTGTTGCAGAGGGCCTGGCAGAACCGCATGTCCGGATCTTCAAAGAGTTTCTCAAGCGCTGGTTTCGGAATACGTCCCGACGATTCGACGTAGTCCTTGATGTGATATGCGGTAACGAAAAAATTTAACACGTTGTCAATGTCCAGAACTCGCTCGAGGCGGTCCAGCTCACGGCGCGCCTTATCGAGCATGTGCACCGGCGCGGAAAGCTCGAAGAAACCCACGGAGATTGCTCCTTCGCGGTCTAACGCCGGCGCTCACCCGCGCTGAGCGCGCTTGCGCGAAGCGGCGGGTGGAGCGGCTGGTTAGGTGTCGCGAGCATCGCGTTAGCGGCCTAGCTTGGCAAGGATCAAGGCTAGAACGGCGTATGGAAAAGCCCCAAGCATGATGTTCGTGGTAGCGAATCTCTTATCGGCTTGAGGCGAGCCGCGAGTGACAAACTGAGGATTGCGGCCGTTACGTTCGATGAAGCGTCTGTACAGGTAGCGGAGCAAAAGCAGTTGGTGCAATGGAGCCGCCCCCGCGGCGATGTAAAACGCCATAAGCGGGGTCATTTCGTTCGAGTACGCGACGAATAGTGCGAATCCGAGCAAAACAACCGCAACGACCAGAGCACTTCTTGCGAAGGCGGACTGCACAAGAAAACGACCGACCGAGGGGTAAGCGCTGCTCAGGAGTGAAAGAGCACACATCATCAACCACGCGAGGAAAAACGAAGGATCGCGCATCGCGCCACCTAACGGCAGCGCTCAGCGGCCGGCGAAGCCGGTCCGCTGAAGCGGTTTGTTATGCGTCCCGTCGGCTCCAAGCTCGCGGCGGCGCAGCGTGCGCTCAACAGCCAAGTACTCTTCGGGATGATGTCGGAGCGGGGCTGGGGCGGTGTCTCAGTTTGACCTGGAGCGTCGCGCGCTCACTTCTTCTTGGCTCTGTTCGGGTCGTCTTCCGGATTAACGAATGTCGGGGCAAAGGGCCCTTCACCGTACACCTCGACCACATTCCCGGCCTTGTGCAGGCCGAAGTGGGGCATGGTCGCCGGCATCAGGGAGTGTGCGCCAGCCTTCAACTCGATCAGCTTCGACGCATCGTACTTGTCGCCACGCGCCATCAAGAACGAGCCCGCCAATACCGTGACGTGTTCGTCGGTCCGATGCCAGTGGGGTGGCACTTTGACCTCCCCTTTGCTACGGATGCGGATCACGTACAGGCCGCCCTTCTTGTCCGGGTCGCCAGAGACGACGGCCATTTCCACGCCGGGGATGAGCGGCTTCCACACTAGTTGGCTCGGCGTGATCACGGCATGGTTCTGCGCCAAGGCAAAAAGCGGTATCAGCAAGTTCGCAGCGGCCAAAACCCAACTCGCGATTCCCATGGCCAACAGCCACCGGGCGGGGGCCCCGCGGGACGGGACAACCTCGACGACGCTGCTCATGCCCGCATTCTCCGCTCCTCGATCTCCAGCGGCAAGCCCGCCCTCAGTACGCATAACGTTGCGGCTGAGCGGCCGGCGCCGACCAGGCATGGTGTCCAGCACACGCCTTTCCGCCGGGCCGCTCCAGCCGCTTGTTAGGTAACGTCCAGTGTGTGGACGACTCGCTCATCAGTCTTCATGCCTTTGGGCTTGAACGCATGTGAAAACTTCGCGTCGCCCCGGTACTTTGCCAGTGTGGCGCGCCGCCGTCTCCTCGTAATCGTGAGGCACGCCGGAGCCTTAAAGTACGCCCGCAATGAGACTGCTGTCTGATGTCGGTCGGTGGAAGGAGCATCCTTGGCCAGCCATGCAAACTCGTGAAGCGCCCTCTCGAGTAATGACTTTGCCCGGGAGCGGTCAAAGTCATCGGGGAAGGAGTAGACGATCATCTCGTCGGCTGGATAGAAGGCGGCGACATTGATGCCATGGTCGTCCGAAGGCTCCGCATTGCGGAAAGTGATGTCCAGGCGCTTGCGGTACGTCGGCGCCGCGAATCCTAGCTGGCGGATGAATCTTACCGTCTCCGCGACGCTCACTGGAAAAAGCCGGCCCCGCGCAGGCTGTGCGATCCGGTCGTCGTTCTGGAGCATCGCTAGTCACCTAACGCTCATCGTGAGCGGCCGGCCGCTCTGGGCCGGTCCGCTCCACGATGTTGTTAGGCTCCGTTGAACGCCGGCGACCGCCTCTAGGCGACACCTTAGTGCAAGGAGCCGCCCGGTCGGCGAACTTCGACTTTCTCTCCCACTACGATCACCATGAGATCCTCGCCAACCTCCACGGCTCCTGAGTATGTCCGTCGCGTCGGCGGTATCAGATCTTGTTCAGACGCGTCAGCCTGGACGATGTGCGAATACACCGCGAGTCTTGGCTTTGTCTTGGCGAAGACCTCTCCGGCTTGTTCTGGAGTCACGTGGTGCGCGATCACCTGCTTGGCTCGTTCGGGACTGACGCCCGCCCGTTGAAATGATTCAGGTGAGGCCACCTCGTGGACGAGGAGATCGGCCCCCTGAGCGTGTCGAATGAGATTCTCTGAGACGCGGGTATCGCCGGAGAGCACAACGGAGCGACCGCTGTAGTCCACGCGGAAGCCGAACGCTGGCCTGACCGGCGTGTGATCAACCTCGAACGCCGTGATCGTCAATCCGCTTTTCTCGAAGACCACTCCCTCATTCATGTCCTCGGCGAGGATAACGGCGCCGTCGGGCGCGGTCCGATCGTCATACAGCCGGATCCGGATGTCGAAGTCATAGGCCTGCTCGAGATGCGACATCATCCTTTTCGTTCCCCTTGGCCCCCACACAAGGAGTGGCCTGTCGCGGCCGGAGCCGACGAGCCAGCCTGTCAACCAGAGATCCGGAAAGCCAACGACGTGATCCGAATGAAGGTGTGTCAGGAATAGGCCATCGACGTCCTGCCAGCGAACCCTGATCTGGGCGAGGCGTTGCATGGCACCTCGGCCGGCATCGAAGAGGAACGTCTGACCGCCTGCTTCGACCAGGGTGCTAGGGCCGAATCGATTCATGGCCGGCACCGGGGTTCCCGTTCCGAGGAGGGTTACCTTGATCTCGCGTGCGCTGCCGTTCTCGACCATGCGCCCTCCTTGATTGCGAAGCCTAACGTCCAGCGTCAGCGGCGCCGTCTCGGCGTCCGCTGAACGCTGAGGTTGGGCGGTGGGATGAGATTGGGGGTCGGAGAGAGCAAGGACAGTGGCACGCCCAGACCCGGCCAACGGACGCGATTGCGTGGCTCATGGGGATTTGAACCCCCTTACAGCTTTCATGCCAGTGGTGAACCACAGCGCCTTGACGCCTACGTCCTCGAGGAGCGCCTTCGCTTCGGCGCTGGGCTTCTTGGGGAAGAGCACGCCGAGATCGGTTCGACCCCGGTCACTAAGCTGGCGGCGGTAATCGAAAAGCTGCCCGACCGCGAGCCGGCACGTTGGCTGTTCGCTGTCCGTCTTGACCTCGACGAGCAAGTGGCGGTCGCCGTCGTGCGCGCGGACACGCGCGTCGAACATGCATTCGTGCGACGAACCCTCCTCGACCACTAGGCCGCGGCTTTTGCAGAAGTGCCGGAGGGCGTTGGTCATCGTGTGATGGAGGCGGCGCATCTTGACCCTGCTGGCGCGCCGGAAGAACTCGACATCCGCATCATCGTGCTCGTCCAGGGCCTTTGTGGCCCTGGATGGCGGTGGAGAGACGCGACGCGGCGCAGCGGTTGAGCGAGGTTCCCCCTCGAACGCGGCGACGATGTCGTCCACGTCCGACGTGTCGAGATCGAAGGCATCTTGAATGCCAGCCTGCCCGATGAGATTCACGAGGCCATCGAACTGCTCGCCTACGGTGGCGTGACGGAGCCCGAGGCGTTGGAGTCGCTCCCGGACTGAGGCGCGGCTGTTGATGATTGGGGACCGGCCGCGCGGGTCGAGGCAGGCGAGCATCGGGCTGACGAGTGCGACCGCCGGCATGCCACCGCCACCGCGACGCGGCAGCGGCGCGAGCTTGTCCAGCATGGCATATGCTTCACGCGCCTCGGGATCACTCGAGGCGCGGACGACGAGCTTCACCATCCTATTTACGTCGCGCACGTGCGCGGCGATCCAGGTCCGGGCCACCTTCCTAAACGCTGTGTAGAAGTTGACGAATCCAACAGGTTTTGCGACGAGGCGCACGATCTCGGGCGCCGCTCTGGCTTGTTTGAGCTGTTCTGGAAGCTCGCGCATCGAGGTAGCGGTGACGCTGGCGCCGGTGAGCGCGCGCAGAGCTGGCCCGACCACCGTTCGGGTGTTGTCTGGCAAACCATCGTCCAGGTTCGCGCCGCCCTTGGTGATCCATGTCAGCTTGCAGAGCGCGTAAAGTTGCTCAGCGGTGGCATTTCCGGGCGAGACGTAGTGCGCGTAGCAGGCTCGAACGAGCCGAGCCGTCCGCCGTTCTCGATCCACGTGCTCGCTCATCGTACCGGCTCTACTCCCTCATCATCTTCGCGGATGACCTCCGTGGCGACTCTGCCCCGGCTGGACTCCGACGCTACGTGACGGGTCCAGGGCGTTCCTTGATATCCGCCCAACGCGATGTTGAGCGGCGCGCGGCTTTTTGCGTGTCCGCTCCAACTAAAGTTAGGACGCACGCGGCGCTTCCCGGCGAGCGTTACTCTACCTTTGCGCAGCTGCAAGCTGCGCGAGAAGAGTACGGGCATCCCAGTAGTCACGCTGCTCACGGACTTTACCTCCATCGAACTCGAGGACCGATACCCCGCGAACCGACGTGGTCTTACCCCGGGCTGGTTGACCGAGAAAATCGCCCTCGTGCCTGGCCTCCCACATCCACTCGATCGCGCCGCTCTTGGCATCGCCCAGGTACCGAAGGAACGTGAATCGATTCATGCGCTCCGCCCGGTTCATGAATGCGCCGAAAAACCCGGCCAGGTCAGTCTTGCCTGATACCCGCTGGCCCAAGGTTACGTCCTCGAACGATGCGTCGTCCCTGTACAGATCCATTAGCGAGGCCGGGTCGGCTGCACTGAAACGGCGGAGCCACTCGGCTGACCATGCTTTGTCCATGTTCGCGTCCTCAAG
>JAHFDK010000105.1 GCA_023249095.1 Candidatus Rokuibacteriota bacterium | reverse complement strand
CGCGCGAAGTGGGCCGGACCCAGGGTGGCGACCTGCGCGTAGAGCGTCTGGCGCAAATGCTGCTGCACGCGGGCGGCGGTGTGATGCGCGACCATCGTGCGGGCGTAGTCGAGCGCACTGCGCGCCGCGAGGGCGCCCGCCGTCAGCACGATGGCTGACGTGAGCGCGGCGAGCGGCTCGCCCGCCAGCACGCGGCCAAGGAGCCAGCCGAGAAGGGCGAGCCGCGCGATCCCGGCCGCGACGGCGGCAAGGCCGACGAGGACGGTGTAGGCGATCCGACCGCGCACGCCAACGGTCAGCGCCCAGAGTCTCGGGTCCAGGTACACGCCGGCTAGCCTAGAGCCTATTGCAGATCTTGGGAAGAGAGAGATGAGCGACCCAGGCCAGGAACGTGAGCCACCGGAGCCCGGATCGCCCCGGCCGGGCGCTGTCGCGGCCTACCGTTCCCCGGCGCGCTTCCTGCAGCATCGAATGATACGCCCCACGCGCCTCGGCCTCGCGGATGCGCTCCCTGACCAGGTACTGAGCGAGATATTCGTAGTCATCCATATCGCGTGTCCTCCTCGCAGGTCAGTGCACCACCTTCCCTTCGCCAGCGGGAGCCGCCAAGTGTGAATCACCCCGCTCCGGATTCGGAGCACGTCCATCCCGTCGAAGTTGCTAAGCTGACGGCGTGCACTGGGACGATCTGCGCGTCTTTCTTGCCGTCGCCCAGGCCGGCAGCTTGCGGCGAGCCGCGCGTGCGCTCGGCTTCGGCCAGCCGACAGTCATCCGGCACCTACGTCAGCTCGAGCAGAGTCTGGGCACGCGCCTCTTCGAGCGCACCCCGGATGGTCATCGCCTGACGAAGTGGGGCCAGCACCTGCTGCCGATGGCGCAAAGCATGGCCGACGCCGCTGCCGCCATCGACCGTCGCCGGATGGCCTTCGGGGATGACGCCGGCGGCGTGGTGCGCGTGGCCGCCGGCGAGTGGGTTGCGCGCTTCCTCGCGCCGCACCTGGCTGACCTGGCGGGCGCGCATCGTGACCTCACGGTCGAGCTGGACGAGACGCACATGGAGCCCGACCTCGATCGCCGAGAGGCTGACCTGTTCATTCGGCACGGCCTGCCGGCTCGCGGTCACCTGGTCCGGGTCGGGCTCGGGACTATCGCCGCGGCGATCTACGGCGCGACGCGCCTCGTCGAAGCTCAGCCGGCGACGAGAACCGACGCCCGCTGGCGCGCGTGCCCATGGGTCGCCTACGACGCGCCGCACGAGTATTTCCGTACGATGGCCTGGTTGATGGAGCATCTTGGCGATCAGCAGCCGCGGGTGCGCGCCTCGCGGTTCTCATTGCAGGTCGAGGCGATCCGGGCGGGGGCCGGTCTCGGCGTCCTGCCCTGCTTCGTCGGCGACGCGGACCCGGCGCTCGTGCGGCTCACGGCGCCCATCGCGGAGCTCAGCGCCGACTACTGGCTGCTCGTCCATCCCGATCTCAAGAGCGTCCCCCGCGTGCGGCTCCTGAGCGCCTGGATTCGTGGGGCCTTCAAAGAGGGCAAGCCGGCACTCCAGGGACGCTGATCCATGGACTTCGGACTCTTCTACTATTGCCAGGGGCGCGGCGTGCCTCACGACCAGGCTTACGCCGAGATGCTGGACCAGATCACGCTGGCAGAAGCCCTCGGCTTCGGCGAGTGCTGGTTTGCCGCGCACCATTTCACCGGCTACTCGCTCCTGCCGAGCCCCAACTTGAACGTCCTGCCCTTTCATCATCCGCTGCGGCTCGCCGCGGAGGCGGCCACGCTCGACAATCTCGCGCGCGGGCGGTTCGACTTTGGGATCGGCAAGAGCGTGCGGCCGGGCGAGTTCACCAAGCTCCGGAAGAGGCCATCGAGATCCTCCTCAAGCTCTGGCGCGAGGACACCGCCTCGCACGACGGGCGATTCTGGCGGTTCCCCGAGGTGAGCCTCCGGCGCGCTGAGGACATCTCGCGTCCGTGTTGACCGAGCCCCAGGCGGCGATGTATATACATCACTATGATCAGGACGCAACTCTACCTCGACGAAGCGGTCCACCGGCGCCTGCGGGGACTCGCTCGGCAGCAGGGACGCACCATCTCCGAGCTGGTGCGCGACGCCCTGGTGCGCGCGTATGGCGCGGGCGCGGATGAGCGTGAGGCGACCCTGCGTGCCATCGAGGGCCTATGGCGAAACCGCACCGATATCGGCGACACCAGCGGGTACGTGAAGCGGCTTCGACACGATACTCACCGGCTCCGCCGCCTTCGACGGCCGTAACCGGCATCCTTCTCGACTCCGACGTCATCATCGAGGCGCTTCGTGGCCGACGGGAGATCAGCGATGGCATTCGCGCCATCGAGCATCGAGGCGTGCCGACGTACTGCTGCGCCGTGTCGTTCGCGGAGATATGGGCCGGGGTTCGCCCGGGCGAGGAAGCCGTGACCGAGGCGTTCTTCCACACTCGGGGCGAGGTCGTGCTCGACGCGGTCGTGGGACGCCGCGCCGGCGCGTATCTGTCTCGTTACTCGCGATCGCACGGGGTGCAGATCGCCGACGCGCTGGTCGCCGCCGCGGCCAGCACGGCCGGCCTCCGTCTGTGGACACTCAACCGGCGCCACTATCCAATGAGCGGTCTCGTCTTCCACGAGGGATGACGGACCCTGAGTGAATCCCGGGGCCCGCCGGACGCGCGTCAGGCCCCGCCGACGTAGCGCGTGATGTGGTACGGGACGTGGGCGAGGCCGGGGCAGAATCGACCGACGACCGTAGCCAGCCGCTCGTAGAGCTCCTTCCCCGGCGCGTTGAGCCGGGCCAGACGTTCTCGCGCAGCCTCGGCCTCGCGGGCGAGCGCGGCCACGTCGACCGTCGTCAGGCGGCGATCCTGCACGATCATCCGGCCGCCGATCATCACGTGCGAGACGGCGCTGCCGTCCTCGGTGTGGACGAGCTGGTTGGTCGGATCGTTGAACGGGATCCAGTTGACGTGCCCGAGGTCGAGAAACACGATGTCAGCCTTGTAGCCCGGCGCCAGCCGGCCGAGGCGGCCCTCGAAGCCGAGCGCCTGCGCGCTGCCCTCCGTCGCCGCGCTCGCGACCTCTTCGGTCGTCACCCAGCGCTCGAGGTCCGGGCGCTGCGCCTTCGAGACGAACGAGGCCAGGCGCATCGCCTCGTACATGTTCAGGTTGTCGGAGCAGTTGGCGCCGTCGGTCCCGAGGCCGACGTTCACACGGCGCTCGAGCATCGCCCGCATGTCGGCGAGCCCGTTGCCAAGCCGCATGTTGCTGCCCGGGTTGTGCGCGACGGAAGCACCGTGGGCGCCGAGCCGCCGCATGTCGTCCCCGTCGAGCCACACGCCGTGGGCGACCGTGAAGTGTGGGCCGAGCACGCCGAGGTCGTCGAGATGGCCGGTCAGCGTCTTACCGTAGCGCTTGAGCCCGACGATCGCCTGCACCTTGGACTCGGCGACGTGGGTGTGCAGACCGACGCCGTGCTCCCGGGCGAGGTCGGCGCAGGCGCGGATGAACTCGTCCGAGCAGTGATGCGGGATCGTCGGGGCGACGGCGAGGCGCACCTGGTCGCGATCGAGCTTCCACTCGTGCAACGCCTTCCGCATGTTGTCGACGCTCGTCTTCCACGGCGCCAGGCGTAGCTTCTCGACATCGTGCTGCAGCGGCGGCGGCAACACCTCCATGAGACCGGGAATGGCCTCGAAGAAAGTGCGGTCGGCGACCATCGGGGCCACGACCGCGCGCATGCCGACCGCCGCGTAGGCGCTGCCGACCGCGCCGAGCCCTTCGGCGGTCGGCGCCGGCCACTCCAGCGGCAGGTCGTAGCAGGCCGTGCAGCCCTTCAGCACCATCTCCACCGCGCCGAGCTTCGCGCTCAGGTGCTTTTCCTCGAGCGAGCGGCCGCCACTGATCCACGGTCCGGCCGTGAGCAAGAGCTCGAGCGTCCAGCGGTCGCCCATGCCCTTGGCGAGGTTACCGTGGGCGTGGGTGTGGGCGTTGATCAGTCCGGGATGGAGGAGCTTGCCGTGCGCGTCCACGACGGTCGCGTCCGTCGGCGCCGCCAGCCCGGGCGCGCCGATCTCGGTGATGGTGTCGCCGGTGATCAGGACGTCGGCGGCGTCCGCGCGGTGGGCGCGGGCGTCGAGGACACGGCCGCCGCGGACGATCGTCGCCACAGAGCCTCCGGGCCGCTCAGCGACGAGCTTTCGCGTCTCGGATCGCGCGCCAGACGCGCTCGGACGTCACCGGCATGTCGAGGTGGCGTACGCCGAGCGGCGCCAGCGCGTCGTTGACCGCGTTCAGCAGCGCGGGCAACGCGCCCACCGTGCCGGCCTCCCCCACACCCTTGGCGCCGAGGGGATTCACCTGTGTCGGCACCTCGTGCGAGTCCACGTCGAAGAGGGGCATGTCGTCGGCGCGCGGCATCACGTAATCCATGAAGGACCCCGCGAGTAACTGCGCCGTCGTCGGGTCGTAGGCGAGCTCCTCGAACAGGCCCTGGCCGAGGCCCTGGACCACGCCGCCGTGGATCTGCCCCTTCACGAGCATGGGGTTCACCATGCGCCCGACGTCGTCGACGACGGAGTGACGCACGATACGCACGACCCCGGTCTCCTCGTCGATCTCGACCTCACAGATCTGCGACCCGTTGGGAAACGTGACGGCGGGCGGCGTGAACGCCGCCTGCTCGCTGAAGCCCGGCTCCATGCCCTGCGGGAGCTGGCGCGGCACATAGGCGGCGCGCGCCACGTTGGCGAACGTCACGCCGCGGTCCGTGCCCGTCACCGTGAACTTCCCGTCGCGATGAACAATGTCCTCCGGCGCGGCCTCCAGCAGACGCGCGGCGATACGCCGGCCGCGCTCGATCACCTTCTCGGTCGCGCGCGTCACGGCGGAGCCGCCGACGGTGAGGGCGCCCGAGCCGCCGTTGCCGCGCCCGGCGCCGAGCGCATCGCTATCGCCCCAGAACACCTGAATACGCTCGGGCGGCACGCCGAGCCGGTCGCTCACGATCTGGGCGAACGCCGTCTCGTTTCCCTGGCCCATGGACGTCGAGCCGGCGAACAGCGAGACGGAACCATCGGGATTGACCCGCAGCTCGGCGGTATCCGGGTTCATGGCCGTGTAGGGTCCGCCGGCGACCTCGACCGGGTTGGCGATGCCGAGGCCACGCAGCTTGCCCCGCTGCCGCGCCTCGGCGCGACGCTTCTCGAACCCGGCGCGGTCCGCGAGCTCGAGCGCCATGTCCATGCCCCGGCCGAAGTCGCCGCAATCGTAGGTGAAGACGAGGCCCGTCTTGAACGGCATCGCCGTGGGCGGGATCAGATTGCGGCGGCGCAGCTCCACCGGATCGATCTTGAGCTCGAGGGCAGCCACGTCGATGACGCGCTCGATGGCATACGTCGCCTCCGGGCGCCCGGCGCCGCGGTACGGCCCGGTGGGCGTCGTGTTCGAGTACACGCCCGTGGTCTGGACGTGGATTGCGGGCGTCGTGTAGACCCCGGCCACGCCGCCGACGTTGTTGGTGCCCGGGCCTGCGCTCCGGGGCGTGAGATAGGCACCGACGTTGAGCGTGATGCCGACGCGCAGCGCCAGGAATTTTCCGTTGGCGTCGAGCGCCAGCTCGGCGGTCGAGACGTTGTCGCGACCGTGCTCGTCGGTCACGAAGCCCTCGCGCCGGTCGGACGTCCACTTGACCGGCCGACCCAGCCGCTTCGCCGCCCACAGCACCAGCGGGTGCTCGGGATAGACGCCGCTGCGCATCCCGAAGCTTCCACCGACCTCTCCGGTGACGACACGCAGGTGGCTCTGCGGCACCCGCAACACCTGGTCGGCGAGCAGCTGGCGCAGACCGTGCGGCGCCTGGATGCCCGTGTGGAGCGTGTAGCGGCCCGCGCGTCGGTCCCACTCGCCGACGGCCCCGCGCGGCTCGAGCGGCGCAGCCGCCACCCGCGATACCACGAAGTCGAGGTGGGTGACGTGGGCGGCGCCCGCGAAGGCGCGCGCTACCGCGTCCTTGTTGCCGGCCTCCCAGACGAAGGCCACGTTGTCCGGCGCCTCCGCCCACACCGCCGGTGCCCCCGGACGCGCGGCGTCGGCCGTCGCCGCCACCGCCGGCAGCGGCTCGTAGTCGACGGCGACCAGCTCGGCGGCGTCGGCCGCTTGCTCGGGCGTCTCGGCGACGACGAGCGCGA
The DNA here is from genome assembly GCA_023249095.1 of Candidatus Rokuibacteriota bacterium. Classification (GTDB taxonomy): domain Bacteria; phylum Methylomirabilota; class Methylomirabilia; order Rokubacteriales; family CSP1-6; genus AR31. The sequence goes on along the minus strand of JAHFDK010000105.1, from coordinate 12,080 downwards.
CAGGGTCGCCGACGTGACGGACGCGGTCGCGGACCAGCGCCGGCCGCGGCGGGGCGAATGCGGGAGATCCGTCGCGCCGCTTTCGCGCCTTGTCGGTCGGTAAATCGCCGAGCCCGTCGGCGGCGAGGTCAGCGCCCGTGAGCACGGCCAGAACGCCGCTGGCCTTCCGGGCCTCTGAGGTATCGACGGACCGGATGGCCGCGTGAGCATGGGGAGAGCGGACGACGACGGCGTAGGCCTGATGGGCCAGGTTCACGTCGTCCGAGTACCGCCCGAACCCCCGGAGGAGGCGCGGATCTTCCAGGCGACGCACGGACTGCCCGACGGCGAATTTCTCGACGGTCACGGGTTCATTCATGATGGTGCCGCAGTATACGCGAGGTGACGAGCCGCGAAAAGGGCCGGACCTTTGCGCTGGAGGAGGTGCGGCTCAAGAAGAACTGACGACGGAGACGATCTCGCTGGCGAATCGTTCGAGCTGCTCGAGATCGTCATCGCAGGTGGCCAGGACCATGTCCTGGATCCCGGCGACCTCCAGGTCGCGGATGCGCTCGACGATCTCGCGCGTCGTGCCCAGGAAGTAGGACTGCTGCAGGTGCTCGAACGACCGGTGAGTGCCCATCACCCGCTCGAAGGCGGGCCGCTGGAGCTTCAGCGCCTCCTCACGGTCGGTCGTGTTCACGAGGTGAGCGAAGTTCAGGTGGCCGTACCGTAGCGTGCCCGGGTCGCGTCCGATCTGTTGCAGGTACGCCCGAATCGTCTGGACGTCGTCCTTGACCATCTGCTGGCTTCCGGCCGCGCGGGCGAGCCAACCGTCGGAGCTCGCGATCCGAGCCAGCACCGCAGGGGCGATGTAGGGCTTGTCGGGGGAGAGTCCCGTCTGGATCTTCGAGCCCCCGCCGACCCAGAGCTCGGGGAACCGCGGCAGCAATGGCTCGATCGACACGCGCTCGAAGCGATGGTAGCGCCCGGCGAAGCTCACGTCGCGCCTGGTCAAGAGCATGCGCAGCGCGGCGATCATCTCGTCGGTGCGGCGGCCGCGCTCGCCGAGCCGCATGCCGAGCGATTCGAACTCGTGCCGGTCCCAGCCGGGCCCGACGCCGAGCACGAAGCGCCCGCCCGACAGGTGCCAGAGCGTCTGGATCTCACGGGCCAGGGTGACCGGATGGTAGTAGGGCAGAATCAAGAGCCCGGTGGCCAGGCGGATTCGAGTCGTGACGCTGGCGGCGTGGGCCAGGCAGAGAAGGGGCGACATCCACACCGTGCCGTAGAGACCCGGCGCCTCCAGGAAGTGCTCGGCCACCCAGAGCGCGTCGAACCCGAGGCCCTCGGCCTTTCGAGCGAACTCCTTGACGCGGGCGGCCTGCTCGAAGCCGAGATCGCGCCACGCGAAGGTGGGCAGGTACACGCCGAAGCGCATTGTTTCCGCCTCCGTCTGCTGATACCGCGCTGATCACGGGGCCGTCAAGCACTGATATGGCGTCCACGTTGACAAATGTCGCGCTGTCCTCCTAAGGTCACGTACGCCCGACCGCACGGCGGTGCAAGGAGGACGGCATGGAAGAGCGCGTTTCCTTCGTGTCCGACGGTCTGAAGCTCGCGGGGGTTCTGCACGCGCCCGACGGACGCGCTCAGCGCGAGCGCCGGCCCGCGTTCCTCGTACTGCACGGGTTCGGCAGCAACAAGGACAGCGGCGGCAGCGTGGCCACCGCGAAGATGTTCGTGGATTTCGGGTACGCGGCGCTCCGCTTCGACATGCGTGGCTGCGGCGAGAGTGAGGGCGTTCGCGGGCGGGTGATCTGCCTGGAGCAGGTCGAGGACACGAGGAGCGCGCTCACGTTCCTCGCGAGCCGGCCCGAGATCGATCCCGACCGCATCGGCGCGATGGGGGCGAGCTTCGGCGCCGCGGTCGCCGTCTACACGGCTGGCGTGGACCAACGGGTCGCTGCGTGCGTCTCGGCCGGCGGCTGGGGCGACGGAGAGAAGAAGTTTCGCAAGCAGCACGAATCGCCCGAGGCCTGGAAGCGGTTCGCCGGCATGCTCGAGGAGGGCCGGCGGCGCCGCGAGCGGACGGGCGAGTCGATCATGGTCCCGCGCTACGACATCGTCCCGATTCCGCCCGCCCTGCGGGGGAATGTCGCGTCGGGCTCGATCATGGAGTTTCCGTTCGAGGTGGTCGAGAGCATGTACGCGTTCAAGGCCAACGACGTGGTCGGCAAGATCTCACCGCGGCCGCTCCTGCTCCTGCACCCCGCGAACGACTCCGTCACCCCCACCGAGCAGTCGATCGATCTCTTCCGGCACGCCGGGCAGCCCACCGACCTGCATCTGGTGGCGGGAGTCGATCACTTTGTGCTCTCGGAGCGCAACACGCTGGTCATCACACTCGTGCGCAACTGGCTCGACAAGTACTTCCCGGTGTCTTCCCCATCGCGATGAGCGAATCGGCCCGCGCGGGCGCGGCGGCCACTACCACCACGGCCGACGCCCTCCGGCGCTTCACGCGAGACGTGTTCGTGCGGGCCGGGATGTCGGACGTGGACGCCGCGACCGTGGCCGACGTGCTGGTCTGGGCGGATCTGCGCGGCGTGGATTCTCACGGTGTGTCGCGGATTTCGATGTACCTGAGGCTCATCGACGACGGTGATCTGAACTTGCGGCCGGCCATCAAGATCGGGACCGAGACCGCGGCCTCGGTCCTCGTCGACGCGGACCGCGCCGCCGGGCCGATCGCGATGACCATGGCGATGGGCGCGGCCGTGCGGAAGGCTCGCGACGCCGGCGTCGGCCTCGCCCTCGTGAGGGCGACGACCCACACCGCGGCGCTCGGCTACTACACGCTGATGGCGGCGCAGGAAGGCATGGCGGCGATCGCGCTGGCCGCGTCAGGTCCCTTCATGGCGTATCACGGCACGCGCGTCGCCGGCGTGTCGACGAACCCGATCTCGATCGCGGTTCCCGGGGGAGAGCGCGGGCCGGTGGTCCTCGACATGTCGACGGGCGTCGTCGCCCGGGGGAAGCTCGTTCAGGCCCGGAAGATCGGCCAGCCGATCCCCCCGGGATGGGCCCTCGACCGGAACGGCAATCCGACAACCGATCCCCAGGAAGCGCTGATCCCGCTGCCGCTGGGCGGCCCCAAAGGATCGGGCCTGTCGCTGATGATCGAGCTCATCACGAGCCTCGTCGTGTCGAACCCGATCATCGCCGGGGCGCTCGAGGGCGCGGCCGACGGCAACCGGCATCGACAGAACGGCCTCGCGCTCGCCATCAACCTGCGCCGGTTCGGCGAGCCCGAGGCGTTCCGAGCCGAGGTCGACCGCCTGATCACCGCGCTGAAGGCGCTGCCTCACGCAGCCGGCGGCGGCGAGGTCCTCATGCCCGGCGAGCGCGGCAGCCGCACGCTCGCCGAGCGTACCCGCGACGGCATCCCGCTGCCCCGCGCGATCGTCGAGGAGCTCCGAGGCGTGGCCGCCCGGTTCAGCGTGACGATGTTTCCGTCAGCGCTTTAGCGCTTCCGGGTTCGCGACGTTGATCGGCTTGCCGCTCGCGAAGGCGAGGATCTGGTCGAAGATCCCGGTGAACATGTGCTCGAGCCCGTCGCGCTCCACGTAGCCGAGGTGCGGCGCGCAGATCACATTGTCCATCGCCAGCAACGGATGCCGGCCGCCGAGCACCGGCTCCTCCTCGAAAACGTCGACGGCGGCCATTCCCGGTCGCCCGGCGCGCAGCGCGGCCTCGAGCGCCCCCGGCGCGATCAATCCGGCCCGGCTGGTGTTGACGATGAGCGCCGTCGGCTTCATGCGGCCGAGATCGGCGGCCGTGACGATGCCGCGGGTCGCGTCGATCAGCCGCAAGTGCAGCGACACCACGTCGGACTCCGCGAACAGGGCGTCCTTGCTCGCCGCGACCGTGAAACCGTCCTTGCGGGCCTGGGTAACCGAGTTTTCGCGTCCCCACGCGAGCACGTTCATCCCGAAGGCCTTGCCGTAGCCGGCCACGACGGCGCCGATCTTGCCGTAGCCGTAGATCCCGAGCGTCTTGCCGCGAAGGCCGATCCCGATGGGGTACGCCTGCCACTTGCCGGCCTTGAGCGCCGCCATTTCTTGAGGTATGCGCCGGAAGGCGGCGATGACGAGCCCCCAGGTCAGCTCGGCGGTCGCGTACGACGGCCGGCCGGGACCGGTCTGCGACGACACGACGACACCGCGCCGGGTGCAGGCGTCGACGTCGACGTGCGGAAAGACGCCGGCCTGGCTGATCAGGCGGAGCTTGTCCAGGCGCTCGAGCAGCGGCGCACGGATCGGCGTGCGCTCGCGGATCAACACCAGCGCCTCGGTGTCCTTCAGCCGCGCGGCCAGCGTGTCGACGTCCTTCGTGTGGTCGTTCCAGATCGTCACGCGGTGACCAGCGACCTTCCCGTAGCACACCAGCGTTCGGATCGTGTCCTGATAGTCGTCGAGGATCGTGATGTTCATGTCCGGTCGCTCCATCCCTGATCGGTTTTGACGGCGAGGAACTCCCCATTGCCCACGGGAACGAGACTCGTGACGAACTCGACATCGGCAGAGACCAGCGCCACGAACGGCGCCATCTCGGCCGGATGCGAGGTCGCGTTGTCGACCACCATCAAACCTCCGGGCCGGAGCGCGCGGCGGAGATCCGGCCACCAGCCCGGATACTCCGGGCGCTCCGAATCCAGGAACACGAGATCGTACACGCTGTCGGCCGAGCGCCGGAGCACGCGGCCGGCGTCGTCCTGAACGAGCGAGATGCAGGCGCCGAGGCCCGACCGGCCGAAGGTCGCCTTGGCCAGCCCGATCTTGTAGTCGGACAACTCCACCGTGGTCACCGCCCCACCGATCGCTCGCGCGGCGCTCGCGAGCCAGAGTGTCGAGTAGCCGTTGGACGTGCCGATCTCCAGCACTCGCCGGGCCAGCGTGGCCCGGATCAGCACCGCCAGGAACTCGCCGGTGTCCCGCGTGATGTTCAGCATCCGGCGCGGCCGTTCGGTCGTGGCGCCGTCATTGGCCTTCCCGAATTGCTCCAGCTCGGTCAGCAGCGTGTCCAGCAGCTCTGTCAAAGAGTCCTCCCGCGCGACGACTCGAGAGCCTAACACGGTCGCGACCCGCGGGAGATTGCCTTCCCGGCTGCCCGCGTGGGACAGTAGTCGGGCGGACGAGGTTTGCGACCATGCGCATCGAGAGCATCGAAGCCATCCCGATCGAGATCCCGCTGAAGAAGAACTTCGGCGGCAGCACGTACACCGTCCTCACGCGTTGCACCGTCATCACCCGCATGCGCACTGACGTCGGGATCGTCAGCGAGGTCTACAACGGCGACAACCGCGAGCACGGTCGCGAGATCGTGCGGCTCATTCGCGAGATGCTGGCTCCGCTCGTTCGGGGTATGAGCATTTTCGAAGGCGAGCGCATCTGGGAGAGACTGTTCGCCCTCAGTCATCTGAGCCGCGACCGGAAGGTGCTCCTCGAGGCGATCGCCTGCGTCGACTGCGCGCTTTGGGACCTCGTCGGCAAGGCGCTGGGCAGGAGTGTGTGCGCCCTGCTCGGCGGCTATCGCCGGAGCCTGCCCATCATCTCCATCGGCGGCTATTACATGGAAGGCAAGACGCTCGCCGACATCGGCCACGAGATGGAAGCCTACCGCCGTGCCGGTATGGCGGGATGCAAGTTCAAGGTGGGCGGCCTCACGCCCGAAGAAGACGCCAAGCGGGTCGAAGCCGCCCGCATAGCCGCGGGTGCCGCGTTCATCCTGGCGGTGGACGCCAACCGCGGCTGGTCGGCGGACGATGCCGTGCGCTTCGCGCGCCTGGTCGAGCCACTCGACATCCGGTGGTTCGAGGAGCCCTGTCACTGGTACGACGACGCGGCCATGATGGCGCGCGTGCGGCAGGCGACCCGGATCCCGGTCACCGCCGGTCAGTCGGAGATCACCAGCCACGGCGTGCGCCGCCTCATCGACGCCGGCGCCGTCGATCTGGTCAACGTGGACGCCTCGGAGTGCGGAGGCGTCACCGAGTGGCGCCGCGCCGCCGCGCTGTGCGGCGTGGCGGGTCTGCAGATGGCGCACCACGAGGAGTCGCAGATCTCCCAGCACCTGCTCGCCGCGGTGCCGCACGGCACCTACGCCGAGTGCTTCGCCGATCCCGAGCGCGATCCCGTGTGGCAGGCGATGTGGGCGAATCGACCCCCGATCAAGGACGGCATGATGGAGGTCGCGCAGGGCCCCGGCTTCGGCCTGGTCCTCGACGAGGACGTGATCCGGAGATATCGAGCCGACTAGTGTCCCCGTCCCAGAACTCGTGTTTACACCTTCGCCGCGGGCGGAGGCGACAGGCGGGTGCGATAGGGGTCGACGGGACCACGCGGCACGCGCTCGCTGCTCGGTTGTGGCTGGGCTCCATCCGAGCGCATCGCGTCCGCAAGGGACGCGGCGGGAACGGATCCCGTCGACCCCTACCGCACCCGCCTGCCACCTCCGGCGAAGCGTGATCGTTAACAAGACTTCTCGGGCGGGAGACTAGCCAGCGACGCAGGGGTCACCATGGTCAGGTGGCTCACATGGCTCAGGTGGCTGCTCGTCTTGCCGGCCGCGTGGGTGGCCTGGTATGCCTCGGTACTGACCGGGTCTGGGCTCCACAGCCTCGCTGAGGCATTGTGCCCGCCCGATCAGGTGATCTCGGGGATGTGCGTCGCCCCGTGGTTCGGCTATGTTGACCGGGCCATCTTCTGTACCGGCGCCGGGCTCGCCGCCGCTTTCATCATATTCTCGTGCGCGATCGTCGCGCCGAGCCAACGCCGAGTCGTCACGTTGGTGACGTTAGGGGCGGGATCGGTCGTCGCGCTGGTGCTGGCGGTGGCGACCCATGCGCTGCCGGAGTTCATCGCCGCCGTCGTTTCTGGCTTGCTCACTACGTGGTGGTTGCGGGGTCGCACATGGCTGCCCCCCTGAACGCTATGCGGGCGCGGCGGCCCGGACGAGCGCCAAATGATCCTCGACCGTGTCCTTCGCGGTGATCGCGCGGATGACGACCTCGTCCACGGCCCCTTGCCACTTGGCGAGTCCCCGCCGGACGGCGTCCCGGTTCTCGGCGGCGATCGTCGTCTCCACCGGCTTCAACCCCATGCGCGTGAAATTGGCCCCGTACGCCGGAATCGCCGCGTACCGGTTCGCCTCCTCCTGCAGCCGGTCGCCCGCCGCCGGGCCGAGCGCGACGCGGACGTACGCGAAGAGTTTTGGCGGTTGCCGGCCCGCGGCGGCCGCGCCTTCGCGCACGCGCTCGGCCGACAGGCGCGCGTACTCGGGCGTCAGCCAGTTGAAGAGCACGCCGTCGGCGACCTCGCCGGCGAGGCGGCACATCTGCGGGCCGAGCGCCGCCACCACGAGCCGCGTCGACAGCTGCCGCCGCAGCTCGGCGATCCCGGCGCGCACGCGCTTGAGCGCTTCCGGGTTCGGGCTGCCGACGCCGAGGAGCAGGCGATCGAGGGGAAGTGCGTTGGCACTGACCCCCTGGACGATGTTCTCCGGCCCACGGGTGTGGAGCGGAATCACACCGATGCCCAGCTCGATGCGCTGGGTCTCCCGCGCCGCCTGGGCGAGCGCGGCGAGCCCGTCGGTCGACCCGGGATGGTTGACCCAGAAGGAGCTGTAGCCGAGCCGTTCGGCCTCGCGCGCGGAGGCGCGGATGATCTCGGGCGTGGTGCCGGCGAACACCGCAAAGCCAAGTCCCATCACGACTCTCCTCTCGAACTTGGATCAGTGCCAGGCGACGACGCGCAGTATACTCCAGCGTGATTGTCATGACCGGGCCCAGCGACTCGACGCGGACCGACGCCGGGACCATCACGGTGATGGTCACGTTCTTCGCCGACCTGCGGCGCTTCCTGCCGCGCGGCGCCGATGGGCCGCAGCGCTACACGGTGCCCGGGGGGGCCACGATCGACGACCTGCTCGCGATGATCGGCATCGCGCCCGACGCCGAGGTGACCATCGCGGTGGACGGCGAGCAGGTGGCTCGGGAGGCGTCGCTGCACGAAGGCGCCGAGGTCATGCTCTTGAGCCCGATGGAAGGGGGAGCCGCAGCCGCAGGCGAGGCGACCACGTCGATGGAAGGTGGAGCGAGATAGGAGACGCCATGGACCGCTACGGCTACTGGAACAAGATCCTGCACGTCAATCTCTCCGACCGCAGCACCTGGATCGAGGAGCCCGGCGATCTCTTCTTCCGGCGCTACGCCGGTGGGCGGGGGCTCATCGCCCACTATCTCCTCAAGTACGTGGCGAAGGGCGCCGACCCGCTGGGGCCGGACAACATTCTCGTCATCGCGCCCGGCGTGCTCACGGGGGCGCCCGTGCCCGGGGCCGGGCGGCATAGCGTCGGCGCCAAGTCGCCGCTCACCGGAGGCTTCGGCGAGTCGGAGTCGGGCGGCTACTGGGGCGCCGAGCTGAAGCGCGCCGGCTGGGACGGGATCGTCTTCCACGGTGTCTCCCCCACCCCGGTCTACCTCTGGATCAACGACGGCGCCGTCGAGATCCGCGACGCCGCGCACCTCTGGGGCAAGATCACCGGCGAGGTCGAGGACCTGATCCTCGCGGAGCTCGGCGACCTGCGCATCCGCGTCGCCCAGATCGGGCCGGCCGGCGAGAACCTCGTGCGCTTCGCCTGCATCGCCAACGAGCTGAACGAGGTCGCGGGCCGCACCGGAATGGGCGCCGTCATGGGGTCGAAACGTCTCAAGGCCATCGCCGTCCGGGGCAAGATGCCGGTGAAGATCGCTGATCAGCCCGGGCTCATGGTGATCGCCAAGTGGGTCTCCGGCACCATGGACGAGAAACACCGGGCCTTCCACGAGTTCGGTACGGGCGCGGCGATGCAGGGCAAGAGCCTCGAGGGCGGCATGCCCGTGCTCAACTACCGCCTGGGCGCCGCCGACACAATCGCGGAGGTGGACGCGATCGCGGTGCGCGATCAGGTCCGCGTGAAGATGGGTGCCTGCTACGCGTGCTCCGTGCGCTGCAAGAAGGTCGTTCACATCGAGAAGAAGGAAGAGGCGGCCCGGGCGGCGGCGGAAAACGTCTACAAGGGACGGGCGCGGGTGGCGGTCGATCCCCTCGGTCGCTACAGGGTCGATCCGCGCTACGGCGGCCCGGAGTACGAGTCGCTCGCCTCCCTCGGCGTCAACCTCGGCCTCGACGATCTGATCGCCATCTGCAAGTCGAACGAGATGTGCAACTACCTCGGCATGGACACGGTCTCGCTCGGCGCCACCCTCGCGTGGGCGATGGAGTGCTTCGAGAAGGGCATCCTCACGCTCGACGACACGGGCGGCGTGCCGCTCAGCTTCCACGACGCCGACGGCGTCATCAAGCTGGTGGAGATGATTGCCTACCGGCAGGGCATCGGCGACCTGCTCGCCGAAGGGTCGCAGCGCGCCGCGCAGCGGCTGGGCCGCGGCTCCGAGGCGTTCCTGACGACGGTGAAGGGCATGGAGATGGCGATGCACGACCCGCGGCACATGCCGGTCATGCGCGCCTCGTATCTGCTCGCCCCCACCGGCGGCGACCACATGCGCCAGACCAGCAATCGCAACGGCCTGCGCAACCAGATCGGGCTCTGCCACTTCCTCGCCTACGAGGACGACCAGTCGCTCCAGATCCTCAAGACCGTCACCGGCTGGGACATCACGCCCGAGGAAATGGTGACGACGGCGCATCGCGGGCTCACGCTCGCGCGCCTCTTCAACCTGCGCGAGGGCATGACCCGTGCCGACGATCGGCTCCCGGCGCGCTTCAGCGACCCCTTGCCCAAGCACGCGGGCGTCACCCGCGAGCAGCAGGACAAGGTCGTCACCGACTACTACGTCGAGCAGGGCTGGGACCCGGCGACGGGCGTGCCGACGGCGGACACCATCCACACGCTCGAGCTCGAGGCCGACGCCGTGCACGCGGGGTAGCCGCGTGACGGCGTCGACTTGCCTCGCGGCGCTCGAAATCCGCCCCGCCTAGCTCGCCATCGCGCCCATTCGAGGCCGCTGATGACGAGTGAAGACCTCCGGGTCGAGGACGATCCGCGTCGGGAGGACGTCGCGCTGCTCGACGCGCGGCTCTACGAGTTCAACGCGGCCGCGTGCGGCGTGCACGACGGACGCTCGCTCGCCGTGTTCGTGCGCGAGGTCGACGGGGCGATCGTGGCGGGTCTGCACGGGTGGACCTGGGGTGGGACGGGCTTCGTGCAGGCGCTCTGGGTCCGGGAGGATCTCCGCCGGCGCGGTCTCGGCAGGCGGATCCTCGCTGCGGCCGAGGCGGAAGTCGTGCATCGCGGCTGCCATCAGATGCACCTCGGCTCTCACAGTTACCAGGCCCCGTCGTTCTACCGCCGGCTGGGTTATGAAGTGATCGGCGAGCTCCCCGGCTGGCCAGGGAACGACACCCGGGTCTTCCTTCGCAAGCGGCTGGCCTGAGGTCTAGCTCACCATCGCGAACGTGCGCTCGATGTTGGCGAGGACGCCCATACGCCACGGCCGATAGTCGCCGTACGTCGAGAACGGCTTCTCGTATCTCGGCGACAGCTTCGCGGTAACGCGCTGCTTAACCTCGTCGAGCGTGGCGCCGGTGGCCGCCTCCTGGCGGACGGTCTCGACCATGTCGTGGACGTAGCTCCGGAAGGTGCCGAGCCACTCGCGACCGGTCACATTCCCGTGGCCCATGATGATGTGGGTGAAATCGAGCTGCGCGAGCCGATCGAGGGTCCCCGTCCATTCCTCGGGGTAGCCGTCGCCCATGAAGGGCGTCCAGCCGATCATCGCATCCCCGGTGATGACGACCTTCTCCTTCGGCAGATAGACGAACACGTCGCCCGCCGTGTGGGCCCGCCCGAGATGCAGCAGGTGGATCTCGCGGTCGCGCCGGTAGAACTTCATCGTCTGCTCGAAGGCGATCGTGGGCAGCGCCGGCTTGAGCGCCTTGACCTCGGTCAGGTAGGCTTCGGCGAGCCGCAGGTCCGCCTCGAGCTTGGTGCGCTGTGACGGACTCGCCGCCTGCAGATCGGCTTTGAGCTTGGCGATCTCGTCGGGGACCTGGCGCACGTGGTCCTGAATGCGCTTGAGGCCTTTCATGACCATGGCTTCGCGCGTAATCTGGTTGGTGACAATCTCGGCGTCAGGATAGGTCGCGGGGTACACCTCGTTGCCGTGCCAGTGATCCCAGTGGAAGTGGGTGTTGATCACGTACCGGACGGGCTTGCGCGTGATGTCACGCAGCTTCTCGACGATCACCCGGGCCGCCGACGGCTTCGAGTGCGTGTCGACGATCATCACGCCATCGTCGTTTTCGATGATGGCCGTGTTGCAGTTCACCTTGTACGCGGGCGCCGCCACGGCGGCGTACACGCCGTCCGCCACTTTCTTGATGTCGAACCGCGCATCTCCGCCACCGGGTCCCTCGTGACCACAACAGTCCATCGCGATGTCTCCCTTCTTAGCGTTCGGCGCCTGCGCTCAGGCGCGCCGGCGCGACGAGCCTAGCGCGAACAGCCCCCAGCTCGCCAGCACCGCGATCGGCGCGGCGCCGAACGGGATGACGTACGAGCCCGTCACATCGTAAAGAAAACCGGCGGCCGCGGGACCCAGCGCGGCCCCGCAGCGCCAGCCGAGATTGAGCACGCCCAGAATGGCGCCGAGCGCCCGGGTCCCGAACACCTCGGGCACGACCTTCGCGAGCATCGTGTCCGTCGCCGCGAAGCCGACACCGAGCACCAGCAGCGAGCCGAAGAGCGCCTCGCGTGAGGAGAGTCCGAGGAGCACCACCAGCGCCAGCAGCTGCAAGGCGTAGCCGAGGCGGATCGTCGTGACGGTGCCGATCCGGTCGGACACGAGGCCGGAAGCGACCCGCCCGCTCACCGCGCCGGTCCCGTAGGCCGTGAGCGCGAGCGACGCTCCCGCGAGGATGATTCCCTGATCGTGCGCGAAGGACACGATGTGCACGGAGACCATCAGCGAGAGTGCGCCGAGCAGGAGCCACGCGACGTTCAAGTACCACTGGCGTGGATCGCCGAGCGCCTCGGCG
>JAHFDK010000370.1 GCA_023249095.1 Candidatus Rokuibacteriota bacterium | reverse complement strand
TTCTTCCGCTGGCTGCCGCCGCTCGAGTTCGTGGGCTTCTTCGACGATCCGGCCGAGAACCTCAAGCAGCTGGTGTGGCCGACGGTCGCCCAGGCGTACTACATCTCCGCGCCGATCATGCGCCTGACGCGCTCGCAGATGCTGGAGGTCGTGCGCCACGACTACGTGCGCACGGCCCGGGCCAAGGGCCTCGCCGAACGCTCGGTCGTCTATCGTCACGCGCTGTCGAACTCGCTCCTGCCCGTGGTGACGTTCATCGGCTGGTGGGGCGGCCGGCTCCTCGGTGGCCTCGTCATCATGGAGATCATCTTCGCGGTGCCCGGGATGGGGACCGCCCTCGTCCAGGCCGTCTCGAACCGCGACTACCCCACCGTGCAGGCGATCGTTTTCATGATGGCGCTGATCTTTCTCACGCTCAACCTTCTCGTGGACCTGGTCTACGGGTGGCTCGACCCGCGGATCCGCTATGCCTGACGTCCCCCGCCGGGTCGCCGACGCTCCTGCCGCGGCGGCGGCCGCCGTCGGCGCACCGGTGGTCGCGAAGGGCGTCGACCGCGAGAGCATGGCAGGCGCGGAAATCGACCGGCGCCGCGGCGTCGCCGAGTGGCTATGGTGGTTCGCCCGGCGGCAGCCGCTCGGGCTCGCCGGCGCCGTCATCGTCCTGGTGCTCGTCGTGACTGCGATCCTGGCGCCGGCGCTGGCCCCGCACGGCCCCAAGGACGCCGCGTTTCCGCAATACGTCGCGCCCGGTACCGAGTTTCCGATGGGGACCGATCACCTCGGTCGCGACATCCTGAGCCGGATCGTCTGGGGGGCGCGGCTCTCACTCTACGTCGGGCTCGCGTCGGTCCTGTTCGGCGTCACGGTGGGGGCGCTCTGGGGCGTGGTGACCGCGCACTTCGGCGGCGCGTCGGACACCGTGAGCCAGCGCGTGGTCGACAGCCTCATGGCGCTGCCGCCGATCATCCTGGCGCTGGCGCTCATGGCCGCGCTCGGTCAGTCGGTGACCAACGTGATCATCGCGCTGGCGATCCTCTTGACCCCGACCGCTGCGCGCACGATCCGCTCCGTCGCGCTCTCGATCAAGGAGATGCCCTACGTCGAAGCGGCGCGAGCCGCCGGCGCGACCGAGTGGCGCATCATCTTCCGCCACGTCGTACCGAACACGCTCGCCACGTACATCGTGCTCGTCACCGTCAACATCGCGTACGCCATTGTCGTCGAGGCCGGGCTGTCCTTTCTCGGCCTCGGCGCGCCGCCCGACGAGCCGTCGTGGGGCGGCATGCTCACGGCCGGGACCCAGGCGATGGAAACGGCGCCGTGGATGATCTTCTTCCCCGGCCTGGCCATCAGCCTGACCGTCTTTGGACTCAATCTCCTGGGCGACTCGATTCGTGACCTCACCGACCCGCGACTCCGCGGAGGCCTTGGATGAGAGGAGACCGATCCATGCGAAGACTAGGCGTCCTGCTCGCGATCGTCGTTGCGCTGGTCGTCGCCGGGCCTTCCGCCCCGGACGCCCAGCCCACCGCAGGTGCCCAGGACAAGCCTCGTCACGGCGGCGTCCTGAACTGGTACGTCTACGGCGACCCCGGGCGGCTCGACATCCATCTCGAGTCGCCGCTCTCGGTCCAGCAGTCGATCTCCGGCATCTACTCCAGCCTCCTGCATCGGGATCCGGACGACCCGAACAAGATCACCGGGGATCTGGCCGAGGGGTGGACGGTCTCGCCCGACGACAAGGTCTACACCTTCCGCCTTCGCAAGGGCGTCAGGTGGCACGACGGCCAGCCGTTCACGTCGGCGGACGTCAAGGCGACGCTCGACCGCGTGCTGAATCCCGCCACCAAGAGCCCGCGCTGCGGCTCGATGCTGAAGCCCATCGTCGCCTCCGTCGAGGCGATCGATCCGCACACCGTCCAGATCGCGCTGAAGTTCGCCGCGGCGCCCTTCCTCGAGTACACGGCGTCCGCGTGGTGCCGCATCGCCGCGAAGCACGTGCTGGAGAAGTTCGGCGACCTCTCCAAGCCCGAGGCTCAGATCGGCACCGGACCGTTCAAATTCAAGCGCTACGAGCGCGGCAGCGTGATCGAGTGGGAGAAGAACAAGAGCTACTTCATCCCGGGCCTGCCGTACCTCGACGGCGTGAAGCAGTACGTGCTCGTCGGCTTCCCGACCCAGCTCGCCGCCGCCAAGGCCGGGCGTATCCACATGTGGGACACCGGGCCGCTGATGAGGAAGACCGAGGCCGACGAGCTCAAGCGGGCGCGCGGCGACCAGGTCGACGTGTATCAGGTCACCCAGAACACGATCTTCGTGGCCTTCATGCACACCCAGAAGCCGCCCTTCAACAATCCCGACCTGCGGCGCGCCGTGCACCTCGCCCTCGATCGCCAAGAGCTCGTGGCCAAGGCGCTGGAGGGGGCCGGCGTCCCCTGTGCCGTGCTCGACCCGAAGCTCGCCGGCGACTTCGCGCTGCCCATCGAGGAAGTCCAGAAGATGCCGGGCTGCCGGCAACCGAAAGACCAGGACATCGCCGAGGCGAAGAGGCTCGTCGAGAAGCATTACCCGAACGGTGTGGACATCGAGGCCTCGGTCCGCTCGATCGGCAACTACGTCGACCGCGCGCAGCTCGTGGTCAGCCAGCTTCGCAAGATTGGCATCCGCGGGACGATCAAGACGTACGAGAGCGCCGCCGGCTTCGCCGTGTTCGGCAAGGGCGACTTCGTCTTCCTCCCGACCCAGGACCGCGCGATGGTGACCGTGGATCCCGGCGACCTCTTCAGCCTGCTCTACACCACCGACGCCGGCAGCAACTGGGGAAAGTGGTCGGACGCGAAGGTCGACGAGCTGACCGAGCGAGGGCTCAAGGAGACGAGCCGGGAGAAGCGCAAGCAGATCTATCACGAGATGCAGCGCCACCTCCTCTCCGGCTCGCCCTCGGCGATCCCGGTGGCGTGGGTGGAGGGTTTCCACTTCGTCGACAAGCGGTTGCGCGGCTACAAGTGGTCGCCCACGATCTACGACAACAACACGATGATGAAGGTCTGGCTGGCGCCGTAGCGTACGGCGCCAGAGCCATCGAAAGAGGAGATCGCCCATGCGAAGCCGCTCGATCCTCGTCGCGATCGTCGGCGCGCTCGCCCTGGTCCTTCCGGCGGTAGCCGGCGCGCAGGACAAGCCCCGCTCCGGCGGGATGCTGAACTGGTACGTGTACGGCGACCCCGGCCGGCTCGACATCCATCTCGAGTCACCGCTGTCGGTCCAGCAGTCGGTGGCCGGCGTCTACTCGGGGCTGCTCCACCGCGATCCCGCGGAGCCGACGAAGATCATCGGCGACCTTGCCGAGCGCTGGGCGGTTTCGCCCGACGGCAAGGTCTACACCTTCCACCTGCGCAAGGGTGTCAGGTGGCACGACGGCCAGCCGTTCACCTCGGCGGACGTGAAGGCGACGCTCGACCGCGTGCTGAATCCCGCCGCCAAGAGTCCGCGCTGCGGCTCGATGCTGAGGCCCATCGTCGCTAGCGTCGAGGCCGTGGACGCTCACACCATTCAGATCGCCCTCAAGTTCCCGGCGGCGCCTTTCGTGGAGTACGTCGCGTCCGCCTGGTGCGTCATCGCCGCGAAGCACGTGCTCGAGAAGTTCGGGGACCTGTCCAAGCCGGAGGCCCAGATCGGCACCGGGCCCTTCAAGTTCAAGCGGTACGAGCGTGACAGCGTGATCGAGTGGGAGAAGAACAAGGACTACTTCATCGCGGGGCTGCCGTACCTCGATGGCGTGAAGCAGTTCGTGCTGAAGAAAGGCGAGCTCCAGCTCGCCGCCGCCAAGGCCGGACGCATCCACCTCTGGGACACCTGGCCGCCGCTCAAGAAGACGGAGGCCGACGAGCTCAAGCGCGCCCGCGGCAACGAGATCGACATCGCGCAGAACACCATCAACACGATCTTCCTCGTCTACATGCACGTCCAGAAGCCGCCGTTCAACCACCCCGACCTGCGCCGCGCCGTGCACCTGGCGCTCGACCGCCAGGAGCTCGTGGCCAAGGCGCTGGAGGGCGCCGGCGTGCCCTGCGTCGTGCTCGACCCGAAGCTCGCAGCCGACTTCGCGCTGCCGCTGGAGGAGGTGCAGAAGACGCCGGGCTGCCGCCAACCCAAGGACCAGGACATCGCCGAGGCCAAGAAGCTGGTCGAGAAGCACTACCCGAGCGGCGTCGACGTCGAAGCCGCCGTGCGGTCCGTCGGGAACTACGTCGATCGCGCGCAGCTCGTGCTCTCGCAGCTCCGGAAGATCGGGATCCGCGGAACGATCAGGACGTACGAGAGCGCGGCCGGCTTCGCCGTGTTCGGCAAGGGCGACTTCGTCTTCCTCCCGACCCAGGATCGCGCGATGGTGACCGTCGATCCGGGCGACCTCTTCAGCCTGATCTACACGACCGACGCCGGGTCGAACTGGGGCAAGTGGTCTGACCCGAAGATCGACGAGCTGGCCGAGCGCGGCCTCAAGGAGACGAACCGGGACAGGCGCAAGCAGATTTATCACGAGATCCAGCGCTATCTGCTGAGCGGCGCGCCGTCAGCCCTGCCCGTCGCGTGGGTGGAGGGCTACCACTTCGTTGACAAGCGCGTGCGCGGCTACAAGTTCGCGCCCACCGTGTACGACAACAACACGATGATGAAGGTCTGGCTCGCGCCGTAAGCGCGAGGGCACACGATGTGGACGTCGTCTCGAGCGTGGCGCGTGGTCTACCGCTCCAGCCACAGGGCGGGGACACGGCTGCCGTAGTCGAATGTGGGATTCGCGGCATGGTTCTTCACGAACGGCTGCCAGGAGCCGGTGTACATGGGAGTGGTCAAGCACACGTAGTACTGCTGATCCGCGATGTATCGCTGGATCTCGAAGATGAGCTTCTTGCGCGCGTCCACGTCCTTCAGCCGCCGCTGTTCCTTGATCAGCGCCGGCAGCTTGGCATCGTTGACGTGGCCGCGGTTGCGCGGGTCCTCGGGGGCATACGGCCCGTACAGCGCGTCGTCAGGATCCCACGCGACGCCGAAGGGGCCGGTGGTCATGCCCTCGAACTTGCCCTGGATCGTCGTCGCCATGTAGGCGCCGTACTCCTGCAGCTTCAGCTCCGCGTCGGTCAGAAAAGCGTGTTGCGCACCGCCCGCGCCAATCCGAGGACATGTAGGTGGCGTAAAGCTCGCAAAATCACAGCATTGCCGTCGTTGTTGGTGGCGAACGGGCAAC
>JAHFDK010000016.1 GCA_023249095.1 Candidatus Rokuibacteriota bacterium | reverse complement strand
GGACGCACTCGAGGATGTGCGCCTCGTCGTCGAGGGCCGCGAGGGCGGCGACCTGCGCCAGCGAGTTCACGTTGAACGGCTGGCGGATTCGGTTCATCAGGGCGATCGCATCCGCGTCGGCGATGCCATACCCCACGCGCAGCCCGGCGAGGCTCGCGGCCTTCGAGAAGGTGCGCAGGACGACGACCTTCCGCCCCTGCTTGACCAGCGCGAGAGTATCGGGAAAGTCGGGGCCCATCGCGAACTCGATGTACGCCTCGTCGAACACGACGATCGTGCGCTCGGGCACCCGCGCCATGAAGTGCTCGACCTCGTCGCGGGTGACGATCGTGGCGGTCGGGTTGTTCGGGTTCGCCACGAACACGATCTTCGTCATCGGCGTGATCGCCCGCGCCATCGCGTCGAGATCCAGCCGGAAGTCCTTCAGCATCACCATGACGCGCACGCCGCCCGCGGCCTGGACGATCATCGGGTAGACGACGAACGACGGATGGGGCACCACCGCCTCGTCGCCCGGACGCAGGAAGGAGCGGACCAGCAGCTCGATGAGCTCGTTCGAGCCGTTGCCGAGCACGACCTGATCGGGCATCACGCCGTGCTTCTTGGCCAGCGCCTGCCGGAGGTAGAAGCCGCTCCCGTCCGGATACCGGTCGAGGGAGCTCAACGCCGCGATGATCGCCTTCTGGACGCGGTCGGACGGCGGCAGCGGATTCTCGTTCGACGCGAGCTTGATCGGGTTGTGGATCATGAGCTCTCGTTCGAGCTCCTCGATCGGCTTCCCGGGCTCGTAGGGCGCGATGCCCAGGATGTGTTCGTTCGCCAGCGACTCCCACTGCGTTGGCATGCTCTCTCCTTTAGAGGGCCGGGTACGACCCGAGGACCTTCAGGAACAGGGTCCGCTCCCCGATCTCGCGCAGTGCCGACGAGACGTGGGGCGTGGCGCGATGGCCCTCGAGGTCCACGAAGATCACGTACTCCCAGGGCCGCTGCTTGGCCGGACGCGATTCGATCTTCGTGAGATTGATCCCGAGCCGTGCCAGCGGCTCGAGGATCCGGTGGAGCGTACCCGGCTCATTGCGCATCGCGAAGAGGATCGACGTCTTGTCGTGTCCCGTCGGGCCGCTCGGATGGTGGCCCACGACCAGGAAGCGGGTCGAGTTGTGGGGGTTGTCCTCCACGCGTGCCCTCAGAATCGGCACGCCATAGAGCTCGCCCGCGAGCGCAGAGGCGATCGCGGCTATCGTGGCGTCACCGGCCGCTATCTCGGCGGCGAGGGCCGTCGACAGCACCTCCTCGGTGGGAACCTCGGGCAGGTGCTCGGCGAGCCACCCGCGGCACTGCGCCAGCCCCTGCGGGTGCGACAGCACGCGCTTGACCTCCGAGAGCTCACCGGCGCGCGACAGGAGCTGCTGGGAGATGTCCAGACGCAGCTCGCCGCAGATGACCACGTCCGAGTCGATCAGGCGGTCGAGCGTGACGTTGACGGCACCCTCGGTGCTGTTTTCCACCGGCACCACGCCGAAGTCGGCCCGCCGCCGCTCGACCTCATCGAACACCTCGGAGGTGGAACGCGACGGCCGATAGCTCACGGACGCGCCGAAGCGCTGGAGGGCGGCCTGGTGCGTGAAGGTGGCTTGCGGCCCGAGATAGGCAATGGTCAGCGCCGACTCGAGGGCTCGACACCCGGAGAGGATCTCGCGCCAGATGGCACCGATGGCCTCCACGGGGAGCGGCCCGGCGCCCGCGGTCAAACGCCGGAGGATCTCCGCCTCACGCTCCGGCGCATACAGCGGCGCATCCTGCCTTCGTTTGAGGTCTCCGATCTGGAGGGCGGCCTCGGCGCGTTGGTTGAGGAGCTGGAGGATTCGGTTGTCGAGGTCATTGATCCTGGAACGCCAATCGTCCAGGTTCATAGGGACTCCCACTACTGCCGGGCTCTTGGGGTACCGCGCATTATAGGCCGCGGCCTACCCAAGAGCAAGTCAGCTCCCGCCCGGCGCCGCGACGGCCGCCCGCAGCGCGCTCACCTCTCTCGCAGTCAACGCTCTCGATTCGCCCGGGCGAAGCGCCCCGAGGGCGACGGGCCCGAACGCGATCCTCCGGAGCTCGAGCACGCGATGGCCCAGGGCTTCACAGAAGCGCTTGACCTCATGCTTGCGCCCTTCCGCGAACGTCAGCCGCACGTGGCTCTCCCGCATCCCGGCGCGGGAGAGCTCGATGGCCAGCGGCCTCGCCGGCCCGTCGTCCAGCGTGACGCCGCGCCGCCAGCGCTCGAGCGCACTTGGCGGAACGGTCCCCTCGACGCGGGCCTCGTAGACGCGCGGGAGGGCGTAGCGGGGGTGGAGGAGCCGGTGCGTGAGGGGCCCGTCGTTCGTGAGCAGAAGCGCACCTTCCACGTCCCAGTCGAGGCGGCCCACCGGATACAGGCGGACCTCCCGCGCCACGAGGTCCGCGACCACCGGCCGGCCCTGCGGGTCGCTGAGGGACGTGACGTAGCCGCGCGGCTTGTTGAGGAGCACGTACCGCTTCGCCTCGGCCGGCGGCAGGGGCCGTCCGTCGACCGTGATCTCATCCAGCACGGGATCGGCCAGGGTGGCGGGGCTCCGCGTGACGACACCGTTGACGGCCACGTGGCCGTCAACGATCAGGCGGTCACCGCCCCGTCGCGAGGTCAGACCCGCCTGGGCCAGGATCTTGTTGAGTCTCAGCTTCGCCATGCTCGGCGACACCCGCCGGCTCCGGGATGACCAGCTCGCCCTCGACCTTCGGCAGATCGCCGAGGTCCCGCAGGCCGAAGGCGACCAGGAACTCGCGGGTCGTCTCGAAGAGATACGGCCGGCCGGGCGCCTCCTTCCGGCCGGTGATGCGGACGAGCCGGCGCTCCAGGAGATTGTCGAGCACCGCCTCGGAGTTCACGCCGCGGACCGCGTCGATCTCGGGACGCGACACGGGCTGCTTGTAGGCGATGATGGTCAGGGCCTCGAGGGCCGGGCGCGACAGGCGCGTGCGCGTTCGGGCGCGGGCCAGCCGCACGAGCCACGGGGCGACCTCGGAGCGGGTGATCATCCGGTACCCGCCGCCGACCTCGACGATCTGGAGGCCCTGGCTGGAGGCCTCGTAGCGCGCCCGGAGTTCGTCGATGAGTCGGCGCGCCTCGTGGACATCGGCGAGGTCCAGCACCTCGCGAATGCGCTCGGCTTCCAGTGGCGTATCGGACGCGAACAGAAGCGCTTCGACGACGTCAGTTGGAGTCGGCACGGGTAGGCTCCCCATTCGGTACCGCCGTCTGGCGTTCGATGACAATCTCTCCGAAGAGCTCCGTCTGTTGCGTCTTGATCCGACCCAGGCGGACCAGCTCGAGCACCGCGAGAAGCGACACCACGATCTCGGAGCGCCGCCGATCACCCGCCGTGAGCGACGAGAAGAGCAGCGACCAGGTGTCGCGGAGAACCGAGAGAATCATCGTCATCCGCTCGAGCACCGACGGCGGGTTCGGCTCGACCTCGCGCGGCCGCTGCCGCCCCTGGTCCTCGATCAGCCTTCGCAGTGTCCGCTCGAGCAGGTGCACACTGAGATCCTCGAGCGGCACCTCCTCGGGCGGCGGCAGCGTGCTACCCGGACGGCCCCAGATCAGGCTCTGCTCGGCCTCCCGCGAGGCGAGCCACTCGCCCCGCGCCTTGACCCGCGCGTACTCGCGCAAGCGCGTCTCGAGCTCGAGGCGCAGCGACAGACCATCCTCGTCGAGTTGCTCATCCTGCATCTCGTCGGGCGGCACCAGGAGCTTCGACTTGAGGTAGATCAGCGTCGCGGCGATGACCAGATACGCGCCGGCCGCTTCGAGGTCCCGGAATTCCATCGACTCGAGGTGAGCGAGGTACTGGTCGGTGATGGCGCGCACCGGGAAGGCCGCCAGATCGATCTCGTTCGTGCGGCAGAGGTGCAGAAGCAGGTCGAAGGGGCCCTCGAAGCTCCCCACGCGAAGGGTGAGGTCACGCGAGGGAGCGAGAACGTTCGGCTCGTCGACACTCATGGAGTCAGACGGACCGCTGCGCGGACGTCTGCCATCGTGGCCTGGGCGACGCCGCGCGCACGCCGCGAGCCTTCGTGCAGGATCTCGACGATCCTGGCGGGCTTCTCCGCGAAGGCCTGCCGGCGCTCCCGGATCGCCGCCAGCGGCGGGAGCATGTGCTTGAGCAGCACGTCCTTGCAGTCGAGGCATCCGATTCCCGCCGTCCGGCATCCGGTCGCGGCCCACTCGCGATCGGCCGGCGGTGTGAAGATCTTGTGCAGGTCGAACACCGGGCAGATGTCCGGGTTGCCCGGGTCAGTGCGTCGCTTGCGCGCAGGATCCGTCACCATCGGCCGGACCTTGCGGGCGATCGTCTCCGCGTCGTCGGCGAGATCGATCGTATTGTTGTACGACTTCGACATCTTCCGTCCGTCGGTGCCCGGCACCTTCGGAATCTCGGTCAACTTCACCTCCGGCTCCGGGAACACGTCGCCGAACGTGTTGTTGAACCGCCGTGCCACCTCCCGGGTCAGCTCCACGTGGGGCGCCTGATCGATGCCGACCGGCACCCACCGAGGCTTGTACATCAAGATGTCCGCGGACTGCAGCAGCGGGTACCCGAGCAGCCCGTAGGAGGGCGACTCCAGGTGTTGCTGCTCGATGCGCTCGCGGTAGGTCGGCACGCGCTCGAGCCAGGTCACCGGAGTGGTCATCGAGAACAGCAGGTGCAGCTCCGCGTGCTCGGGCACGAGCGACTGGATGAAGAGCGTGGCCCGCTCGGGATCGAGTCCCGCCCCGAGCCAGTCGGCGAGCATCTCGACGGTGTGGCCCGGAACGTCCGACGTGTCCAGGTCATCGGTGAGCGCGTGCCAGTCGGCGACGAAGTAGTAGCAGTCCAACTCGTCCTGCAGCTTCACCCAGTTGGCCAGAGCGCCCAGGTAGTTGCCCAGGTGCAACTTGCCGCTCGGCCGCATCCCCGACAGCACGCGCTCCTTCGCCGGTGTCGCCATCAGTGGCGGTCTTTCTCCCTGAGCTCCCACGCCTTCGCGGAGCGGATGAACACATAGTATGCATAGAGGGTCGCCAGAAGGAAGCCTCGTCGCCCGTCGAGGCAGCCGCCCTTGAGCACGTACATGGACAGGAACCGGCCCGCGGGCCGCAGGAGGAGGTCGCTCACCCGCACGCGCGTGCCACTCCTCACCCACTCCTCGGCCGCGAGCGTAGAGTAGCGGTCGGCGCGCGCGAGGAAATCCGACACGTCACGGTAGCTCCGGTGGACGAGCGGCGCCTCCAGGCGGCCGACGCTGCCCGTGACCGCGACCGACTCGTGCACGGCGCGCTCGCCGAACCACGCGCGGCCTCGTTTGAAGAGCCGGAGCTGCCAGTCCGGCCAGAGGCCGCCGTGGCGGATCCACCGACCCCAGAAGATGTTGCGGCGTGGCGCGCGGTAGCCGTCGTGGGGCCCGTCCGCCGCCAGCACGCGCGTGATCTCGTCGCGTAGCTCGGGAGAAACCTGTTCGTCGGCATCGAGGGAGAGAATCCAGTCGCCACCGGCCTCCGCGAGACCGAAGTTCTTCTGCGCGGCGAAGCCGGGCCAGGGCCGCACGATCACCCGGTCCGTGAACTCACGCGCGATCTGCACGCTCTTGTCCTGCGACTCGGCGTCGACCACGATCAGCTCGTCCGCCCACGCCACGCTCTCCAGGCACGAGCGCAGCCGCTCCTCCTCGTTCAGCGTGACGACGACGACGGACAGACGCGGGCGCGTCACCGAGGGAGAATCTCCGCGACGGAACGGAAGACGGCCTCGACACCGAGCGATGCCATGGTGCCATCGAGAGCTGCACGCGCCCGATCCGCCTGCCCGTACGGCCCGTTGCGCTCGGCCGACGTCGGGCCGTAGAGCCCGACGCACGGCGTCCCGAGCGCCGCCGCCAGGTGCAGAGGCCCGGTGTCGCCGGCCACGACGACGCTCGCGCGGCGGAGCACGGCCAGGAGCTCGTCGAGGTTCGTCGGTGGCGCCAGCGTCGCGCGACCGGCCGGGTCCATGTCCACGATCGCGCGCGCCTCACCGAACTCGTTCGGTCCCCAGATGACGAGCACGGTGGCGCCCGCGTCGTCGATGAGCCGGCGCGCCAGCCCCTGGAAATGCGCGATGGGCCAGCGCTTGTCAGCCCGGCCGGCGCCGGGGTTGAGGACGACGAGCCGATCCCGCGGCTTGAGGCCGGCGCGCGCCAGAAACTCGTCGACGCGCGCCTCGGCCGCACTGTCGGTCGGCAGCGGGAACTCGACCGTGCGCGGGCGCACCCCGAGCGGCTCCACGAGCGAAAGGTACCGGTCGACGATGTGCCGCGCCGATGCCGCCGGCGACACGCGCTGGTTCGTGAAGAGCGCGCTCGCGGATTCGCGACAGTGCGCCGCCACGAAGCCGATCCGGAGCGGCGCCCGTGTCGCGGCGGTGATCACGCCGCTCTTGACCAGCCCCTGAAGATCGATCGCCACGTCGAACCGAGAAGCGCGCAGGTGACGTCCGAGCGCGACCAGCGCGCCGGTCGCCTCCGCGATCGAGAGCACGGTGCGCACGCGACGCCAACCTCGCGTGTCGACCGGGACGATCTCGCTCAATGCGGCGTTGCCGCGCAGCACCGCCGCCTCGCGGCGCTCGACGATCCATGTCAGGTGCGCCTGGGGAAGGCTGGCGCGCAGCGCCGCGGCGACAGGGAGCGCGTGAACGACGTCGCCGATCGAGGAGAGCTTGACGAGCGCGATGTTCATCGGAATCGCTCGACGACCCGCGCGATCAGGTCGCGCGTGGAATGGCCCTTCGGGTCGCCGACGAACGCGACGTGGCCGCCGACCGCCCGCACCGTCGCCTCCTCGGGGACCGCGCCGGGACCATAGTCCGTCCCCTTGGCGTGCACGTCGGGCCGGAGTGAGGCGATCAACCGGTCGGCCGTGTCCTCCTCGAACACGACGACGTGGTCGACCTCCCGGAGCGCCGACAGGATTTCGGCGCGCTCGGCCGCGGGCATCAGCGGCCGGCCCTGCCCCTTCAGCCGGGCCACCGCCGCGTCCGAGTTGATCCCGACGAAGAGCACGTCACCCAACCCTCGAGCGGCGCGCAGATAGCGAACGTGGCCGACGTGGAGAAGGTCGAAGCAGCCGTTCGCCAGTACGATGCGCTTGCGCGCGGCCCGGAGCCGATCGGCCAGCGCGACGGCCTCGTCAAGCGTCAAGGCCAAGCGCCTGCCGAAGCTCCGAGGGCGAGACCGTCGCGGTACCGCGCTTCATCACGACGACCCCGCCCGCGACGTTCGCCAGCGACGCCGCCTCGAGCGGTGTGGCGCCGCATGCCAGCGCCAGGCTAAATGTGCTGATCACCGTGTCGCCGGCGCCCGTGACGTCGGCGATCTCGTCGGTGCCGTGAATCGGAATGAAGCTCGTCGCCCCGTCGCGCTCGAACAACGCCATCCCCCGGCTGCCCCGCGTGACGAGCAGCATCCGCGCGTCCAGCCGTTCCAGCAGCTGGCGCCCGGCCTTCTCGACCGTTCGCTCGTCGTCGGTAGCCACGCCGGTGAGCTGCTCGAGCTCGGCCTCATTGGGCGTGGCCGCCGTCACGCCGGTGAACCGAGGCAGCTGGTAGCGGCTGTCAACGCTGACGATCGCATTGGCACGTCGCGCGATCGTCTTGACCTGTTCGAAGATCCGCGGCGTGACGGTGCCGTAACCATAGTCGGAGATCACGATCGCGTCGATGCGCCCCGCGAGCGCGGCGAGACGCGCGAGCAGCGCGTCCTCGGTCACGGGCTGCGGCTCTCCCGCCGGCTCGCGATCCAGACGTACGACCTGCTGGCGCGTCGCCTGGTAGCCGCCCGCCATGATGCGGGTCTTCACCGGCGTCGTCCGACCGATCTCGGTGACGATGCCGTCGGTCGGGATTCCCGCCGCGTGGAAGAGCGCTAGCAGTTCCTCGCCGGCGTTGTCTCGCCCGATCACCCCGATCGGCACCACCCGGGCGCCGAGCGCGTGGACGTTGTTGGCCGCGTTCGCCGCACCCCCGAGCAGCACCTCGCGCTCGGAGAAGGTCAGGATGAGCACTGGGGCCTCTCGCGAGATCCGGACGGGCTTGCCGAAGAGGTACTCATCGGTGATCAGATCCCCGATGACGACGACGGTTCGTCCCTCGAGTTTGTCGATCGTCGCAAGCATCCCGCGCAGAGCCTCGGTCACGCGCGCCGACTCCCGATCACCCAGTCGACGGCGCCGAGAAGGTCCTGCGCCACGTGGTCGGGCGGCACCGGGAAGGCGTCGCGCCGGTACTCCCATTCGCCCAGACCGTAGCCCGTGAGCACGAGCACGGACTGGGCGCCCACGGCGCGGGCGGCGGCGAGATCCGAGGCCTTGTCACCGACCAGCGTCGAGCCTGAGAGGTCGAGGCCGAGCTCAGAGGCCGCGCGGAGCAGCAGGCCCGGCTTGGGCTTGCGACACTCGCACACCATCCGGTACGGCGGCTCGCCCTCCGTCGGATGATGGGAGCACACGTAGATCCCATCCAGGTGTGCGCCCTCGTCCTTGAGCCGGGATACCAGTGCCGCGTTCACCGCAGCGAGCACCTCTTCCGAGAAGTAGCCGCGGGCGATCCCCGCTTGATTCGTCACGACGACAGCGGCGATGCCTGCTTCGTTGAGACGGCGGATGGCTTCGGCCGATCTCGGTTGGACTCGAAGACGCCTGGGATGATTGACGTACCCCACTTCCTCGGTAAGCGTCCCGTCACGATCCATGAAGACCGCGGGCCTGGGACCCACGCGCGAAGTGTAAGCCCGAAGGGCCGATTTCTCAAGGAAAATCGTACGTTGCACGCGCGCAGCGACTATAGATCCGCGCGAACCCGCTGACTTGAGCGGCATACGTGAAGGGTTCGGCCGAGCGGCGCGCCGCTTCCGCCACATCGCCGTCAGGGCGCTCGCGGAAGCGCTCGAGCGCCGCCGTGATCGCCCGCGGGTCGGTCGGGTTCACGATCGACCCGTTGACTCCATCCTCGATGACCTCCGCGCCACCTGCACGCGCGCTGGCGACGACTGGGAGTCCCGCGGCGAGGGCTTCCAGGTGAACATTACCGAACGGCTCGTAGCGGCTCGGTAGCACGACGATGTCGGCCGCCGCGTACCAGCGTTCGAGATCGGCCCGGGCGCCGAGCCAGGCGATCCGCTCGCCGACGCCGAGACGAGCCGCCGCGAACCGGTACGGCCGGGCGTCGCCCTTGCCGACGACGACGAACCGGCTCTCGCGATCGGAGAGCGCCGCGAACGCCTCGACCGCGGTCGCAAGTCCCTTGCGCGCGAAGCCGCTGCCGACGAAGAGGACCGTGAACGCGCGAGGGGGAATGGCGGCCTCGGCCCGCGCGGGCTCACGATATCTGGCGCGGTTCAACGGATGAAAGCGCTCGAGATCGACCCCGTTGTACACAACCGCCAGACGCCCGGGCGACACGCCGTACAGGGTCTCGATCTCCCGTCGTCCGGCGTCGGCGATGGCGACGATGTGCGGCGTTCGCGCGAAGACGCGGCGCTCGAGCGCCAGGACGATCCGATGATAGAGGCCACGGGCGCGCCCCCGCTCCTCGCTCGCCAGGTACGCCCGGTGACATCCCTCGCCGGCGCGATACACGTCCTGGCGCAGCGTGCGCTCGTGGCTCTGGACCACGTCCCAGCTCCGGCGCGCGACCGCGAGCCGGGCGTTCATGGCCAGCGCCACGACGCGCGCCGCCGACGGCAACGGCGGCAGCGACAGGGTGTGAAGCGTTACCCCGCGCACCGGCGCCTGGCCGCGCGGGCTGAGGACGTGGACGTCATAACCGTGTTCGACGAGGGCCGCCACAAGGCCCGCTGTCGCCCGCTCGACTCCTCCGTGGAAGACGAACG
The DNA here is from genome assembly GCA_023249095.1 of Candidatus Rokuibacteriota bacterium. Taxonomy (GTDB): domain Bacteria; phylum Methylomirabilota; class Methylomirabilia; order Rokubacteriales; family CSP1-6; genus AR31. Next base: position 43,953 of record JAHFDK010000016.1, on the reverse strand, counting down.
GCCGCGCAATGATGAGGAGCTTCATTGTAGCGGGTGCCTCGAGGCCTGCTTTGACCGAGGGTGGCCTGAGACAGAAACGGGTGGCTCCGACTCGCCCGCTCCGCCCCGGGACGGAACAGAAACGCAGGGCGCCGACTCGCCCGCTCCCCCCCGCGACGGAACAGAAACGCAGGGCGCCGACTCGCCCGCTCCCCCCCGCGACGGAACAGAAACGCAGGGCGCCGACCCGCCTGCTCTCACCGACACGCCTGCTCTCACGCGGAACGTCTCGCGGTCAGCCGCTCGATGAGCGGGAAGAGCGTGGCCCGGGCGACGCGGAAGCTGTAGCGTGCTTCGCAACGCTCGCGAGCACGCTGGCCAAGCGCCGCGGCTTCCTCGGCGTTGTCCAGGAGCCGCTTGATCGCGCCGGCGAGCGCGGGCACGTCCCCGGGCTCGACCACGAGGCCGCAGCCGTCGAGGATCTCCGGAATCATCGAGACCGACGTCGAGACGATGGGACGGGCGAGCGCCATCGCGTCGAAGAGCTTCGCGGGCACCTGCGCCACGGTGTCGGTGGTATCTCGCTGAGGCACGGCGACGACGTCGGCGGCGACGAGGTAGCGAGGCACGTCGTCGAACGGAATCTCGCCAGTCACGCGCACGTGTGGGATCCGGGACCAGCGCGGCGCTCCACCACGGGCCGGATCGACGCCGACGAGCGCCAGGACGACCCCCGGACCCAGTAAACCCACCGCGTCGATCAGGTCGTCGACGCCCTTGTGCCCCCGCGGCGTTCCGAGAAACATCACGACCTTGTTGGCGCCCACCCCCTGCCGGGCGCGCGCGTCGGCGCGATCGTAGCGGGCCGGATCCCACGCCTCGGTATCGCGCACGTGGGGCAGGAGCGTCCCGCCGAAGCGGCACTCGAGGAATCGCGAGGCCACCGTGATCGCGTCGGCACGACAGATGAGCTTCTCCGCGAGCCACGTCCACGGGAGCCCGTTCGGATTGGCGAGGTTGAGGGCGCGACCGACCCGGCCCCAGGCGCCCGAGCGATAGAAGAAGCCGACCTCCCAGTCGTCGATGTCGAGGACGAGCGGCCGCCGCCGGCGTGCCCGCGCGAGCAGGCCCAGTCCGAAGCTCGTCGGCCGCGGTTTGGACGCGACGAGGATCTCGCCGTCGACGAGCGCGAGGAGCTCGGGAACGTGTCGTGCAAATCCGGGATCGCGCCCGGCCCTCACGCTGCGATACGCGACCGGGCCGTCCCGCGACGGCGCCCAGAGACCTTCGCCGAACTGAGGCCCGACCACGTCGACCTCGTAGCGCGACGAAAGGAGACGAGCGAGCAGGTCGGCACGACCCGTCGCGTTGTCCGACAGGTCGGAGGCGAGGATGGAGATCTTCACGCCGCGCCGGCAGCCAGGAGGCTCGCGTACCGCGCCTCGAGCGCGGCCGCCACGTGGGCGCCCGAGTACCGCTGTCCGACCAGCCGCTGCCCGGCCTCGCCCAGCCGCGCGCGCGCCGCGGGGTCCCTCACGAGCTTCGCCAGCGCGTCGGCGAGGGCCTCAGCGTCGCCGGCTGGCACGAGCGCCGCGTGCTCGCCGTCGGCCAGCACCTCCGGCACCACACCCACCCGCGACGCGATGAGCGGCCGCCCGGCGGCCAGACACTCGAAGACCACGCGGGACATGCCGTCGGACTCGAGCGGCACGTAGAGCACGATGTCGAGCGCGGCGAGGGCCGCCGGCAGATCGTCGACGAAGCCGCCGATGTTGAACTGCCGCCCGAGCCCGGCTCGATCGATCGTGTCCCGGACTACCACCTCCATGCTCCCGCGCCCTACGAAGACGAAGTGAGGCCGGACACCGCGCGCGCCGAGTCGGGCCGCCGCATCGACCACGACCGCGTGTCCCTTCATGACGCGAAGGCCGGCAATCATGCCCACCAGCGGGTGGTCCGGCCGGCCGCCGAGCCGCCCGTACACCTCGGGATCGCGTGGGAGCGGGCGATACCGCTCCGCGTCGGCGCCGCCCGGCAGCGCGGCGATACGATCGGCGTCCACGAGCTCCGAGGCGATGTACTGCCGCCGGATGGCCTCGGTCACCGTCACGACGAACGCCGTTGCGCGACGGTAGAGCCAGCGATTGGCGGCGTGGGGCCTCACGGCCAGAGCGATGTGGCGCGTCCTCACGACGGGCCGCGGCGTTGAAATCAAGCGATTGGCCACGGCGGCGAGCCAGTGCTCCTTGCCGCGATGCACGTGGACCACGTCGGTACCCTTCAGCAGGGCGCGAAGGCGGCCGAGGTCTCGGCCGTCCGCCACCGGCCGGACGCCGCTCGCGAACGCGAGCGTGGTCACGGGCTCCACGCCTTCCCGGCGCACGCCGTCGATCACCCGTGCCTCCGTTCCGGCGAGGCACGCGAGGGTCACCGCGTGTCCGCGGCGCTCGAGCTCTCGCGTCATCCTGGCCGCCCAGTAGGCGTCGGACGACCACCCGCGGCAGGAGACGAGCTGGAGAATCCTCACCGGACTTCCCCATAGACGCGCTCGACCGTCTCGACCGAGCGCTCGGGGCCGAAGCACTCCTCCGCTCTGGCCCGGCCCGCGCTCCCCATCGCCCGTCGCCGCGCCGGATCCTCGAGAATATCCCCGAGCGCGCGCGCGACACTCTCCGGGCGGTCGTCGTCGATCAGGAACCCGGTTTCGCCATGCACCACCGTTTCCGGAAGCGCGCCCACGCGTCGAGCGATCACCGGCCGTGCCGCGGCCATCGCTTCGAGCGCCGCCCGGCAGGACTCATCCGAGCCCGCCGCCATGAGGGCGAAGCAGTCCCCGGCGGCGAGGACCGAGGGGAGGTCAATGTCGCGATAGCCCGTGAAGATCACGTGACTCCCGAGCTCGAGATCGGCGACCAGCTGCTCGAGGGGCCTGCGCGTCTCGCCCTTTCCCACGAGCAGCAGGCGCGCTCGCGGGAGCCGGTGGACGAGCAGACCAACGCCCGCGAGCAGGAGCTCGTGACCGCGATTCGTCGCCAGTCGCGCGACCGACACCACGACCGGCGCGTCGCCGAGCTTGAACTCTTCCCGGACCGGCGCGGGGTCCGCGTCAGCGGCGAACCGCCTCAGGTCGACGGCCCCCGGGAGCCAGAAAACGCGCTCCGGCGGGATCCCGGCCTCGCGGCAGAAAGACTCGATCTGCCGGGAGACCGCGAACACCGCGCCGGTACGACGGTAGAGTGTCGAGGCAAGCCGGTCGCGGTTGACCGAGCGCAAGTTGTGGAAGGTTCTCACCACTGGTGGGCGGCCGCCCAACGCCCGCTTTGGCCTGGCGAGTACCGCGAGCCAGTGGTCATGCGAGTGGTGAGTGTGCACCACGTCCACGCCTTCGGCGCGGATGAGCGCCCGGAGTCGGAGCACATCGCGCGCGAGCGCGCGCGGCCCGAGGCGAGCGTCCATGCGGAGCCCATCGACCAGGTCGATCCCCGCCTCCCTCGCTTTGGCTGCGAACCGATCGCCGGGGATGATCCCGAGCAGTACTCGGTGGCCGCGGGCGCGCAGGCCGGACACGAGGTGGATGATGGGATCGGCGCTGCCCGTCCACCAGCGATTCGCTGCGAGGTGCAGAATCGTCAGGGGCCTCATGAGGTCCCCGCCAGGAGCGCGTCCATCTCTTCGCCGACCGTCTCCGCGAGGATCCCGCGCATACAGGGGTGGTCGATCGGACACGCCCGGTAGAAGCACGGCGCGCACGGCACGGGATGGCGCACCACGGCCACGCCGCCGAGCGGCGCGGTCAGCGCCGGATCCGTCGGCCCGAAGAGCGCCACGACCGGCGTGCCGAGCGCCGCCGCGAGGTGCGCAACGCCGGTGTCGCCCGAGACGAGCACGGCGATCTCCGTGAGCACCGCGGGAAGGAGATCCGGACCGTCGCGCCCGACGAGGCTCACCGCGCTTGTCTCGCGCAGCACGTCCGCGGCGGCAGGCGCGTCCGACGGCGCTCCCAGAAGCACTGGCACCACGCCCCGCGCCGGCCCGCGTCGACAGAACTCGACGACGCGCTCGCGCGCCCAGACCTTGGCCGGTCCGTACGCGGCGCCGAGGTGGACGCCGACCCTGGGCTTGCCCTCCGGCGCTCCGCTCTCGCGCATGAGCTCACGGGCCCGCTGCCGCGTATCGGCCCGGGGTCCGGGCGCCGTCAGGCGCGGCTCGCGCGCCGTCGTGGTCGCTCCGAGGTGAGCGACGAGCAACAGGTACTCGTCGACCTGGTGGAGTCGCGGCGCGGGTAGGGGCAGCGCGTCGGTGAGAAGCCAGCCGCGCCCGTCCAGCGCGAACCCGATCCGGCGCCGCCCACCCCAGTACACGGCGGCGGCGGCCGCCTCGAATGAATTGGGGAAGAGCACCACCGTGTCACCCGCGAAGTCGCGAACCGTGTCGGCGATGCGAAGCCGGCCGCTCCACGAGCGCGGGTACCCCACCAGTACGTCGCCGAGCCCCTGACCGGCGAGCAACTCGACCCACGGGCCCGCGAGGAGCACGTGAGCCTCCGGAAACGCCTCGCGGAGCGAGCGGAGCGCCGGCACCGCCATCACGGTGTCGCCGAGCCAGTTCGGCAGCCGCACGGCGATCTTCACGGGCAGGCGCGCTGGAAGGCCTGCCGCCAGGTGGGCTCGCCCGTGTGCAGGACGAGCCGGATACTCAGGACGTAGAGGGGCCGGCGCGGCAGACGAAGGCGACGAAGACGGACCCAGTCTTTCTCGGTCGTGATGAGCGCCTCGACACCGAGCTCCCCGGCGCGCGCATCGAGTCGGGTGACGTCGTCGGTCGAGTACCAGTGATGGTCGGCGAACTCCGACAGCTCCGCCACGACGGCGCCGGTGCTCGTGAGGGTCTCGGCGAAAGACGCGGGGGACGCGATACCGGCGAATGCGGCGAGCCGCTTTCCGCCGAGCTCGGCGAGACTCACGGATCGCATCCGGCCCGCCTCCCAGCACTCCGAGGGGACGAGCGTGGCGGTGAGGACGGGAACTCGCGGAGCGTGCTCGTCGACAGCTTCGACCACCTCGCGCGCGTCCCCCAGACCGAGCGCGCCGGTGGCGACGACGAGGTCGGCCCTCGCGAGCGAGGCGAGCGGCTCGCGTAACGGCCCGGCCGGAAGCAATCGCCCGTTGCCCCAGGGCCGCCGCGCGCGCGTCATCACGATCTCGAGATCCTTTCTGAGCGTCCGGTGCTGAAACGCATCGTCGAGAACGATCGCGGTCACCCCGAACTTCTCGATGGCGACTCGCGCGGCATCGTGACGGTTCGAGCCGACCACGACGGGGATGCCCGGCAGCCGACGCGCGAGAAGGAACGGCTCGTCACCCGATTCCTCCGGGTCGAGACTGATCGAGGCGGCGTCCGCAACGATCTGGACGCCGCGCGTGCTGCGGCCGTAGCCGCGGCTGACGACCGCCGGTCGATGACCGAGGGCGGCGAGGGTTTGGACGGCCACCTCGACGGCCGGGGTCTTCCCTGTCCCTCCCACGGTCAGGTTTCCGATGGAGACCACGCGGCACGGCAGAGCTCGCGATCTCAAGATTCCTCGTCCGTAGAGCCATTCGCGTGCCCCGAGCAGGCCGCGGTAGCCACCACCGGCGACGGCCAGCACCCGTGCCGGCCCGGACGCGAAGCCCTCCTCCCAGCCGCGGACGAAGCGTTCGCGGGACCTCATGAGCGCACCCCGGGGTAGAGATAGCGACCGATGAGATCGAGCGTTTCCCGGACCGCGCCATGGCGGGACGCGACGGCCTCGTACCCGGCATCGCCAAGCTTCGCGCGAAGGTCCGGATCGGCGAGCAGCCGTCGGAGCTCGCGGGAGAGGTCGGAGGCGTCTCGGACGACGAGGGCGGCGCCGACCGACTCGAGCAGGCTCGTGGACTCGCGGAAGTTCGTGGCGTGGGGTCCGACCAGTACGGGTTTGCGCCTCTGCGCGGCCTCGAGCAGGTTGTGACCGCCTGCCGGCACGAGACTCCCCCCGACGAACACGACGTCGGCGATGGCATAGAGCGTCGCGAGCTCGCCCACGCTGTCGAGAACGATGATGGGCGGCACCGGGATCGAGGTGCTCGTCACCGCGAACGGAAGCTCGCTACGGCGCACTGAGGGCCAGCCGCGTCGGGCCAGGAGGGCGAGCACTTCGGCCGTCCGCTCCGGGTGTCTCGGCGCGATCACGAGCACGAGCTCTGGAAACTCGGCGAGGGCGGCGCGGTGGGCCTCCAGGACCGGATCCTCCTCACCCGCGTGAGTGCTTCCGGCGATCCACACGCGCTGGCCGGGGCTGAGGGCGAGGAGCCGCCGCCAGAGGTCCACGGTACCGGCCGGGTCGGCGACAGGCGCGTCGACCTTGATGTTCCCCGTAACGACGACCCGTTCCGGGTGAGCCCCGAGCGCGATGATGCGACGCGCGTCCTCGTCCGACTGCATGGCGAACACTCGGACATCGGCGAGGACGGATGTCAGGAAGCGCCGCACGAGCCGGTAACGACGAAAGGATCGATCCGAGATTCTCCCGTTGGCGATCATCACCGGCACGCCGCGGGACGCCAGAGCCCGCAAGGTGTTCGGCCAGAGCTCGGTCTCCATACAGATCAGGAACGCCGGATTGATGGACGTCGCGACACGCCGGACGACCCAGGGAAGGTCGAGCGGAAAGAAGCGATGGGTCACGAGTCCGGCAAACCGCGTACGGACGATCTGGGCTCCGGTGTTCGTCACCGTCGTCATCACCACCGGCAGCTCGGGATGAAGACGCCGTAGACCTTCGATGAGCGGCGCGGTGGCGATCGCTTCGCCAACGGACACCGCGTGCAACCAGGCCGAGGGTCGGCCCGCGCCGATCGGCGCGGCCCCGCCAAGCCGCGCGCGGGCGTTGAGCGGCACACCCCGAGTGAAGCGCCTCACCAACGCAAGCGGCACCCAAAGCGTGACGAGCCCGATCAGAGCCACCGCGGTGTAGAGCGCGTACATCACGCGCCCACCAACCGGTCTGCCGCCGCGGTGACCTCATCCAGGCTCCGCTCGACATCCTTGCGGGCGCGCTCTCGGTCGGCATCACGCGCGATCGTCGTCGCGGCACCGAACACCACGGCGGCGCGGGCGAAGGGTGCCGGAACCAGGAACGCGTCCCACGTTGCAAGGCGATTGGCCGGTCTGGCGGCGAACCCCAGAGGAACCACCGGCGCGCCCGTCAGGCCCGCGAGGGCGACGACGCCGGGCGCGAGCTGACCGCGCGGCCCCCGCGGGCCGTCGGGCACCAGGGCCACGTCCCGGCCGGCCTGGACGGCCGTCACGAGAGCACGCAACGCCGTCGCACCGCCCCTCGACGACGACCCCCTGACCACGTCAAGACCGAAGCGGCTCACGTAGCCGCCGACGAGGCCACCGTCGCGCGATCGGCTGGCCAGCACGCTGACGGCGCGGGCACCGTGCGTCCGGCGCAACCGGGCGTTGAGCCAGGGCACCATCAAGATGCGCCCGTGCCATACGCAGTAGATCAGCGGGCGCGCGGCTGCCCAGTGCGGCACCAGAGCGTCGACCCCCTCGACGCGCAGGCGCAGCGTCGCCCCCAGGAGTCGCACCAACATCGCGGCGACAGGCGGCACCAGCGCGAACCGAGGATCCATCACAGACTCGCCTCGGGCGCGGACACCCTGCGGCTTCGCACCGCCATCACAGACTCGCCTCGGGCGCGGACACCCTGCGGCTTCGTGCCGCCATCAGGCGGCGCCCGCCTGGGCGAGGACGAAGCGCGCGGCGCGCGTTCCCACGCCGGGTTCTCCGAGCGTTCCAGCAAGCTCGCTGAACGCCGCGCGTTGTGCCTCACGAGCGCCGGGGTCGGTCAGAAGGTGTAGGGCCTCCCGGGCGAGGCACTCGCCCGTCGCCGTCTGCCGGTACAGCTCCGGCACGACGGCGCGCCCGAGCGTGAGGTTCGCGAGACTCATCCACGGGACGCGAAGCACGAGTCTGGCGAGCAGCTCGCTCACGGCCGACAGACGGTAACAGACGATCATGGGCGTTCCGAGCAGTGCCGCCTCCAGGGTGACGGTGCCTGAGGTGGCGAGGAGCAGATCGGCCGCGCGGATGACGGCATGCGTCTGACCACCGAGGATCTCGACGGGCGGACCACCGTGGAGGTGGTGCACGGCGAGACGCCGGTCGATCGTGGGCGCCAGGCCCAGCAGGAACCGGGTTCCCGGCACGGCGGCCAGCACTTGCGCCGCCGCATCCCGCATCGCCGGCAGCAAGCGAACGATCTCCTGGTGCCGACTCCCTGGCAGGAGCCCGATCACGGGGGTCCGGTCGTCGATCCCGAGCCCGCGTCGCGCCTCCTCACGGGTCGGCACCGCCTCAAGCTGGTCGAGCAGCGGATGCCCGACGAACTCGACGGGCACTCCCGCCCGGCGGTAGAGGGGAGTCTCGAACGGGAACACAGCGAGCACGAGGGAGACGAATCTCCGGATCGTCTTCACCCGGCCCCCGCGCCACGCCCACACCTGAGGCGGAATGAAGTACACGACCGGGACGCCGGCGCGCCGCGCGGCGCGCGCGAGGCGCAGATTGAACTCGGGAAAGTCGATCAGGACGAGCACGGCCGGGCGTTCGACGCCGCGGAGCGCGGCGCGTAGCCCGCGGTAGGCGCGGTACAGGCGCGGCACCTGGCCGAGCGCCTCACTCCCTCCGACGACGGCGTTCGCAGTCACGTCTACCAGGAGGTCCATTCCCGCTGCGGCCATGCCCGCACCGCCCATCCCGAAGAGTCGCCAGCCCGGGTCGAGCCCACGCAACGCCCGACACAGACCGGCGCCGTGGAGGTCGCCGGAGGCCTCGCCCGCGACGAGCATAATCGCCTTCGACCGGCCGGTCATCACTCCACGCCCACCAGGGCCATCCCGGCTCCGTTCGCGATCCGAAGGCACGCTTCCTTGTCCAGGACCAACACCCGCTCCGCCTCGACCGCGACGACCGTCGCGCCGCCGGCCGTCGCGATCTCGATCGTCTCCGGACCGATGGTCGGCATGTCGAATCGGTAATCGTGGTCGCGCGCCGCCGCCTTGACCACGACCGCGCCGACACCGGCGCCGGTGATTCCGCGCCGGATCGTCTCGGTCGTGCCTTCGATCGCCTCCACGGCGGCCACGGCACCGCGCTTGACCACGACGGTCTGACCGACTCCCGCGTCGGCCACGAGCCGCGCGACTGCGAGTCCCCGGCGCACGTCGGCCCACTCGGCGTCGGTGGGCGCGCGGGCCGACCAGCAGCCGTTGCCGCCCAGCCAGTCGCCGAGGAAGGGTCGCTGATCGAGGAGGGTGATATCCAGCTGGCCGAGGGTCGCGACCACGGCCTGGACGAGGTTCGTGTCGACCATCGCCCCGGCCTGCGCCGTGATCTCGGCGAGCGCGGTATCGGGACGGTTCCCGCGCAGGAAGTCCTGCATCCAGAACTTCCCGGAGAACAGCACGGCACCGACGCGTTCGTGCTCGAGCGCGGCCAGCACGACACCGACCTCGTTGAGACGGCTCGGGATCGTGCGTTCAGCGTGGGCGCTCACACCGGGCACCTCGCCGAACGTGAACGCCACGACGCGCCAGCCCTGGCGCCGCGCCTCGCCCGCCATGCGCGCCGGTAGCACGCCGGCGCCGCAGATCAGGCCGAGTGATCGCTCCACGGAAGGTTGTTCGAGTACGCCGCCTCGCAGCGGCCGTCCCGGATCATTCGCTCGATCTCGAGGGCCATGGCAAGCGATCGCAAATCCTCGGTCTCGGCCAGGACGACTCTCTCGCCAGCACGCGCGCGTCGAACGGTCCGGACCAGATGGAGGATCTCAAGCTTGAGCGGGTTGTCTTTGTGCACCTGCACGTGCTCGACGAAGGAGGCTCGCCGGTAGCGGATCGACTCCCGGTTGAGTGTGTACTCCTGCGCAGCCCGGCGATGGATCCGAATGTCCTGCTCCGCGTAGTCCAGGACGACGTAGGCGTCCGGCTGCGTGATGGCGAGGGTCCGGATCTTTTCCTCGGTCGCCCGGCTGGCGGTGATGAGCGCGATCGTCCCGGACTCGAAACCGATCTGGACGTTGGCGATGTCGGTCACGGCGGAGAGCACTGAGGAACCCATCGCGGTGAGCCGCCGGGGCGGCGAGTCCACGAGCCCGAGGACGATGTCGAGGTCGTGGATCATGAGATCCATCACGACGCTGTCCTTCTGCACGCGGGGCGTGAAGGGGCCGAGGCGCCGCGACTCGATGAGGATCGGGCGATCCACGATCTTCTTCAGCTCCTGGACCGCGCCGTTGAAGCGCTCGACGTGGCCGACATGCAGCACGGCACCGCTGCGCCGGGCGATGGCGAAGAGCTCGCGCGCCTCTTCGAGCGTGGGGGTGATCGGCTTCTCGACGAGGACACCCACGCCCGCCTCCAAGAGCTCCGCGGCGACCTGGAAGTGCTGCTCGGTCGGCACGGCGACGCTAGCGAGGTCGACCACCCCGATCAGATCGCGATGGTCGACGAGCGGGCGGGTGTCGTAGTACGCCGCCACGTGGGCGGCCCGCTCCCGGTCGGAGTCGACGACGGCCGCCAGCTCGATGTCCCACAGCTCGGCGTAGGCGAGCAGGTGGTACTGCCCCATGTGTCCTGCGCCCACGACACCCGCGCGCAGCCTCCGGTCGTCCGAGCCCATTTACACCGGCTCGCTTTCCGGGCGCGGGACCAGGCTCTCCCCGCCGCCGAGCGCGGAGCGCCCTGGCTGCGCGGCACCGCAGATCCCGCGTCGGGTACCGGCGATGAAGTCGAGCAGGCCGATTACGGGCGCAGCTGCCGGCAGCTCCTGACGGATCCGCTCGACGGCCCGCTGTGGCGAGAGCCCGCTCCGGTAAAGCAGCCGATACGCGTCCTGCAAGAGGCGGCGATCGGCGGCGGCGATGCCGGCACGCCTCAACCCGACGACGTTGATCCCGTGGGCGGCGGCCGGGTTTCCCTCCGCCAGCATGTAGGGAGGCACGTCGGCATTGACCTTCGAGTAGCCTCCCACGTACGCGTGCGCGCCGATGCGCGTGAACGGCACGATGCCGACGAAACCGCCGATCGTGGCCCGCTCGCCGATCTCACAGTGTCCGGTGATTCCGGCGCCGTTGATGATGATGGCGCCGTCGCCGATCCGACAGTCGTGGGCCACGTGGCTCATGACCATGAGGAGGCATCCTTTGCCGATCTCGGTCCACCCTCCGGCGCTGGTCGCACGGTGGATCGTCACGTACTCTCGGATCGCGGTGTCGGCGCCGATCCGGACGCCGGACGGGGTGTCGTCACGATACTTGAGGTCCTGGGGCCGTCCGCCCAGCAACGACCCGTGGCCCACCTTCGCGCGCTCGCCGATCTCGACGCGCCCTTCGAACACGCAGTGGTGTCCGATCTCGGCGTCGGCGCCGATGGTCACCTCGGGGCCGACGACGGAAAACGCGCCGATCCGGACGCCCGCGCCGAGCGTCGCTTTCGGATCCACCACGGCTGTCGGATGCACGCCCTCAGGCATCGCCAAGGCGCCCTCCCGGCCTGCGCGGCTCGGGCGCCACGATCACGAGGCGGCGCTGGAGCCGTTCGAGCTCACCGAGCGCGAACCTAGCTGGGGTGTCCATCAGGGCGACTTCTTCGGGGCCTGCTGGTCGTACGCACGAATGATCTCGTCGGTCAGATCGGCGTCCGGCGAGGCATAGAGGACCGAGGCGCCTCGCTTCTCCACGACGAGGTAGTACCCGCGCTCCTTGCCGACCCGCTCGATGACTCCCGACAGCTCCTGCAGGACCCGCTGGAGCAGCGCCTGCTCCTTCTTCTCGAGCTCCTTCTGGAAATCGTCCATCTGCCGCGCGGCGTCACGGCGCTTGCGCTCGAACAGCTCCTGCCGCTCACGCCGAGCGTCGGGTGTCATCAGCGCCCCCTTCTTCTCGAGCTCGTCGCGCAGCTTCTCGAGTTCCTGGCGCTTACCTTCCATCTCGCGCTGCATCACTGCCTTCTCGCGCTCGAGCTGCTCGCGAGCCGCCACGCCCGCCGAGGACCGGGCCAGTACCCGCTGCACGTCGATATACGCGATCCGGATCGCCGACCCAGAGGCGGGCGCCGGCGACGCGGTCGGCCCCGGCGCCTGGGCGACGACCGGGGACACGGCCACACCGAGGAGCACGGTCACCACGATGATTGCGCCACTCCAGTCCTTCATCCAACCCTCCTAGAACGGCGAGCCGACAGAGAAGTGAAACGCCCCGATCGCCTCACCCGCTCGCCGGTCAAGATTGAAACCGTAGTCCACGCGGATCGGGCCGAACGGCGACTGCCATCGTATACCTCCGCCCGCCGCCTTGCGCAGGTCCGTGGGATCGAATGAGGTGCTGAATCCGTAGACGTTGCCGATGTCGAAGAAGCCCGCCAGCCGGAAGGCAAAAGGCAAGGGGACGATGTACTCGACGTTGCCGAGTATTTCGCTCGTTCCGCCGGTCTTGAATCCGGTCTCGTCCACGGGCGAGAGGCCGTGGAATTTGAAGCTGCGGACCGAGTTCGGACCGCCGAGGAAGAAGCGCTCGAAGAGCGGCAGCGGTTCGTCCGCCCAGCCGAATCCGTACCCTCCCTCCGCCCGCATCGCAATGATGTGGCCGAACCAGATCGGCTTGAAGTAGGTCTGAAGCGCGGTCGCCTTGACGAACTTCGAGTCGCCGCCAAGCCCGGCGAAGTCCAGGCTGAGCACCGTCTGCGCGCCCTTCGTCGGTGCGGCGATCACATCGCGGCTGTCGCGGGTCAGTGACCCTCCGACCGCGGAGGTCAGCGTGATGCCCTCCTGGTCCCTCAACGCGGGCGACGCGAATTCATCGATGTTTCTGATGTCGTCCTGCGACACCCGGTATCCGAGGTGCCAACGCCAGTACTCCGCGAAGGGGTGACTCAGGCGCAGATTCACGCCGGTGGTGTCGTACTTGTAATCGGTGTAATCCCGGATGCTCTTGAAGATGTCGAACCCCGCCGAGAGCGGGCGGTCGAAGAGCCAGGGTTCGGTGAAGCTGATGGTGCCCTGCTGCGTCTTGGCCCCGGCGCGGATTCGGACCGCGACCTCCCAGCCCCGGCCGAGGAAGTTGCGCTGAGCGAGATCGATCGTGCCGACCAGCGAGTCGACCGATGAATAGCCGCCGCCGAGGCTGAAGAGCCCCGTGGCTCGCTCGACAACGTCGACGTTCACGACGATCTTGGTCTTGTCCGCGCCGGGCTGCGTCGTGACCGCCACGCTCTCGAAGAAGCCCAGGTTGACGAGCTTCTGCCGGGCCCGCTCCCTTTTCTGCAGCGTGTAGAGGTCCCCTTCGCGCAGCGGGAGCTCGCGGCGCAGGATCTTGTCCTCGCTCCGCACGTTGCCGCTGATATTGATCCGCTCGACGTACACCTCCGGCCCTTCCGAAACTTCGAAGGTCACGTTGATCTGGTTGGTCGCAGCCAGCTGATCGCGCTTCGGATTCACGTCGGCCGAGGCGCGGCCGATCGTGCTGTAGAGATTCAGAATCCCCTGGACACTGTCGCGGACCTTCCCCACCGAAAAGACGTCGCCGGCCTTGAACTTGATCTGCCGGACGATCTCGCGCTCCGGTAGGAGCGTCACGCCCGTGATCTGCACCGTCCCGACCGTGAACTGGGGACCCTCCACGACGACGATCGTGATCGTCACGCGCGCCCGCTCGCGATCGATTGCGGGGTCGATCGATTCCACCCGAGCCTGGATGTAGCCGTTGTCGTTGTACGCGGCGATGATACGGTCGACGTCCGTGTCGAGGCGCTGGCGTTGCACCTTGCCGCGCAGGATGAAGTACTGCCGTTCCTTCGTCTCCATCGCGTCTTTAAGCTGGGCGTCCGTCAGCCCCTTGTTCCCGCGGAACACGATCGTGTCGATGGTCATCTGGCGCCCCTCGACGATGCTGAAGACCAGGCGCACATCACCGTCGCTGAACTTCTCGACGTTCGGGGTGATCTGAACCTCGAAGTATCCCTCGTCCTCGTAGTAGTCGCGGAGCTTCTCCACGGCTCGCTGTACGTCGACGGGGTTGTAGACGCTACCCAGTTTGATGTCGATCTTCTCCTGCAGCGTCTCCCGGTCGGCCTTCTTGTGACCGACGAAGTCGACGTCGCGCACGAACGGACGCTCGGTCACCACGAACACGACCTTCACCCCGCCCTCGAAGTCTTCGACTCGCAGTTGGACGTCGTCGAAGAACCCGAGGCCGAAGATGGCGCGGATGTCCTCGGAGAGGAGGGAAGGGTTGAACGTCGAGCCGACGGTGCTCTTGACGCGGCCGAGGATCACGGCGTCGTGGACTCGCCGGCTGCCCTCGACATGGATGTCCTTGATGACGATGGGGGGGCCCTGGGCCGGCTGCGCCCGCGCCGTCGCGGCGAGGAGAAGGCCCGCCGCGAAGACGACGACAATGGTGAGACGCACTCGTCCCGCTGTTGTCACCGGCCTCTCAGGCGTGTGGGGACGGCGTGCTAGTGCTCTGCAAGCTCGAGGGGCGCGTCGGCGGCCTGCGCTTCGCGGAACGTGAAGCCCGCCCCGTCGACGTCCACCTCGATGCGAGCGCTCTCCGCGACTTGGCCTCGGACGATCGCCTCGGCCAGAGGATCCTCGATGTGCTTCTGGATCGTGCGCCGCAGCTGCCGCGCGCCGTACGTCTGGTCGTACCCCTTCTCCACCAGCGCCGCTTCGGCCGCTGGTGTCAGCACGAGCTCGATTCCCTTCTCGGTGAGCTGCTTGTTGATCCGACCGATCATCAAGCGAATGATCTCTCTGATGTGGTCGAGGGACAGAGCGTGGAAGACAATGATGTCGTCGATGCGGTTGAGGAACTCCGGCCGGAACGCCCGCTTCATCTCCTCGAGAACACGCTCCTTCATCTTGTCGTAGGACGACTCGTCGCTTTCCTGGAGGAACCCAGGGGCGACGCGCTTGCCGATCAGGCTCGTGCCGAGATTCGAGGTCATGATCAGGATCGTGTTCTTGAAATCCACGACGTGGCCGAGCGAGTCGCTGAGCCGTCCATCGTCCAGCACCTGGAGCATCATGTTGAAGACGTCCGGGTGCGCCTTCTCGATCTCGTCGAACAGCACGACAGAGTACGGTCGCCGTCGCACTTTCTCGGTGAGGAACCCGCCCTCTTCGTAGCCGACGTAGCCGGGCGGCGCGCCGAGGAGGCGCGAGACCGAAAACTTCTCCATGTACTCCGACATGTCCACGCGGATCAGCGCATTCTCGTCGCCGAACAGGTACTCGGCGAGGGCCCGGGCGAGCTCGGTCTTGCCCACGCCGGTCGGCCCCAGGAACACGAACGATCCCACCGGGCGCTTCGCGTCCTTCAGCCCGGCGCGGGACCGGCGGATCGCGCGCGCGACGGCCGCGACGGCGTCGTTCTGGCCGACGATCCGCCCGTGCAGCGCCTCTTCCATCCGGGCGAGCTTTTCGGACTCCTTCTCCTCGAGCTTTCGAAGCGGGATCCCGGTCCAGCGGGAGACGATGAACTCGATGTCTTCCTCTTCGACCGACTGGGTACCCTTGCCCTTGTTCTTCTCCCACTCGCGCTTCAACTCCTCGTCACGGTGACGGAGCACCTTTTCCTTCTCGCGGAGCGACGCCGCCTTCTCGAACTCCTGCGCCTCGAGATACATGTCCTTCTCGCGGATCACCCGCTCGAGCTCTTTCTCGATCTCTTTGAGCTCGGGCGGCGGTGTTAGCGCCATCAGGCGCGTCCGCGACGACGCTTCGTCGATCACGTCGATGGCCTTGTCGGGAAGCTGGCGGTCGGTGATGTACCGGTCGGCGAGGTGCACCGCCGCGGAGATCGCCTGCTCGCTGATCTTGACCCGGTGGTGGGCCTCGTACTTGTGCCGCAGGCCCCGGATGATCTCGATCGCCTCCGGCACCGTCGGCGCCTTGACGATGACCGGCTGGAAGCGCCGCTCGAGGGCCCCGTCCTTCTCGATGTACTTTCGGTACTCATCGAGCGTCGTCGCCCCGATTGTTTGGATCTCGCCGCGCGAGAGGGCGGGCTTCAGCATGTTCGAGGCGTCTATTGCGCCCTCGGCCGCGCCGGCGCCGATGAGCGTGTGGAGCTCATCCAAGAAGAGGACGACGTTCTCCGACTGGCGGATCTCCTTCATGACCGCCTTCAGCCGCTCCTCGAACTGCCCGCGGTACTTCGTCCCCGCGACCAGCGCGCCGAGGTCGAGTTGGAGCAGCCGCTTGTTCACCAGCACGTCGGGTACGTCGTGGCTGACGATCTTCTGGGCGAGCCCTTCGACGATCGCGGTCTTGCCCACCCCGGGCTCTCCGATCAGCACCGGGTTGTTCTTCGTGCGACGAGCCAGGATCTGGATGACGCGCTCGATCTCTTGCTCACGGCCGATGACCGGATCGAGCTTGCTCTCCCGAGCCAGCTGAGTCAGGTCACGCGCAAACTCGTCGAGCACCGGTGTCTGGGAGCGCTTCTTTGGTCTCGGATAGTACTGGTCGCCCAGGAGCGCCAACGTCTCTTGCCGCACCTCGTCGAGCCTGGCGCCGAGTGACTCGAGGATCTTCGCGGCGATCGACTGCCCTTCCTTCATGAGGCCAAGGAGCAGGTGCTCGGTTCCGATGTAGTTGTGACCGAGCTGGCGAGCCTCTTCGATCGAGAGCTCGAGAACTCGCTTGGCCTGCGGCGTGAACGGCACTTCCCCGAACGTGAGCGTCTTGGGGAACCCGGCGAGGGCCCGCTCGACCTCCGCTTTCACGGTCTCGAGCCGAAGCCCAAGACGCTGGAGAACTGCCGTCGCGATGCCTTCGCCGTCACGGATCAGGCCGAGGAGGACGTGTTCAGTACCGACGAAATCGTGGCGGAACCGCCCCGCCTCCTCCCGCGCTAAGATGATGACCCGTCGCGCCCGTTCCGTGAATCGTTCAAACACTGGCGTTCCCCACCCCTTCCGCAGGTCGCGGGATGCAAATTTTTCTTTCGGCGACGCCTAGTTACCGGACCGCGAGCTCAGTATAGCCCACCGCCTCTACGGTCGCTAGCCTTTTTCTCCCAGGCCGACTAACTCCGCGAAACGCTTACCCGATCGAATTCGCCTCGCCCGAAATCTCGCGCGCCCGGCCCTCGACGAGGCGATACCCCCGCTCGGCCTTTCGCGCGAGGTCCGGGTTGTGGGTCGCCACCAGAAAGGCGAGGCCCCGCTCCGCCTGAAGCCTCAGGAAAAGATCGTAGATGACCTCGCTGGTCTTAGGGTCCAGGTTGCCTGTCGGCTCGTCGGCAAGGATCACCTTGGGCCTGTTGATGAGAGCCCGGGCGATCGCCACTCGCTGCTGCTCGCCGCCCGAGAGCTCGCCGGGTCGGTGGGTCATCCGGTCGCCGAGCCCAACCTCGGCGAGAGCGGCCGCCGCCAACTCTCTGACCTCTACAAGGGGCTTCCGCTCGATCAGCGCAGGAATCATCGCGTTCTCAAGCGCACTCATGTCGCTGAGCAGGTTGTAGAACTGGAAGACGAATCCCACGTCGCGGCGCCGGTAGCGAGCCAGCCCGGCCTCGCCCCAGGCGGCGAGGTCCTCTCCCTGGAAGAGAACGCGCCCGCCCGACGGCCTGTCGAGCCCGCCGAGCAGGTGTAACAGTGTCGACTTCCCGACGCCCGAGGCGCCGATCAGGGCGACGAACTCGCCGGCACCAATGGCCACGCTCGCCCCTCGAAGCACGCGGACGACTTCTGGTCCCGTCCGGTATTCCTTCTCGAGCTCCTCACCGGCCAGCAGCACCACCGCCGGGTCGTTACTCATAGCGCAGGACATCGACGGGGACCAGTGACCCCGCGCGCCTGGCCGGGATGATGGTGGCCAGGAACGACAGCAGGAGCGTGGCGCCGATGATCATGAGTCCGTCGCTCACCGTGAGCTTCATGGGGAGGTGGTCGATCTGGTACACGTCGCCGGCCAGCCTGATCACCTTGTAGGTGTTCTGCGCCCAGATCACGCTGAGGCCAACGGCGGCGCCGGCCGCCGTGCCAGCAACGCCGATCGTCATGCCGACCGCGAAGAACACCATTGTGATCGACCGCGCCGAAGCGCCAACGGCCTTGAGGATGCCGATCTCCTTGCGCTTCTCGGCGACGAGCAACACGAGGTGACCGATGATCGCGAACGCCGCGACTAGCACGATGATTGTCACCACGACGAAGAGGGCGAGCTTTTCGAGTTGGAGCGCGGCAAAGAGGCTCCGATTCATTTCCATCCAGTCGCGCACCCAGTAGCGGAAGCCCAGCTCGGCGGCCACCACCCGGCCGACGCGCTTGGCGTCGAACGGATCCGCGAGCTTGACCTCGATCCCGGTGACGCCGGCGATCCCCGCGAACTCCTTGGCCACGGGCAGGCTCAGGTAGGCGATCGAGGAATCGTATTCGTGCATGCCGATCTCGATCGTGCCAGCCACCGTGTAGCGCCGCATCTTGGGGACCATGCCGACAGCCGTCACGGCGCCCTCCGGCGAGATCACCGTCACGGGGTCGCCCGGGAACACGCCGAGATTCCGCGCCAGCTCGCGGCCCAGCAGGATCGCGAGCGCGCCGTCGGCGAGCGGCTCGAGCGCACCCTGACGGAGCTGCGACCGAACGTCCTCCCGGACCGCCGGAGTCGTCAGGTCCACGCCCCGGATCAGGCCGCCGCGCGCCCCACCGCCGGACGTGGTGAAGAGCGCCTGCTGATGCACGAAGGGAGTGGCCGAGTGCACGCCCCGAATCGCTTTCACGCGGCCGGCGATGCGGTCCGCGTCGTCGAGCCCTTGAGCCCCGCTCTGGAAGATCAGCAGATGCGGGCTTCCGGCAATGATCCGATCGCGGATCCCGTCCTGGAAGCCCGTCATCACCGCGAGCACCACGATGAGCGCGGCGACCCCGAGGAACACCCCACCCAGGCCGATCCAGACGAAGAGCGAGAGGTTCGTCCGCTGCCCGCGCGATCGGAGATACCGGAAGCCCAGCAGAAGCTCGAATGGCAGCCCCCGTCTCATGAGCCCCATCAGCTTCCCTCGCCCTCGCCAGCGCCGGCCGCGCGACCGCCTTCCGGTCGCAGGAGCGGGAACAGGATCACCTCGCGGATCGACGGCTGGTTCGCGAACATCATGAGCAGCCGGTCGATGCCGATGCCCTCGCCCGAGGCGGGCGGCATACCGTACTCGAGCGCCCGGACGTAGTCCTCGTCGAGCCAGTGGGCCTCGTCGTCCCCCCGCGCCTGCAGGCCCGCCTGCTCGCGGAAGCGCGCGAGCTGGTCGACCGGGTCGTTCAGCTCGCTGTAGGCGTTCGCCATCTCGTGCTGCGCGACGAACAACTCGAACCGATCGACGAGCAGTGGGTTGTCCCGCTTGCGCTTGGCGAGCGGGGAGAGCTCGGTCGGGAAGTCGACGACGAACGTCGGCTGGACCAATGTCGGCTCAACCAGGGTCTCGAACGCCTCCTTCCAGAGTTTCGCCGCGGGTCCCTCGTCGTGAACGATGCCGCGCGCGGCCGCCGCCCGCGCCACAGCTGCGACGTCCGTCTCGGGCGTCACGCGGAGCCCGAGGGCCTCGGACAGGCCGTCGAAGAACGCTAGCCGCCGCCAGGGTGGCTTGAGGTCGAGCGGGTGCTCGCCCCACGTGAGGGTCAGGGAGCCCCGCAGCGAGTGGGCGAGGTCGACGAAGAGCGCTTCCGTCAGCTCCATCAGATCCGTGTAGTCGGCGTACGCCTGATAGAACTCGAGCATCGTGAACTCGGGGTTGTGCAGCGTCGAGGTCCCCTCGTTCCGGAAGTTCCGGTTGATCTCGTAGACGCGCTCGAAGCCTCCGACGAGGAGTCGCTTCAGGTAGAGCTCGGGGGCAATGCGCAGATAGAGATCCATGCCGAGCGCGTTGTGGTGGGTCTTGAACGGGCGCGCGATCGCGCCGCCGGGAATCGGCTGCATCATCGGCGTCTCGACCTCGAGGAAGCCGCGCGCGTCGAGGAACGCCCGCATGGCCCGGATGAGTCGCGCGCGCATCAGGAAAATCTCGCGCGCCTCGGTGTTGACGATCAGGTCCACGTACCGCTGCCGGTAACGCGTCTCGACGTCCTTCAGGCCGTGCCACTTCTCGGGGAGAGGCCGCAGCGACTTGGCGAGGAAGCTGATGGTCTTCACGGCGACCGTCAACTCCCCTGTCCGCGTCCGGAACATCTCACCCGTCACGCCGATGAAGTCACCCGCGTCGAGCTCGACAAAGCGCGCGTACTCGTCGCCGAGCCCGTCGGCGCGCGCGTAGAGCTGGATCCGTCCCGTCTGATCCATGAGATGCGCGAAGCACGTCTTGCCGTGATGGCGCATCGCCACGACGCGACCCGCGAGGCTCACGGGACCGAAGCCTTTCAGCTCCTCCTCGCTCGCGCTGCCGAGCCGCTCGGCGAGGCCGCGAGCCCAGTGAGTCACGGGATACCGGCCGCCGAACGGATCGATCCCGCTACGGCGCAGGGCCTCAAGCTTTTCACGACGTTGCCGGATCAGCTCGTTGTCGTCGTGATTCACGCTTCGCGGCCCCGCGCCCAGAGCAGGTATGCCTTGATCAGAGCGTCCAGGTCGCCGTCCATGACGGCGTCGACGTTACCGACCTCGAGCCCGGTCCGATGATCCTTGATCAGCTGGTAGGGGTGGAACGTGTACGAGCGGATCTGGCTGCCAAAGGCGATCTCCTTCTTCTGACCCGTCAGCTCGGCCAGCTCTTCGCGCTGCTTCTTTTCGGCCAGCTCGTACAGCCTCGCCTTGAGAATGCGCATCGCGGTGTCGCGGTTCCTGAGCTGCGAGCGCTCGTTCTGGCACTGGACGACGAGTCCGCTCGGCAGGTGCGTGATGCGCACGGCCGAGTCAGCGGTGTTGACCCCCTGCCCGCCCGGCCCCGACGCGCGGAACACGTCCACCCGGAGGTCGTCCTCCCGCACGTTGACCTCGACATCGTCGACCTCGGGGACCACCGCCACCGAGGCAAAGCTCGTCTGCCGACGGCGCGAAGCGTCGAACGGAGAGATCCGCACCAGACGGTGCACGCCCGTCTCGCCGCGGAGGTAGCCGAACGCGTACTCGCCGGACACCTCGACCGTCGCGGACTTGATGCCGGCCTCGTCACCCGGGAGCAGATCGACGACCTCCGCCTTCAAGCCCGCGCGCTCACACCATCTGAGATACATCCGGAGCAGCATCTGCGCCCAATCCTGCGACTCGGTGCCCCCCGCTCCAGGATGGATCGACACGAGCGCGGCCTTCGTGTCGTGGGACCCCGAGAGCATGATCTTCATCTCGAACTCGTCGAGGTCCTTCCGGAGGCCTGCCACGCCGTCGGCGATCTCGGCGTCGAGGCTCCCGTCGGTCGCCTCTTCGGCCAGCTCGAGGAGCACCGTGAGATCCTCGGCCTTGGCGGCGAGCTCCTTCACCCGTGTGACGAGCCGCGACAGCTCGGTCCGCTCGCGGATGACCTCCTGCGCGCGACGGTTGTCCTCCCAGAAGGACGGTTGCGCCATCTCGGTGTCGAGCGCGGTGAGCCGCTGCTCTTTGACGGGGACGTCAAAGATGCCCCCGGAGCTCGGTCAGGCGACCCGTGAGCTCGGCCACATCACGCTTGGAATCACCCAGCATCAGGCAGCTCGTTGCCGCGCGCGCGCGGCCAGTGACGCGCCCGACACGCCGAGCGCCAGATAGGCGAGCCAGTCACCGAAGCGGGAGTAGACGGTTTCTCCGGCGCGCAGAGGCACGCGCTCGGTGAGCGTCGTGCGCTCGTAGAGCGACACGTGCCGCACGATCTGTCCGGTCGGTGCGATGAACGCCGACACCCCGGTGTTCGCCGCGCGCACCACCGAGACGCGGTGCTCGACCGCGCGGAACGGGTACATGGCAAGATGCTGCCACGGGCCGCTCGTACGGCCGAACCAAGCGTCGTTCGTCATGTTTACAATCAGGCGCGCCCCACCTCTCACGAATTCACGGACGAGCTCGGGGAAAATCCCCTCGTAACAGATTACGACGGCGAACGGGGCTGGCGGGCCCGGGAAGACGCTCGCGCGGGAGCCCGGCTCGAGCTCAGCAATGAACTCGGCCCAGCCCCTGACAAATCCGATCAATCCCGACAGCGGCACGAACTCTCCGAACGGGACGAGCTGGATCTTATCATACCTCCCGACGATCCCACGTTCAGTCAGGAGAAACGCGCTGTTATACAGCTTGGGCGGAGTCGCTCCATCAGCATCGATAGAGCCCACGAGCAGCGGGGCGCGGACGGCCCTGGACATGGCCGCCAGAACTCTCAGAAGGTCCTCATCACGGCGGAGCACCGTGGGGACAGCCGTCTCGGGCCACACGATCAGATCGGGGTGCTCGGCACCCGCGCGCTGTGTCAGGGAGAGGTAAATCTCGACCGTCTTCGCGGCGTAGCTGGGCTCGAACTTCAGCGGCTGCTCGATCGATGGCTGCATGATGGCCACCTTGGCCTCGTCCGAGGACAGAGGAGCGCCCAGGCGCCAGATCCCAAAGCCCACCGTACCGCCGAGCACCGCCCCGGCGAGCGCAACCCCGCCGAGGGCCGAACGCCACGAGAGGACGAGACAGCCCGCGAGCGCGGCGTTCACCGCGACGATCACGAGCGAGACCCCGTAGACGCCTCCGAGCTCGGCGATCTGGATGACGGGCAGGCGCAGGTACTGCGAGTAGCCGAGAATGCCCCAGGGGAAGCCACCGAAGAGATGACCGCGAACCCACTCCCCGCCCACCCACAAGAACGGCGACGCGCAGAGAGCCCAGACGAGCGAGCGTCGCGCCAGCCACGACACGGCGGCAGCGAAGACCCCGACATATAACCCGCAGTACGCCGCGAGCGCGAGCGTTGGGCCCCAGGTCAACGGCCAGGGAATCGTGCTGTAGGTCCTGAACGTGAAATCGAGCCACCGGAGCAGCATCAGGAAGAATACGGTCCCGAAGAACCACCCCCACCCAAGGGCGGCGCGTGCCGGGCCCCTCACCGTGGTCACCAGCAGCGGCGCCAGGACGACCCAGACGGCGTCCTCCCAGTCAGTGCGGGGAAAGGCCAGCGCCATGCCGATGGCGGTGGCCGCGAGGACGGCGGCGCGGGGAAGCGATGGGCGCAGGATCAGGAGCCCGACCCCAGCCGGTCGGCGAGAAACCGAGGCAACCCTCCGCGGAGGATCTTCGTTGCCGCCGTCGCGATGTCGTAGACGACGCGCCGGCTCGCGACCGTTCCCCGCTCGGTGTCCCAGATCGCGTAGGCCGCGCGTGGGTCCCGATCGCGCGGCTGACCGACGCTGCCCACGTTGACGATGTAGCGGCGGCCGCGCTCGAGCGCGAGATCGATCGGGCCCGGCAGGTGCTCCGGCCCGGTGGAACCCAGCGACCACGCGCTCACCAGGTGCGAGTGGCCGACGAAGCAGAGCCGCGTGGCGAACGCCGAGAACGCATCGAAGCCGTCCTGCGCTGTGACGAGATATTCCCACTCGTCCGGGCGATCGGGCGAGGCGTGGACCAGGGTGGCGTCGCCCACCACCGTGACCAGCGGGAGTCCGGCCAGGTACGTCCGGTGATCGTCGTCCAGTCGCTCACGCGTCCATTCGGCGGCAGCGCGCGCGTGGGGATTGAACCAGTCGAGAGCGAGAAGGCCGGCCACGCCATGCTCGTGATTGCCGCACGTCATCGACTGCGCACGCTCGGCGACGATCTCGACGCAGGCAACCGGGTCGGCACCGTAGCCGACAAGATCCCCGAGACAGAGGAGCGCGTCCGTCCGCGGCGCCGCATCGGCCAGCACGGCCTCGAGCGCCTCGAGGTTGCCATGAATGTCGGAGAGCACCGCGTACCGCACGGCCCGGCTCAGGAGATTGGACGAAGTTCTTTGTGGATGCGGTCGAGCACGCCGTTGATGAATCGGCTCGACTCCTTCGTTCCGAATTTCTTGGCGATCTCGATGGCCTCGTTGATGGCGACCTTCGGCGGTACGTCCGCGGTCCACAGAAGTTCATAAACGGCCAGCCGAAGGATGTTGCGGTCGACGACGGCCATCCGCTCGAGGTCCCAGTGCTCGGCGAACTGCGAGATCACCTGGTCGATCTTCGCCTGGTTCGCTTTGGTGCCCCGCACCAGGGCGTCGCCGAACACCCGCGTATCTCCGTCGACAGGGTGGCGCGCCCAGAATTCAACCTCCTCGGGCGTCGGATCGTCCTCACCGTTGAGGTCGAGCTGGTACAGGAACTGGAGCGCGACCTCGCGGGTCTTCCTGCGCTTGCCCATTTATCGGGTGCCGTGAGGCCGCCTCGGGCCGCGGGTGGCCTGAGAAAGGCGCCCGGGGCTCCGACTCGCCCGTTTGCCCGAGCCGGATGTGACGTGGCCCCGACTCGCCCGTTCACCCGCAGCGGACGCGGTCACGCGCGTGGGGCTCCGACCCGCCCGATCGTTCCCCAGTTGATGGATCCAGTCGGCCATCTGCAGGGCCGCCTCGGCGGCCTCTTCACCGCGGTTGCCCACCTCGCCGCCCGCTCGCTCCCACGCTTGCTCTTCACTCAGGGCCGTGATGAGCCCGAAGGTCGTTGGCACGCCGGTGGCAAGCGCCACCTGTCGGATGCCCGATGCGGCCTCGCGCGCAACGTGCTCGAAGTGGGGGGTCTGGCCTCGGATGACGACGCCCACGCACACGATCCCTGCGTACCGGCCGGTCGCCGCCAGGTGGCTCGCGGCTTGAGGGAGCTCGAAGGATCCAGGCACCCAATGCACCTCGATGGCGTCGGGACCGAGCCGGGCGGCCCGGAGCGCTTGTAGCGCACCGGCGACGAGCCGCTGGGTGATGCGCTCGTTGAAACGGGCTGCGACGATCGCGAACCTGAGTGAACCGGGGCTCCTAGCGACCCGGCGGAGCTTCGGGGCGCGACCGGCCATTTCAGTCTGGCAGCGACGACAGGAGGTGCCCGAGCTTGTCGCGCTTTGTGCTGAGGTATTTCCGGTTGGTCTCCGTCGCCGGGATCTCGATGGGTACGCGCTCGGCGATGTGAAGACCGTATCCCTCGAGACCGACGATCTTCTTCGGATTGTTGGTCAGGAGCTTCAGGTTCTTGACCCCGAGATCCACGAGGATCTGGGCGCCGATGCCGTAGTCGCGAAGGTCGGCATGGAAGCCCAGCGCCGCGTTGGCTTCGACCGTGTCCTTGCCCTGGTCCTGAAGCTCGTAGGCGCGCATCTTGTTGAGAAGCCCGATCCCGCGCCCCTCCTGCCGCATATAAACGAAGACCCCGCGCCCCTCCGCCTGGATCCGGGCGAGAGCCTTGTCGAGCTGAAGCCCGCAGTCGCATCGGCGTGAGTGAAAAACGTCTCCCGTCAGACACTCGGAGTGCACACGGACCAGCACGGGCTCGTCGCCGGACACGGAGCCCATCACCAGGGCGAGCGGCACGCGGCTGTCCACCGTGGTGTCGTACGCGATCGCGCTGAATTCGCCGAACTCCGTCGGGAGCTTCGTCGTCGCGATCCGCCGAACCAGCTTTTCCTTGAGAATCCGATATTCGATGAGGTCCCTGATCGTGATCATCTTGAGGCCGTGCACCTGGGCGAGCTCGGTCAGTTGTGGCACCCGCGCCATGTCGCCGTCCTCGTCGAGGACCTCGCAGATGACACCCGCCGGGTAGCAGTCCGCCAGGCGGGCGAGGTCGATCGCGGCTTCCGTGTGGCCGGCCCGTCGAAGGACTCCGCCCGGCATCGCCCGTAGCGGCAGGATGTGGCCCGGACGGGTCAGGTCGTCGGAGCGCATCAGGGGGTCGACGAGCGTACGAATCGTGACGGCGCGGTCGTAGGCGGAGGTGCCGGTCGTGACACCCCGCCGCGCGTCCACGGTAACCGTGAACGCGGTTCCCATGGGGGCCGTGTTGTCGGAGACCATCATCGAGATCTTGAGCTCGTCCAGGCGCTCGCCGAGCAGGGGGACGCAGATCAGGCCTCGGCCGTGCTTCGCCATGAAGTTCACCGCTTCGGGCGTCACCCGGTCGGCCGCCATCACGAGGTCGCCTTCGTTCTCGCGGTCCTCGTCGTCCACGACGAGAAGAATGCGTCCCTGTCGGATCTCCTCGATGCCCTCCTCGATGGCCGAAAACGCTGTCATGTCGTCCCCCTCAATGCCAGCGAGCGAACCAGATACTTACCGATCACATCCGCCTCGATGTTCGTCGCCTGCCCCGGCTTGAGCCGTCCAAGCGTCGTCACCGCCAGCGTGTGCGGGATCAGCATCACCTCGAAGCTCAGCTCCGCCAACCCGGCCACGGTGAGGCTGACACCATCGACCGCCACTGACCCTTGGGGGATCAGCAACGGCTCGAGCTCGCGGCCCGGCAGCGTGATCCGCACCCGCGCCGTCGATTCTACCCGAGTTACGGCGTCCACGGTTCCCACACCGTCGATGTGGCCCAAGACGAGGTGCCCGCCGAGGGCGCCGCCAAAGCGCAGCGGCCGTTCCAGATTCACCGGGTCACCCGGAGCCAGTCGAGAGAGCGCCGTGCGGTCGAGCGTTTCCGGACCCATCTCGAACGCGAAACCTCCCGGGTGTCGCGCGACCACCGTCAGGCATACGCCGTTCACCGCGATGCTGCCACCGACGTCCGCCCCTTCGACCGTCACGACGGCGTCGACCTCCAGCGTCGCGACGCGCGGGCTGAGCCGGATCGCCCGGACCGAGCCGACCTCCTCGACGATCCCGGTGAACATCAGCCGCCCGGTATCCCTCTGAGGACCTCGGCCTCGATCAGGAGGTCGTCACCCAGCCCGGTGACGGCGAAGGCGCCGAGCCGGACGGCGCTCTTGAGCTCTCGTCCAACACCCCCGACGACCGGGGTCGCGTCGCGTCCTCCGACGAGCAGCGGAGCTACGTACATCGCCACGCGATCGACCAGCCCCGCATCGAGGAAAGCCGCGTGAACCTCCCCACCGCCTTCGACGAGCACTGCCCGGACCTCACGGGTGAAGAGCTCGCTCAGGAGTGCTCCCAGCTCCACTCGCCCGGCCCGTGTCTGGCACCGCACGATCGTTGCCCCCGAGCCCGCGAGCTCGCGGGTGCGCTCCTCCGGGACGTTCGCGCCAACGACGATCAGCGCGCAACTCGGCGTCCCCGCCCGGACGAAGCGGGCCTCACGCGGCGTCCGCGCCCGGGTGTCGAGCACGACCCGCAACGGCTCGCGCGGCCAGGGGCGCCCCAAACGCACGGTGAGCTCGGGATCGTCGCGCAGCACGGTCCCGACACCCACGACGATCGCGTCAGCTTCACTGCGGAGCTGGTGGGCATGCCGCCGGGCGGGCTCACCCGTGATCCACCGCGAGGCGCCGTGGAGGTCGGCGATCTTGCCGTCGAGCGTCATGGCGGCCTTGAGCGTGATGTGGGGTCGTCGCTCGCGCATCGCGGTCAGGAACACACGGTTCTGGCGCTCCGCGTCCGCGGCGGCCACGCCCGTCACGATCTCGACGCCCGCGCGCCGTAGCTCGGCGAAGCCCCGTCCCGAGACGAGCGGGTTCGGGTCACTGACGGCCGCGACCACGCGCGCCACGCCACTCGCAGCGATCGCGGGGGCGCACGGGGGCGTCCGGCCCTGATGGGCGCACGGCTCGAGCGTCACGTAGAGCGTCCCGCCGCGGGCCCGCGGGCCGGCCTCCCTGAGTGCCTCGACCTCCGCGTGCGGCGCGCCCACCCTGGCATGGAACCCCTCACCGACCACCTCACCTGCGGGCGTGACGACGATCGCCCCGACCATCGGGTTCGGCGAGGTGAGTCCGCGTCCCGCCTCGGCCAGCTCAATCGCCCGCCGCATGAATCGCTCGGCCACTTCCGCACCACTCATGCCTCGCCCACCAGCGCATCAACGAACGCCTGCGGATCGAACGTCTGGAGATCCTCGACGCGCTCTCCCAAGCCGATCAGCTTTACGGGGACCTTGAGCTCGCGGACGATGCGCACGACGATCCCGCCCTTGGCGGTGCCGTCGAGCTTGGTCAGGCACACGCCGGTGAGGGCGATCGCCTCGTGGAACATGCGGGCCTGCGCGAACCCGTTCTGACCGGTCGGGGCGTCGAGAACCATCAGGGTCTCGTGAGGCGCTCCGGGGAGCTGACGCTCGATCACGCGGCGGAGCTTCGCTAGCTCGTCCATGAGGTTCGTCTTCGTGTGCAGTCGCCCCGCGGTGTCGACGATCAGCACGTCGAGGGCGCGCGCTGTGGCCGCCTTGACCGCGTCGAACACGACAGCTCCGGGATCGGAACCCGCGGCCTGTCGGATGACCTCGACATCGATGCGCTCACCCCAGCGCTCGAGCTGCTCGATCGCCGCGGCGCGAAACGTGTCGGCCGCCGCGAGGAGCACGCGCTTGCCCGAGCCCTTCAGCGACGATGCGAGCTTCGCGGCCGTCGTGGTCTTGCCCGACCCGTTCACGCCAAGCAGCAGCACGACGGCTGGGCGGTGATCGAGATTCAGCGGTTGGGCAGCCGTCGACAGCATGTCGACGAGGAAGCGCCGAAAGAGCGGGCGCAGCTGGCCGGCGCGGGTCACCGTCCCGAACATCACCTCTTCCCGGGCGCGATTGGTGAAATCGGCGGCCATGGCGGCTCCCAGGTCCGCGGCGATCAGCAACTCCTCCAGCTCCTCGAGCAGCGCGTCGTCGATGGGTCGATCGGTCTCCAGCACGGCGCCGAGACCGCCGGCGAGGTACTCCTGCGAGCGCCTCAGCCCCTCGCGGAGGCGTTCGCCCAGCCCGGAGAGGAACTTCACCGGATGTCCGGGGGCAGGACCAACCGGGTGATGACCGCTCCACTGGAGCCGAGTCGAGGGATCGGCCGGCCGTTGAGCTCGAGGCTCACCCCTCCGGCGTTGCCGATGGTGAGGACGAAAGGACCGTTGGATACCCACTCCCGCACCTCGTTGGCCGGGATCGTCTCCTCGCTGGTCCGCCCGTCCTCAGTACGAACGCGTATCCAGGTTGTCTCGGTCGTTCGCGCGACGAGCCGATACGGTGAAACGACGCTTTGCGCAGTTGAAGAGAACGCAGGGCCGGGCGCCGAGACGCTTGGCGCGATCACGCTCGGGGCCGCGGCAGGGCGCTCGGAAGCGCCGGCGCTGGGCTGGGTGCTCGGCGGCCGCTTCAGGGGCTCGGCAGCGACCGGCGGTTGCGCCGGCGCGATCTCGGCTGGCTCGGCCGCAGGCGTCGGGATCGGCTCTGGTTGTGGAGGCGCCGTGACATGGACAGATCCTCTCCCGTCTACCTCTTCTCGTCCCGACTGAAGCGCCAGGGTGACGGCGAAAAGGGCAGCGCCAAGAACCACGAGGAGCACAAAGCTGATCAGCACGGCACCCCGGCCCCGACCCGCGGGTCGCTCGCTCGTGGCGGGGCGGGCGCGATGAGCAGGCGCCGCAGGCGGCGGCACGGCGAGGCTCCCGGTGGGCTCGCGGCTCTGCCCCGCCCGAAGGTCGTAGAGGGCGATCGCCTCGTCGGAGGACACGCCGAGTACCTGGCAGTATGCACGGATGAAGCCCTTGGTGAAGACAGGCGCCGGGAGCGAGGCCAGGTCGTCCGTCTCGAGTGCCTCCAGATAGTGGTGGAGGACACGGGTCGACCGGGAAAGCTCCTCGAGAGAGATCCCCTGCTGCTCGCGAAGGTCGCGCAGGTACGCGCCGACGGCGGACATACTACGAGCGTAGCCTATTCAGCCAGCTTCTTCACCTACTTACTCAGCGTTCAGGTTAACCGAGACAAGGGTCGAGAGGCCGGGCTCTTCCATTGTTACACCATAGAGGACATCGGCAGCTTCCATGGTCTTCCGGTTGTGGGTGATGACCAGGAACTGCGTCTGGCCGGTCAATTCCCTCAGGACACGCAGAAAGCGGTGGATGTTCGCGTCGTCAAGCGGCGCGTCGACCTCGTCGAGGACGCAAAAGGGGCTTGGCCGGAAGTAGAAGATCGCGAAGAGGAGCGCCAGGCCTGTGAGGGCTCGCTCTCCGCCCGAAAGCAGTGTGACGGCCTGGAGACGCTTGCCGCGCGGCTGCGCCATGAGCTCCACCCCGGTGTCGAGGGGGTCGCCCCCTTCTTCGGCTTCGACCAGCCTCAGCTCGGCGCGCCCGCCCTCGAACAGTCGCTCGAAGAGCCGGCCGAAGTGGAGGTTGATCTCGTCGAATGCCTGGACGAACCGGTCCTGCGCGGTGCGCGTCATTCCACGCAGCGCCTTCTCGAGGTCCTTGATCGAGGCTGTGAGGTCGTCATGCTGAGTCCGAAGGAACGTCAGCCGCTCGTCGAGCTCGCGGTATTCATCGTCGGCAACCAGGTTCACCGGACCGATCGCGGCGAGCCGCTCCTCGAGGTCGGCCACCCGGTCTCGGACGCCGTCGAGATCCCGTGCCGGATCGTGACGGGCGAGGAGCGCAGGGGCATCGACACCGTACACGCGCCACGCCTCCTGCCCGAGCTCTTCGCGGTGCACGCGACACTCGGTTGAATGGATGTCGATCTCGTGGGCGGAGGCGACCAGCCGCCCGAGCTCGCTCTCGGCGCCGCGCGAATCGTGCTCGACCGCGCGGAGCTCGGAGGTCAGCCCGTCGTGCTCCTCCGTCGCCTGTCGCGCCGCCGCGTCCGTACGGTCGCGCTCCACCACGACCTCACGCGCCGCGAGGTCCGTGCGTTCTCGCTCGTCGGCGAGCCACGCCCGCCGCTCCGCAAGCTGGGTCTGACGCTGCCCCGCCTGGGCGAGGCGCTGCGCCAGGTCGCGCCCGATCTCGTCGAGGCGCGGAAGCTCCCGACCGAGCGCCTCGACGCGCTCGGTCGCGGAGGCGAGATCCACGCGGCACGCCGTCAACTCGGCGCCAAGCGCTGTCTCGTCCGCCTGTGCGCCCTCGATCGCCTCTCGCACTCTCGAGGCTGCCGCCTCGATCGCCTCTTCGGCGTCGCGCGCGACCGCGATCCGCTGGGTGAGCCGCGCGAGCGTGGCGCCCGTCTCCTCGGCTTCCCGCGCAACCTGCTGCGACTCCGTCGAAATCGTCTCCAGGTGGCGCAGCACCCGCTCGTGCTCCTGGGCGGCCCGCTCGAGATCCTTCTCGCCGGCGAGCCGTTCCGCCAGACGCGCCTGCACCGACCGCCCGAGCCCAGCGCTCTGCTCCCTCAGCGCGACCACGGAAGCGCCGAGCGTGGTGACTTCGGTCTGTCCCGCATCCACAACGGCGGAGAGCCGCTGGACCTCCCCTTCGAGGTCTCGTAGCTGGCGCTTGCGTGCCAGCAGGGAATGCTCAGTGGCCGCCGACGCGCGGTTTTCGCCGCCGTGGAGGCGTCCGGTCGGGCCGAGGACCTCGCCTCCCGGCGTGACGTAGGTCGCCACGACGCCGTTCCGACGCCACAGCGCCTCGGCCTCGTCAAGGTGGTCGACGATCGCCACCTGCGCGAGGAGGTGATGGACCAGGTGCGGCGCATTCGCGCTGACGCTCCGGGTCACCCAGCGGACGCCGTTGTCGTCCGGCCCAGGCCCGTCGGCGACCGGCAGGTGCTCAAGCGGCAGGAAGGTCGCGGACCCAAGGCCGTGGTCGCGGAGATATGCGACGGCCGTCCGCGCGTGTTCGAACCGCTCGACGACCACCCACTGGAGCCGCTCACCCAGCACCGCTTCGATGGCGCGCTCCATGCCGGGCGGGACTTCGAGCAGGTCCGCGACGGTACCGACCACGCCGGGCAACGCGACGCGCCGGTCCTCCGCGAACACCGCGCGGACGCCAGCCCCGTAACCCTCGCGCGCACGCTCGAGCTCGGACAGGGCCTCGAAGCTCGACCGCCGCGCCGCCAAGGCGACGCGCGCGTCGGCGAGCCGCGCCTCGGCCTCGATCGACCGCCGCGTTTCGTCGGCTTCCTCTGCATCGAGCCGCCGGCGCTCCTCCTCCAGCGAGCTGAACTCGGCGGCGGCTCGGTTACGCACGACGGTCAGCGCGGCCCGCTCCGACACGAGCCGGTCGGCCTCCGTCCTGGCCTGGGCGAGCTCGGCCGCGAGCCGCTCGGCGCGTCGCCCCAGCTGAGCCTCGCGCTCCCGTAGCTCGCCGGCGCTCCGCATGAGGTCGACACGCTCGGCCGCGAGCCGCGTCTGTTCGAGGCGAAGCGCCTCCGCGTGGTCGCGTTCCAGCGCGAGGGCCGCACGCTGGCGCTCGACCGCGGATTCGAACTCTGCTGAGGCGCGCGAACGGTCGGCGGCAAGCTGCTCCGCGTCGCGGAGCGCCCGGCGCACTTCCTCACGCTCACTGACGATGGAGGACAGCCGCTCGGTGGTGGCCCGAACTTCTTCGTCGAGGCGCACGTTCTCGTCGCCGAGCTCGCGAATCTGCACCCCCATCTGCTCACGGCGCTCCAGGAGTCTCTCGAGCTCTCCCTGCACCTTCGCGACCGCCTGGCGGAGGTCCGAGAGGCGGTGCTCGCTCTCCTGGAGGGCTTCCCTCGCCCGGGCCTCGCGAGCGGCCAGAGACGCGAGACGCGTGCGCAGGCCCTGCTCCCCGTCGCGCACGCGCACGAGCTCGGCGGCCAGGCGCTCACCTTCGCCGGCGAGCCCGGCATAGTCCGCGGCGATCAGCGCCAGGCCCAGATCGCGCTTCTCCGTCTGCAGCGTCTTGTACTGTTGCGCCTTCTTCGCCTGGCGCTCGAGCGAAGCGAGCTGTCGGCGCACCTCGTCCATGACATCACGCACGCGCACGAGGTTCTGGCGGGCGGCGTCGAGCTTGCCCTGGGTCTCGTTACGCTGCTGCTTGTAGCGCGCGATCCCGGCGGCCTCCTCGATGAACACCCGGCGCTCGTGCGGCTTCGCCGTGAGCACGTGGTTGAGCTTGTCCTGGTCCATTACCGAGTACGCGCGTGGGTTGGCGCCGGTGCCGGCGAAGAGGTCGAGGATGTCACGCAGGCGGGACAGGTTCTTGTTGAGGAAGTACTCGCTCTCGCCGGTCCGGTAGAGCCGGCGACTCACGGCCACCTCGGTCCACGGCACCGAGAGCACGCCGTCGTTGCTGAAGGTCAGCTCGACCTCGGCGAAGCCGACCGGCTTCCGCGACGCGGAGCCGTGGAAGATCAGGTCCTCCATGCGCTGGCCGCGGAGCGACTTCGCGCTCTGCTCGCCGAGCGCCCAGCGCACCGACTCCGAGATGTTGCTCTTGCCGCATCCATTCGGACCCACGATGGCGGTGATGCCGGGCGTGGCCTTCAGGACAGTCTTCTCGGCGAACGACTTGAAGCCGTGCAGCGCAACGGACTCGAGGCGCATGGCGATTTCTTAGCACGGGCGACCCGTTACGACCAAAGAAAAAAGCACCAGCCGTGGGGGTGTTACCGAGCCAGAGCGCTAAATATCGCCCCTCTTCAGGTCTTGAGGTAGTGACATTTCTTATACTTCTTGCCGGAGCCGCAGAAGCAGGGGTCGTTACGCCCGATTTTTTCCCCGGTCGCCGTGCGCGGAGCCGTCTGAGCGCGCGGCGCGGGCACGGCCGCGCGCGCGGGCTCGCCCGCCAGCGCGCCGCGGGATTCACGCGCATCCGCCCACGCCGTCATCGCGGGTAGCTCCATGGGCGCGTCGCGCACGATCTGCACCTTGAAGAGCCGCTCGATCACGGCGGCCTTGACGCGCTCGAACATCTCCTCGAAGAGGTCGAACGCCTCTTTCTTGTACTCCGTCAGCGGGTCGCGTTGGCCGTAGCCACGCAGCCCGATGCCTTCCTTGAGATGGTCGATCGACAACAGGTGGTCCTTCCACTGCGTGTCCAGGACGATCAGCATCTCGTGTCGCTCGAGCGCCTGCAGGAGGTCGGGGCCGAGGTCCTGCTCGCGCTCCGCGAAGCGCGCCTTGACCGCGCCCTGCACCAGTTCGTCCAACCCTTCGCGGGAGGGCACCTCGGCGTACTGGGCCGGCGAGACCCGCGTGTCGAACTGCCGGTGGAGCGCCTCGGTGAGACCGCCGAGATCCCAGTCCTCCGGATGCGCGCCCCGCGCTGCGTAGGCGTCGAGCGTCCCGCCCGTGAGCTCCTCGAGCCAATCGGCGATGGTCTCGTCCTGGCTCTCGCCCTCCAGGATCTGGCGCCGCATCCCGTAGATGACCTCGCGCTGCCGGTTCATCACGTCGTCGTACTCGAGCAGATGCTTGCGGATCTCGAAGTTGTGGGTCTCGACGCGCTTCTGCGCGGTGGCGATCGCCCGGGTCACGAGCTTGTGCTCGATCGGCTCACCCTCCTGCATCCCGAGGCGCTCCATGATCCGCTCCACGCGCTGAGAACCGAAGATCCGCAGCAGGTCGTCCTGGAGCGACAGGTAGAAGCGCGAGGAGCCGGGGTCGCCCTGTCGTCCGGAGCGTCCGCGGAGCTGGTTGTCCACGCGCCGCGCCTCATGGCGCTCGGTGCCGACGATGTGCAGACCGCCACGCTCGACCACACGGGCGTGCTCGGGCTCGGTGATCCGTCGGGCGTCGGCCAGGGCGGCCGTCCGGTCGGGCGCCGCCGCGGTCACGGGGTCCAACCCCTTTTTTCGGAGAATCTCCTTCGACAGGAAGTCGGGGTTGCCACCAAGCAGAATGTCGGTGCCGCGGCCGGCCATGTTGGTCGCGATCGTGACCGAACCCTCCCGGCCCGCCTGGGCGACGATCTCGGCCTCGCGCTCGTGATACTTCGCGTTGAGGACCTCGTGGCGGACCCCGCGCTTCTTCAGGAGGCTCGACAGCACCTCGGACTTCTCGATCGAGACGGTGCCAACGAGGACGGGCTGGCCGCGCTGGTTGCGCTCGATGATATCGTCGACCACCGCGTTGAACTTCTCCCGCTCCGTCTTGTACACCACGTCCGGATTGTTGATACGGATCAGCGTCCGGTTCGTGGGGATCACCGTGACGTCGAGCTTGTAGATCTTTGCGAACTCCTCCGCCTCGGTCTCGGCGGTGCCGGTCATTCCGGCGAGCTTGTCGTACATGCGGAAGTAGTTCTGAAAGGTGATCGTCGCCAGCGTCTGGTTCTCCCGCTCGATCCGTACCGCCTCCTTGGCCTCGACCGCCTGGTGGAGGCCGTCGGACCAGCGCCGGCCCGGCATCTGGCGCCCCGTGAATTCGTCGATGATGACGACCTGCCCGTCCTTGACGATGTAGTCGACGTCGCGCCGGAAGAGCGCGTGGGCCCGGAGCCCTTGCTGGATGTGGTGCAGCATGTTCATGTGGCGAGGGTCGTAGAGATTGTCGACGTTCAGCAGCCGCTCGCAGCTCGCGGTCCCTTCCTCGGTCAGCGCGACCGCGCGGGCCTTCTCGTCGACGATGAAATCGCCCTTCTTCTCGGCCTCGATCTCCGAGAGTTTCCCCTCGACGATCGTGGCGGCCCGGCGGAGCTTCGGGATGATCCGATCGATCTTGAAGTAGAGGTCGGTCGACTCGTCGGCCGGTCCGGAGATGATCAGGGGCGTCCGCGCCTCGTCGATCAGAATCGAATCCACCTCGTCGACGATGCCGTAGTGGAGCTCGCGCTGCACGAGCTCGTCGAGCGTGAAGCGCATGTTGTCGCGGAGGTAGTCGAACCCAAACTCGTTGTTCGTGCCGTAGGTGACGTCGGCCCGGTACGCCTCCTGGCGCGTGCACGGCCGAAGCGAGGTCAGCCGGATGTCCGACGTCACGAACGCCGGGTCGTACAGAAACGACGCCTCGTGCTGGATGACACCGACGGAGAGCCCGAGCGCGTCGTAGATGGGCCCCATCCACTGCGCGTCGCGCTTCGCCAGGTAGTCGTTGACCGTGATGATGTGCACGCCGCGACCCGTCAGGCCATTCAGGTACGCTGGGAGCGTCGCCACGAGCGTCTTGCCCTCGCCCGTCGCCATCTCGGCGATCGTCCCCTCGTGGAGCACCATGCCGCCGATCAGCTGGACATCGAAGTGGCGCATCCCGACCGTGCGGCGCGCCGCCTCGCGGCATACCGCGAAGGCCTCGGGCAGGACGTCGTCGAGCGGCTCGCCGCCCTCGATCCGCTTCTTGAACTCCTCGGACTTCGCGCGGAGGGCCGCATCGTCGAGGGGCCCCAGTGACGGTTCGAGCGCGTTGATCGAATCGACGACCGGCATCATCCGCTTGACGTCGCGCTCGTGCTTGGTCCCGAAGATCTTTTTCAACAGGACATCTATCATAACGTGCTCATTATACAGGGCGCGTTCGCGGACCTGGCCGCCCCAAAAGCTCGCGAGCGTGACCGCGCGCGGTGTCGGTGACCCGCTCGCCCGCCACCATGCGCGCGATCTCCTCGACGCGCTCCTCCCCGGTCAGCACCTCGGCGCTGACGCGTGTCCGGCCCGCGCGCACGCCCTTGGAGACCCGAACGTGGTGCGCCGCGCGGGCGGCGATCGGCGCCAGGTGCGTCACACAGAGGACCTGACGCCCCTCGGCGGCTTTGGCGAGCTTCTGGGCGACGACCGCCGCGACGCGCCCGCCGATGCCCGCGTCCACCTCGTCGAAGATCATCGTCGGCACGCGGTCGGCGCGCGCAAGGACGGCTTTGAGGGCGAGCATCGTCCGCGAGAGCTCGCCGCCCGACGCCACCCGGGCGAGAGAACGCACGTCCTCACCCGGGTTCGCCGAGAGGCGGAATTCGACCCGGTCGAGGCCGCGCGGCCCGACGTCCGCGAGCGGCACCTGCTCGACGGCGATCTCGAAGCGGGCTCGCTCCATCCCGAGTTGCCGCAACTCACGCTCCGTCTCTCCAGCGAGCCTCTCCGCCGCGGCGCGACGGCGATCCGCGAGCGCGACCGCCGCTTCCTGGAGCTCCGCGCGCAGCTCGCCGAGCATCCGTTCCTGCTCGGCCAGGATCTCCTCGTGACGGCCCAGGCGCTCAAGCTCGACCGCCGCCTCCTGCCGGAAGGCCAGCATCGTCGCCTCCGTGTCCCCGTACTTCCGCTTGAGACGGGTGAGGACGTCGAGGCGCTCGTCCACCGACTCGAGCCGGCCCGGCGCCATCGTCACGCCCTCACGCAGCGAGCGGATCGCCGCGAGCGCGTCCTCGATCAGCGCCCCCGCGCCGTCCACCGCATCGGCCGGCGCGGCGAACGCCGGATCGAGCCGCGCGAGCTCGCGCAGGAGGCGCGCCGTGCGGTGCAGACGGCTCGTCGCCGAATCTTCGTCCTCGTTGAGGAGCCCGCCGGCCTCGGCGAGCCCTGCGGCCAGCCGCTCAGCGTGCTGGAGCCGCCGGCGCTCTGCCCGCAGCTCCTCCTCCTCGCCCACCCACAGACGCGCGCCGTCGAGCTCCGAGAGCTGAAAGCGGAGGAGGTCCTCCCGCTGAGCCCGATCGCGCTCGGCCGCCCGCGCGCGCTCGACCTCGGCCCGCGCCGCCTGATGCTTGGCGAACAGCTCGCCCACCCGCTCGCGCAACTCTTCGGCATCGGCGAAGCGGTCCACCAGGTCGAGCTGGCGGGCCACCTCCAGCAGGCGCTGGTGCTCGTGCTGACCGTGGACTTCGACCAGGTGGTCGCCGAGGCGCTCCAGCAGTCCGACGGTCACGGGCGAGTCGTTCACGAACGCGCGATGGCGCCCGGAATGGGTAAGCTCGCGTCGTACCACGAGCTGGCCCTCGTCCAGGCCGAGCCCTGCGTCGTCGAGCACCGCCGCCGCCGGGCTCTGCGGCTCCACGGCGAACACGGCCTCGACGGTCGCCGTCTCGGTGTCCGTACGGATCACGTCGGTCTGGGCGCGGGCGCCGCGGATCAAGAGGATCGCGTCGATGAGCATGGACTTTCCTGCGCCGGTCTCGCCGGTGAGCACGTTCAGCCCGGGGCCGAACGCTGCGGTCACGGCGTCGATCACGGCGAAGTTACGGACCCGGATCTCGCGGAGCATCTGGGGTCGATGCTAGGTCAGCAGAGCGGGTACCTCAAGTGGTATCCGAGCGAATACGGCGCTAACGCTCACCCCACTTGAGCTTTGTGCGCAGGACAGAGAAGAAATCCTTCTGCGGGAAGCGAACGAGCCGGATGCGCGAGGCGGCCTTGCGGATCTCGACCGTATCGCCTTCCCTCAGCCCCACGCCGACCTGGCCGTCGATCGTGGCCATGACCTCCTGGTCGGCCAGGAGGGTGACTTCGATCCGGTCCGTCCCGGGCACAACGATCGGCCGGTTGGTCAGCGTGTGCGAGCAGATGGGGGTCAGCACGACAGCATCCATCGTGGGGAAGAGGATGGGGCCCCCGGCCGAGAGCGAATAGGCGGTCGAGCCGGTCGGCGTCGAGATGATGAGGCCGTCGGCGCGGTACGCGGTCGCGTACCGCCCGTCGACGGACACCGAGAGGTCGATGATGCGGCTCATCGCCGACTTCGTGATGACCACGTCGTTGAGCGCCGCGTACTCGCAGAGCGGCTGTCCGTTGCGGATCACGCGCGCGGCCAGCAGCATCCGCTCCTCGATCGCCATCCGGCCCCCCAGATACGCCTCCAGGGCCGGGAACATCTCCTCGAGCGTCGTCGCGGTGAGGAATCCGAGTCCGCCCAGGTTCACCCCGAGCAGCGGCACGCCGAGATCGCCCACGGCCCGCGCCATCGAGAGGAGGGTGCCGTCGCCCCCGAGCACGATGAGCAGGTCGACCTGCCCCGGCAGTTCCGCCTTGCTGGCCGACGCACCGACCACTACCGGGACCAGGTCCGCGGTCTCCTTCTCGAACACCACGGCGCGCCCGCGGGCGGCGAGCCACGGGAGCAGCTGGAGAATGACGCCCTGAGCCCGGGGCGCATCGGGCTTGGCAACGATGCCGACGCGCGTCACGCGAGCGCCTCAACGCTCCGGGTGATCATCGACTCCAGATCGCTGGCGGTGCGGCCGTGCGTCGAGAAGTGCAGGAAGAACTCGTGATTGCCCTTCGGGCCTCGCAGCGGCGAGGCGGTGACACCGAGAACGTGCCAGCCGCGGAGCACCACGTAGCGCGCCAGGCGTTGGACCGCCCCCCGGTGATGCGCCGGGTCGCGGACGACGCCGCCCTTGCCGACATGCTCACGTCCGACCTCGAACTGCGGCTTCACGAGAGCGGCGACTTCCCCGCGCGACGCGAGGACGCCGAACACCGCGGGAAGGATCTTCTCGAGCGAGATGAACGACACATCGATGACCGCGAGCGTCGGCTGCTCGCCGAAAACCCGAGGGTCGAGCGCCCGTGCGTTCGTGTGTTCCATCACGATGACGCGCTGGTCTTTTCGGAGCCGCGGGTCGAGCTGGCCCGTGCCGACGTCCACCGCGTACACGCGCGTGGCGCCGCGCTGGAGCAGGCAGTCGGTGAATCCTCCGGTGGAGGCACCGACGTCCAGGCACACGCGCCCGGGCACCTTGATTTGGAAGGTGTCGAGTGCGTGAACGAGCTTCTCGCCACCACGGCTCACGTACGGGGCGCGCGCCCGAAGCTCGACCGCCGCTCCTGACGCCACGAGCGCACCCGCCTTGTCCACGCGCTGGCTGTCCACGAACACGTCACCCGCCAGGATGTGACGGGCCGCCTTTTCGCGACTCTCCACCAGCCCCTTGTCAACGAGCAACCGGTCGATCCGGACTCGCGCTCCCGTGCGCTTCATTATGCGCCTCATTATAGGCGACGGCCGCGCCGCGGCCGCAGCAGAAACAGCAGAGCCATCCCCGCCAGAAACCCCCCGATGTGGGCGAACCACGCGGTGCCCCCGGTCGCGCCACCGCCCCCCGCCGAGGCGCTGGCCGTGATGAGCCCGTTGAGGAACTGGACCACGATCCAGAAGCCGAGCACGATGATCGCCGGCCAGCGGACGACGCGAGCGAAGAAGCCGAAGATCACGAGCACGAGCACGCCCGCGTACGGAAACAGCAGGAGGTACGCCCCCAGCACTCCCGAGACGGCGCCGCTCGCGCCGACCATCGGAATGCGCGAGCCCGGGTGCACCGCAATCTGCGCCAGCGCCGCCGCCACACCGGCCAGAAGATAGAAAGCGAGGAAACGCCAGTGCCCGAGGGTGTCTTCGACGTTGTCGCCGAAGATCCACAGGTAGAGCATGTTGCCGGCGACGTGGAACAGCCCGCCGTGCATGAACATGGACGTGAAGATCGTCGCGATCGGATGCGGGAACTCGCCGTGTACCGAGCAGGCGCCGGTGACCCGGCACGGTACAACTCCAAACTCGAAGATGAACGCCTCGGCCGCCCGCGGGTCGCCGCCCATCCCGATCGAGGCCTGGTAAAGGAAGACGAGAACGTTCAGGGCGATCAAGCTGAAGGTGACGAACGGGACGCTGCCGTTCGGGACGTCGTCCTTGAGCGGGATCATCGCTGGGTCGTTGGCTGGAGCACGACCACGGTCGGCCGGGTCAGGTACCGTTCCGCGGCCCGTGCCACATCCGCGGCCGTCACGACCTCGATCGCGCGGGCGTAGCGCTCCGGAAAGTCCCAGCCGGCGCCGACGACCTCGAAGAAGGCGAGATACCACGCCTGGCGGGCGTTCGTGCGCCGGTCCATCGAGAGCTGACCCCGGACGTACGCCTTGGCGCGGGCCAGCTCCTCGGCGG
The DNA here is from genome assembly GCA_023249095.1 of Candidatus Rokuibacteriota bacterium. Classification (GTDB taxonomy): domain Bacteria; phylum Methylomirabilota; class Methylomirabilia; order Rokubacteriales; family CSP1-6; genus AR31. The sequence continues at coordinate 3,363 of JAHFDK010000016.1, read as the reverse complement.
TGACGGGCGCGGCTCGCGCGCGCTCGAGCTCGTGTAACACGCCCGCCTCGGCCGCGGCGGCGTTCGCCGGCGCCGTCCCCAGGTAGGCCACGAAGAACGCCGGCCCGGTGCGGAACGGAGGGACCACCACGCCCGTCGAGTAGGCGAGCCCGCGGCGGTCGCGAAGCTCCACGAAGAGGCGGCCGGCCATGCCGCCACCGAGCGTCGCAGCGAGAACCCGAACCGCCGGGTAGAGAGAATCCGACAGCCCCGGCCCGATATAGCCGACCAAAATCTGCGCCTGCTGGGCGCGACGCTCGATGATCCGGCGTTCACCTGCAGGCTCGGGAACCGCGAGCGCGTCCTCGGCGTGCGGCGCCGAGCGAGCCATCCGGCCGAAGAGCCGCTCGGCGACCTTGATGACACGCCCCCGCTCCACCTGGCCACTCACCGCGAGCACCATCCGCTCCGGGCGATAGATCGCTCGGTAGTGCGCACGCAGCTCGTCACGCGTCAGCCGCTCGATGCTCTCCTTGTGGCCGAGGTAGTGCCGCCCGTAGGGATGAGGGCCGTAGAGGTCCCGGAGCACGGCGTCGAAGGTGAACGAAAAGGGCGCGTCCGCTCGGGATTTGATCTGGCCGAGGAGCAGCCGACGCTCTCTTTCGATCTCCTCCTGCTCCAACGCCGGCTCGAGGGCGGCCTCGGCAATCAGCGCGAGGAGCGTCTCCCAGTTGCGCGCCAGCGTCTGGCCCCGCACCTCCGCGGCCTCGACCTCACCCCCCGCGTCGAGCGTGCCGCCGATGTCTTCATAACTCGTGGCGAACTGCTCGGCCGTCCGCTTGGCCGTGCCGCGGAGCATCGCGCGATGGAGGAAGTTGGTAATGCCAGCGGTCGTCTCCGTCTCGAAGCGCGAGCCGGCCCGCACCTGGAGCGACACGGCGACCGCTGGGACAGCAGGGCTCTCGCGCACGAGCACCGTCATCCCGTTCGGGAGAACGTGTCGCGTGACCTGCGGCTCCTGGGCGGCGGCGCCGCCGGCCGCGAGGCCAAGCGCGAGGACTGCCGATCCGAGCGACAGGCCGATGCGCCTCATCGAGCCGGCGGGACGAACGCGAGCCGCCCGTAGTGCTCGGGATCCAGGTAGCGCCGCGCCGCGAGGCGAACCTGCTCGGACGTGACCGATCGCACGCGGTCGATGTAGGCGAGCTCCTCGGCGAGCCGCCACACTGTCTCGGCGTGGCCGAGCAGGCGGGCCCGCCCCTCGGCGGTCTCGCTCCGGAAAGCATGCTCGGCCTCAGCCCGTGTGATCGCCCGGCGGAGCTCCGCGTCGGTCACCCCCTGTTCGCGCAGGCGCTGGACCTCCCTCAGGATTTCGGCCTCGGCGCGGGCGAGGTTCGGAGGCTCGAGTTGAGCCGTCACCATAATCACGCCACCAGCCTCGAGCGCCGTGTAGTCGGAGCCAACCGAATTGACGAGGGCGAGTCGCTCGCGGAGTGACTGGGGCAGGCGTGAGGACCGCGACTGACCGAGGATCGAGACGAGCAGATCGACGGCCGGAGTGTCGGCGTGATCGAGTCTCGGGCCGAGCCATCCCATGCCGAGGTATGCGAGCGCTCCGGGCCGCGGGACGTCGACTTTTTTCGGCGTGAGGCTCGCGGGCGCGGAGCCGGGCAGGCGGTGGAACCCGCTGCGCGGCAGCCGGCCCAACGTTCGCTCCGCCGCCCTGAGTGTTTCGGTCGGGTTGACGGGACCGACGACCACCAGCGCGAACGCCTCGGGGACGTAGTGGCGACGGTAGAAGGCCAGCAGCGTGTCGCGCGTGAGCTTCTGGATGATGTCGGCCGTACCAAGAACCGGGCGGCTGTAGGCGTGGCTGCCGAACACCACGCCGTAGAGCTGCCGGGCGAGATACCGTTGCGGACTGTCTTCGCTGAGCCGCATTTCCTCGAGCACGACTTTCTTCTCGAGCTCGAGTTCGGTCTCGTCGAGGATCGAGTTGACGCTGATGTCGGCGAGCATCTCGATGGTCGCAACCGCACGCGGCGCCGGCAACACCGCATGATAGAACGTGTAGTCGAGCGAGGTTCCAGCGTTCATCCGTCCGCCGACACCTTCGACATCCCGGTCCACGAAGCCCCGGGCGCGCGTGGTCGTGCCCTTGAAGAGCATGTGCTCGAGGTAGTGGGCGAGGCCGAGCTCCGACGCGGCCTCGTCGCGGCCACCGGCACGTACCCATAGCTGTACTGCGACGACCTCGCTGGAGCGAAACTCCTGAATGATGACGCGGACGCCGTTCGGCAAAACGTGGCGGACGGGAGCCTGGATGACCGGAGCGGGTTGCGGGGAGTGCGCGATGGTGCAGCCGCTCACGGGCAATCCGATGAGCAGTGTCAGCACGAGACCCCTCGGCAGGCGCATACGGTGAGTCAGGCTACCACAGGCCAGAGACACGGGCAGAATGCCGCACCCGGCCCCGGGACCGGCTCGGGCACAACGCCCCGGGACCAGCTGGAGATTCGTGAATAAGTAGCTCATTTTTCTTGTCTTACACGACGTGCACGCCATGGCACCGCGGTTGCTAACCCTTCAATGTCAAGCGTTGAGGCGTCGGGTCTCTACCTCATTGGCGAGGGGGTGACACAGACGGTAGGCTGATCGCGTGGCAGACGCGGTAGATCCAACCACTTCGACAAACGAGAGGAAATGGAAAGACAGATGACCAAGAGATTTTTCGCGGCAATCATGAGCGTGGCAGTCTTCGCGGCGCTGGCGCCTGTCGCCGGGGCGCAGTCGCAGTGCCCGGCTGAGGTCGGCCAGGCTCAGGCGATGCTGCAGAAGGTTTCAAAGGTTCAGGAAGTCCAGGCGCCCCGGTCGCTGGCCGGCGCCCGCCAACAAGATGTTCAGGCTCCGCGTACGACTCAGGAGGTCCAGGCGCCCCGGTCGCTGGCCGGTGCCCGCCAGGAGCCTCAGGCTCCTCGCAGTAGCACTCAGGACGTCCAAGCCCCGCGCAGCAGCACCCAAGATGTCCAGGCGCCGCGGAGCAGCACGCAGGATGTCCAGGCCCCGCGCAGCAGCAGCAACCCCAAGAATGTCCAGGCTCCGCGCAGCAGCACGCAGGACGTCCAGGCCCCGCGCAGCAGCACGCAGGACGTCCAGGCCCCGCGCAGCAGCACCCAGGATGTCCAGGCCCCGCGCAGCAGCACGCAGGACGTCCAGGCCCCGCGCAGCAGCACGCAGGACGTCCAGGCCCCGCGCAGCAGCACACAGGACGTCCAGGCCCCGCGCAGCAGCACCCAGGATGTCCAGGCCCCGCGCAGCAGCACGCAGGACGTCCAGGCCCCGCGCAGCAGCACGCAGGACGTCCAGGCCCCGCGCAGCAGCACA
>JAHFDK010000369.1 GCA_023249095.1 Candidatus Rokuibacteriota bacterium | reverse complement strand
TTTACTACTCGCCCTACCTGGTGACACGCCTCAAGAACTACCACCCCGACGGCTTCTACCGACGGCTGATCGACCTCTTCACTCACTTCACCTCGGCATCGATGCTCGCGCGGCGCGTGGCCAGCGCCCGCCACGGGCACGTGCGCACGCTGCACGTGGTCCGGACCTTCGTCAAGCGCCGCAGGGTTCTGGCCTTCCGCCGGATCCTCCACCAGCTCGAGACCGACCGCTCCTTTCGTGCCTTCCACGAGGGGGAGACGCCGCGGCTGCCCGAGTTCTATCACCGCGAGCTCGAGCGCCTGCTCGGGCACTACGCCGAGCTGATCCCGCGCGAGGAGCGGACGCCTCTCCTCGCGACCGAGTCGGCGCCGGCGCGCCGCGTGGCGTCGTCATCCCGCCCCCTCCACGGGCCGCGTCCCGAGCCGGCGGGACGCAGCACCGGAGGAGGTGGCGGTTTCACGGTGGGCGAGTGAAGTCGACGGTGATCGGAGGCTAGACCGAGGAACCGCGGAACCCGATCCCTTGGGGTGCCATCGCCATGAGAGAAGAGGATAGGTGACAGAAAGCCCGTTGAGGATAGGCGCCCGTTATCGGACGCCAGCCCCTCGTTCCCCAGAGACAGCGCAGCGGCATGGGCCATCAGCGACGGGATAGCGGATGGGGGCACGTCGAACAGTCGTTCTGGGTTGCGCGCGAGGTCGGCAAGGATCGGAGCTGGAGCGAGATCACCTTTCTGAGCCCCTTAGCAGACCGACCTCTTTTAGTCGGAAGACGCGGCATGCACATAAGCTCAAGCACGCCGTTACTTCAGTTCTGAGACGGGAAGATCGCCGCTAAGCGCTCGGACCGGAAGGGTCAGCTTTGCCACCGCGATGAGGGCTTGCGCGCCATCCGCGAGGGACCAGGCGAACATTCCTCAACGAATTGGAGTTGGTTCACACTGACGCTCGTCGCTACAAAAGCTCGACACCGTAAGAACTTGGCACCCAGTCGGCACCGCTAGGGGGTCGCATTGTTCGCCTCCTCGAATGACCCCATCGGGATCACAGGCGCCGGTGACCCCAAGGGCCTGCGACTTTAAAATGGCGGCTCGTCCGATGACCTGCTGAAGAACAGTCCTCAACTCATCGCAGGTGTTGCATGAGGACGTCATGCCCCTCACGGCCTCGGCTGCCCCGATCGCCTGGCTGAGGCTGCCGATCTCCTTGGCCCGATCTCCCTCCGAGACGAACATTCCGAGAAGCGCGAGGCGCTCTTGAGCCAGATCCAGCAGCTCCTGCACGAACGGGTGAGGTTCGGGCCTATCTGGGAATACATCTGGCCGAGCGGGATCGGGCCACGCGTGGCGGAGCTCGCACTGATGCTGATCAATCCCTACCCGTGGTCGGCGCCCCTGGAAGAGGTGCGTCTCAAGAAGTGAGACGCCCGCCGCCTCGGGGCCGCGGGCTCAGATGTTGAGCAGCCGCTCCAGGTTCCGCCAGAGGATCGCTTCTTTCTCCTGCTGGGTGAGGCTCTCCATCGCGAGGATCCAGGAGACGGGCCAGTCGAGCGCCATGTCGTAGGGCCAATCCGTGCCGAACACCACCCTGTCGGCGCCGACCGTGTCGATCAGGAAGCGCAGCGCCGACTCGGTGTACACGATGCAGTCGTAGTAGAAGCGCCGGAGATAGGTGCTCGGGGGCTGTTGGATGTTGGCGCGCGCCTCCGAGCGGACTTGCCAGCCGCGGTCCATGCGGCCGATCCCATAGCAGGTGTAGCCCCCACCGTGGCCGAGGACGATCTTGAGGTTGGGGCACTCGTCCATGACGCCGCCGGACACGAGCGTCGCGAAGGTCACCGCGCGATCGACCAGATTGCCCACGGTGTTCGGCAGGTGATAGCGCCTGGTCCGCGGGCTCACCAGCGTTTCGCCGCCCTGATGGAAGAAGACCAGCGCGCCGAGCTGATCGGCCGCCTTCCAGAACGGACGGAACTCCGGCTCGTCGAGGGTCCGGCCGTTGACGTGATCGTTGATCTCCACGCCCTTGAGGCCGCTCTGCGTCATGCAGCGCTCGAGCTCCGTGATCGCGGCCTTCACGTCCTGCATCGGGAGGGTACCGAGTCCCGCGAACCGTTTGGGCCATGTCCGCGTCATCGAGCTGATCTCGTCGTTGGTGGCCCGCGCCGTGGCCGTCGCGACCTTCGTATCGAGCTGGTAGTTGTAGAAGCCGACGTAGGGCGAGACGACGTGCACGTCGACGCCGAGCGAGTCCATGTCGGCCAGGCGCTCTTCCGGCGTCCACTTGGCGCGCGGCGGGAGCACCTGCCGCTTGCCGGCGATGACGGCGAGCTCCTGCCCGCGCTCGTCCTTCTCGCGCTTGAGCGTGTGCCAGTCGCCGCCCTTCTCGGTGGCCTGCCAGAAGCACTGCGGAGTCAAGTGGGCGTGCACGTCAATGCTGCGCATCGGTCCCTCCCGTACCTGGTATCCTTCCTTCGTGCCCGTACGCGTCGCGGCCATCGGGGTCAGTCACTGGCACTCGCTGTACGACTCCGCCTATCTGCGCCACCTGAGCGGCATGCCCGATATGCAACTCGTCGCGCTCCACGACTCGAGCGCGGCGATCGCCGCCAAGCGCGCCGCGGTGCTGGGCGATCCGCCCGTCTTCACCGACTACCGGCGGATGCTCGCCGAGACCCGCCCCGACTTCGTGATCGCGCTCGGGCGACACAGTACCATGGCGGAGACCGCGCTTTATCTGCTCGATCAGGGCTATCCCTTCTTGATGGAAAAGCCCATGGGCGTCAACGCCGAGGAAGTCCGCCGCGTGGCCGACAGGGCAGCCGCGAAGAACGCATTCGTCGCCGTGCCGCTCATCCAGCGCTATCACCCGTTCACCGCCCGCGCCCGCTCGCTGCTCGCCGATGGAAGGTTCGGCCCGGTGTCGCACATCTACTTCCGCCTGAACCGCCCGACCTCGGCGCGCTACGTCGCCTGGGACGCGACGTGGATGCTCGATCCCAAGGAGGCCGGCGGCGGCTGCCTGCGCAACCTGGGCCCGCACGGCCTGGACTTGTTCCTCTTTCTGACCGGCGAGGAGGTGGAAGTCACCGGGGCTCAGCTCAGCTCGCGGGCCCTCGAGCACCCGGTGGAGGACTACGCCTCGGTCCTGGTGCGCTCCGCCGCCGGCATTCTTGGAACGATCGAAGTCGGCAACACGTTTCCCCGAGCCGGCACGGACGGCGAGTGGAAGATCGCCTGGCGCGACGCGATTCTGATCCTCCGGGACGGCGCGCTTCGCCTGACGACGGCGGGTGGGGAAGAGGTCACGGCAGGAGAGCCCGGGGAACCGCTCGCGCTCGCGGCCCTGCGCGATGCTCTGGACCACTGGCGCCGCGGCGCGCCACCGCCGGCCAGCGTCCACGACTGCCTGCGCGCGGTGCGCCTCATCGACCAGGCGTATGCGCTCGCGCGTCGGACCGGCGGGGAACTCGCCTGAGGAGTTGGGAGCGCTAACGATCCGGCGTGCCGTGGCGAGCGGTCGGCTCACCACGGCACGCCGGGACTGACGCTGCTGCGAGTCTCGGCGGGAGCTACTTCTTGGGCGCGAGCCCGAGCCGGTTCTCCAGGACGAGCCGCATTTCCTGCACCGCCGCGCGCCAGAGCTGGCCACCGGCATACGCTTCCCCGACCTGCTTGCGCATCTCGTTCATCGCCGCGTCGGCCTGCTCCTTCGGCGCGACGTCGACGGTCTTGGCGCGGATCTGGGCCGCCTTGCCCGTCGCGGCGTGCGAGCGCTCGATCCAGTGGCCGATCTCGTTCCAGTCCTTGTCGAAGAACGCCACGACCGGGATGGACTGATAGCCGTTGTTCAGGTAGGTGTCCCGCAGGTCGGCTTCCTTGTCGCGGAAGAAGACCCGCAGCTCGCAGCCCTGCATCGCCTCGCAGACGTGCGCGATCAGCGGCGAGTTGCGGTGGACGTCGCCGCACCAGTTCTCGGCCAGCATCATCGCGTACTTGACCTGGTTGACGCCGCCGAAGAACTTCCGCTCGTCGTCGGTCAGCACCGACTTCGCGTAATAGTCCTCGGTACGGGCCTGGGTGTCACCCATCTGGGCCATGTAGTCCTTCCAGGTCAGGCCTTTGGAGAAGCGCTGGGCGTCGAGGGGGATCTTCAGCTGGGCCATCGGGTACTCTCCTTTGTTGGTGTTCGACTACGGGCCCCCTTTATACACCAAACGGGGCGGCGAGGACAGCGATAGGGGCGTGCGAGGATCGACATCGCTGGGAGGGTCGCCTGCGCATCATTCGGCGAACATCTCTTGCAGCCGATGAAGGACCGTCGTCACCGTTTGTGGTGTCAGCCGACCGAGCCGCCGGAGAAGGCGCTCGGCGTCGACCGTACGGAGTTGGTCCAGGGCAACGAAGCCAGATCGCCGCTGGAAGCGGCACGCGATCCGCCATGGATATGCGCGACCGCTCGTCGTCATCGGCGCGACAATCACAGTGCGTAGGTACTGGTTGAGCTCGTCTGGGGACACTACGAGACAGGGACGGGTCTTTTGAATCTCGCTGCCCAGCGTGGGATCCAAACGAACGAGGTGGACTTCGCCGCGAGCCCGGGCGGTCCGGGTTACCGCCACTTCCACTCCTCGCGATCGAAGCGGGTCGCGGTCGGCTCATCGAGCAGGGCATCATGCGCCTGCTCGGACATGACCCGTGCCGCCTTCGCCCAGCCCGTGCGCGGACGTCGCGTCGCCTGGACGACAAGGCGTCCCGGCTCGGCGAGCAGTTCGACCTCGTCGGGCAGCTGCGCCTGATCCAGGAGAATCTTTGGGACGCGGATGCCTCGAGAGTTGCCTATCCTGACGATGCGGGTCTTGATTGTCATGTGCTTACAGTGTAGGCACGCCGGTCTCGATCTGCAAGCCGCAGTTCAGCAGGCGAACGGTCGCGCTCAGCGGCCGGGGGCGAACAGCGCGAGTCCTCGGTCCGTTGAAGCGCGCGGTTCGGCGATCTCAGGCTGCTGCCATGTTCAGGCGTCCGTCTCGGGACGACACTGGGGCGCCAATCGGCCGAACAATCACTCAATCACCTCATCGGCTCGATTCAGCACAGATCGGGAAATCGTGAGGCCAATGGCCTTGGCGGTCTTCATGTTGATGACGAGCTCAAACTTTGTCAGTGACGGGAGCGCCTCGCGCAGCAACTCCAGCTGCTTGGCTTCCAGATCCGGTGCTAGCGTGGAAAGCCCGGTGATGTTTCCGCCTG
>JAHFDK010000104.1 GCA_023249095.1 Candidatus Rokuibacteriota bacterium | reverse complement strand
GGTGGTGGGAGCACGCGATCACGCCTGGACGAACGGCCTCGGTGACCCACACCTTGTCGACGAAGTGGCCGATCCGCGTCGAGACCTTGAGCAGGTCCCCGGTGACGACCCCGGACCGGGCGGCATCCTCAGGGTGGAGCCAGAGGGGATTGGTGTGGGAGATCTCGTAGAGCCACTTGGAATTGCCCGAGCGCGTGTGGATGAGCGTCGGTAGCCTGAACGTGGGCAGCAGGACCATCTCGCCCTTCGCGCGGTCGAGCGTCGACCAGTGGACGTGGCTCCGGATGTAGTTGGGCACGGCCTGCTCGGGCCATTTCCACGCCTTCAGTGTTCCGGAGAAGAACTCGAGCTTTCGCGACGGCGTCGGAAAGCCGAGGTGGCGCCGGCCCTCGATCTCGACTCCGATGGCCTGACCGCCTTTGTGCACCACCTTCGTCACCGGATCCACCGTCGCGCCGTCCAGGTCCTGGGCGGCGGGCGGCTGCTCGTGGGTCCGGTACACCTGGTCCTCGATCAGGAACGCGCCGTACTTTCGCATGTACTGGAGCGGCGCGAGCTTCTCCCGGGCGGCCGCTTCCGGGAGACCCGGCACGCTGTTCTCGAAAATCCAGCGGTACATCTCCTCGATGCGGAGCTTTTCCCCCGGCCGATACGGCGACTCGAAATACTTCCGGATCCCGAGCCCACCGTCCGGATCGATCCGCCACGACAGCTCGATCCAGAACTCGTCCTCCTCCCAGACCTGCCCGAGCCCCGCCGCTTCGTGAGCCTGCCAGGTGAGGTCGAACCGCTTGCCCGTCTTCTCGAGGGCGACGCGGAGCACAGGCTGTCGGAAGCCGATCCACCGCGCCGCGTGGGTCTCCTGCGACATGAGGTCGTGGCGCTCGGAGGCGTGCCCCATCGGCAAGACATAATCGGCGAACCACGCCGTTTCACTCCATATCGGCGTCAGACACGCATGCCGCTCGATCTTGGCCTCATCGGTCAGCATCTCGATCCACGACATCCCGTCCGGGTTCGTCCACACGGGGTTGTAGACGCGCGTGAAATACATCGCGAGCTTACCGCGGCCCTCCTTCAAGAAATGTGGCAGCAGGAAGCTCATCTCGAAGAATGCGAGCGGGTACTCGCGGGGCATCAGGAGCTCGCTCCAGATCTTCCCCGGCGGCGGCATCATCGGCGGCGCCGGGACCGCCTTGTTCCAGGCGTTGGGCGCCGTGCCGCCCTCCGTCCCCACCGCGCCCATGAGCACCACGATCAGCTCGAGCGCGCGCGCCACCTGCCAGCCGCCGAGATTGCCGGCCGCGGTGTTGCGCCACACGTGGGTCGCCAGAGCCGAGCCGGCCCGCCCGATCGCCTGGGCCACCTCGACGATCGTCGCAGCCGCGACCCCGCTTTCGGCCTCGGCGAACTCGGGGGTGAAGCTCGCGTACAGCTCGTCGATCGCGCGCTCGAACGACTCGAACGTGACCGGCAGCTCGGGGCGCTCCGCGCGCAGGTACTCGTCCCAGTTCACCCACCGCCGCACGAACTCGCGATCGTAAAGCTTCTCGCGCACGAGGATGCGGGCCATCGCGAGCAGCACGGCCGACTCCGAGCCGGGCCAGGGCGCCAGCCACCAGTCGGCCATGGAGGCGGTGTTGGACAGGCGCGAGTCGACCACCGCGACCTTCGCGCCGCGCGCCTTCGCTTCCATGATCCGCTGGGCATGCGGGTTGAAGTAGTGGCCGGTCTCGAGGTGCGAGGAGAGCAAGAGGATGAACCGCGCGTTCGCGTGATCCGGCGAGGGGCGGTCCATGCCATGCCAGAAGGCGTAGCCCGCGCGCGCACTCGCCGAGCAGACGTTCGTGTGACTGTTGTGGCCGTCGATCCCCCAGGCGTGGAAGACGCGCTGGAGGTAGACGAGCTCGTGACCCGGCCGGCCGAGGTGATACATCACTTCCTTCTGCCGTCCTTCCACGAGCGCCTTGCGGATCCGCGCGCCGATGTCGTCGAGCGCCTGGTCCCAGGTGATGCGCTCCCACTGGCCGCCTCCGCGCGGGCCAACCCGACGCAGCGGGTAGAGGATCCGCTCCGGGTCGTCCACCTGGTTGAGCGTCGCCGGGCCCTTGGCGCAGTTGCGGCCGCGGCTTCCGGGGTGCATCGGGTTCCCCTCGAACTTCTGGATCTTGAGCGTCGCCCGGTCGACGTAGGCGAGGAGGCCACAGGCGGCCTCGCAGTTGAAGCAGATCGTCGGGATCAGCGAGTACCGGCGCTTGACCTTCCTCGGCCAGGCGACGGGGTCGTACTCCTCCCAATCCTCCCAGCGCTCGACGGGCGGATAGCTCATGAGGCCGCCCGGCGGTGCGGCGAGCTCCCGGGCGACCGGATGAAGCGGCTCGGCGCGCTCTGTCACGACAACGGTACCGCTTGCCCGGCCCTCACCCACAGGTCCTCCCACAGCCACAGGCCAGCCAGGGCGACAAGCGCGCCGAGGGCGCTCAGGGGGGTCGATCCCCAGGCGGCACCGGCGAGCAGCAACGCGATTGGAACGAAGACGCCGCCGAGCACCACACCGCCCCAGAAGCGAACCCAATACGCTCCACGCCAGATCAGACGCGCGGCGAGTGCCGCGTCGTGAACAGCGTGGCGGTTGAACACCTCGAGTCCCAGCAGGAAGCCGTGTGCGATCAAGGCCAGGAACAGCAACGGCCACAGCGTCGGGCCGGGGTCCGCGGCGAGACAGCGGGGCGACAGGAGCATGTCTCGACAACCGTCGATGCCCTGCCGAGGCCAGGCCGCGCCCACAACCGAGAGCGCCGCGGCGCCCGCGGCAACCGCGGCGACGATCAGATGGGGAAGCACGAGCGGGCTCTGCCAGAAGTCGCGCCCCTCTGCCTGTCCGAACAGGAACGCGCTGTACCCGGCCGTCGCGAGCGCTAGCAGCACGGCCGGAACGACGACCGCGCTCTGCACGTCCCCGCGACCGGTCAATCCGGCCACGAGCCACGTGGCGCCGACGCCGCCGAATGCCATGAGGATCCATGCGCCCCACACGAGCCACGATCGCCAGTTCGGCTTGAAGAGGATGAACACGAAGCGGTCGGGGCGCTTGAGATCGGAGACCAGGAGCGCCGTCGTAATGACGAGGAAGAGAAGGCTGATGACGGGCGCGCCCACGCCGAAGAGACCCCCCTCCCCCGGCCGGAGTGCTCCGACGAGCAGCGCGCCGGCGGCGATGGACTTCGTCCACAGGTACGTGGCGACCTTCCAGCCCCACGGCTGCACCTGGTGGGGGACGTCGTAGACGGGTCGACCCAGGGCGCCGGCACCGCCTGGGTTCTGGACCGCGGCGACCATCCTGACGAGATCGACCTCTTCCCGGGGCCGCTCCGCCCAGAGGTAACCGGTCGCAGGCGCCTGGAGCTCGGGGGTCAGCGTAGCGGCATCTGCGCCGAGGTAGAAGACCTTCGGTCGCGTCCCCTGCTCTGCCTTCCGCACCTGCACCGCCTCGCGGGCGACGATCGTGGCGATTGGCGATGTGGGGTCGTCCAGGTCACCCGCGATGATCGCCTGCACGGGACAGACGATGACACAGGCGGGTTCGAGCCCGACCTCGACCCGGTGCGCGCAGTAGTTGCACTTCGCCGCGGTCCCCGTGTCCGGATCGATGTAGAGCGCGTCGTAGGGGCACGCCTGCATGCACGACTTGCACCCGATGCACCGTTCGCCGTCGAAGTCCACGATGCCGTCGGCGCGACGGTAGAGCGCGACGGTCGGACAGATGGTGACGCACGGGGCCGCGTCGCAGTGGTTACATCGCAAGACGGAGAAGTAGCGGCGCGTGTGCGGGAAGGTCCCGCGCTCGATGTATTTCACCCACGTACGGAAGGCCCCGAGCGGGACCCGGTTTTCCTCCTTGCACGCCACGGTGCAGGCGTGACAGCCGATGCAGCGGCGCTGATCGATCACGAAGCCGTAGCGCACGCGGCCTCCGAGGCTCTCAGTGACTCAGGAGATCCGCCCATACTCTGATCGCGGTCAGCGCGACGAATGTGAATAACGCGACGCGGAGCCAGAGAGGCGGCAGCCGATGGCTCACGGCGGCGCCGAGCTGGGCGCCGGGGATGGCGCCCGCAATGACCGCGAGCGTGGGGGCGAGCGGGATCTGGCCGGTCAGGAGCTTGCCGGCGAAGCCGGCGATCGCCGCCAGCGCCGTGATCGCGAGCGAGCTCCCGATCGTCACGCGGATCGGAATGTCGACGACGACGAGGAGCAACGGGACGAGGAGGAATCCGCCGCCGGCGCCGACGAGGCCCGCGGCGAGGCCAACGCCGCCCGCGACAGCGCCGACGCGCACGCGGCTGAACGCCAGCGGCGCCTCGTCCCTTCGGGCGGCGTCGCGCCCGGTGCCCACGAAGACGAGCGCGGCCGCCACCGTCACCATGGCCGCGAAGACGAGGAGGAGTCCACGCTCGCTCGCGTATTTCGACGCCAACGCGCCGACGAGGGATCCGCCGGCCATCGAGGCGCCACCCGCCCAGACGAGATCGGCGTTCACGGCACCGTGACGCCCGTGGGCGAGCATACCGGCCGACGCAGCAACGAGCACCTGCGCCATCGTCACGCCGGCGACGGCCTTGACGTCGAGCTGGCCGACCTCGAGGAGCGGCGGGACGTAGAGGAGCAGCGGGATCATCACGAAGGCGCCGCCCGCCCCCAGCAGCCCCGCCACGAACGCGCCGGCGAACCCCAGCCCCAGCAACGTGACGCCAAAGGCGAGCGTCACGCGGCCTGCCGAGCCGGCGACCGCAGCGCTCCGGCCGCGGGAAGCTCGATGGCCGCTACCTGACGCTCGACCAGTATTGCGCCAGGTCGGCGAGCTGCTCGTCGGGAATCGTCAGCATCAGCGCCTTGATCACCTTGAGCTGGGCGTCGCCCGGGCTCCGCCGGTCGGCCTTGAAGAGCAGCATCTGGTGGCGGAGATAACCCGGCGGCTGGCCGGTGAGATCGGGGACTCCTTTGGCCGGGTCTCCCTTGCCCGAGACGCCGTGGCAGAGCGTGCACTGGACAGCCGCGGCGCGGCCGCGCTCGACCGCCGCGGAGTCGAGCTTGACGGGCGACGCCGTGCGTTTCTGCCCGGCGAAGTAGGCGGCCATGTCGTCCACGCCGAATTGGAGCACTTGCTTCGCGTACGGCTCCATCTCGGGCGACGTCCGCTTGCCCGCCGCATAGTCCTGGATCGATTTCTTGAAGTACCACGGGGCCATGCCCGCGAGGATCGGCATCGTGTTCGACTGGCTCTGGCCGGCGAAGCCGTGGCAAGCGCTGCAGACGAGCGCCTGGGGAGCGCCGGGGCCGTCGAGCGGTCCGGCCGCGGCGGGGCCGGTGAGCCCGAGCGCGAGGAGCAGGCTGATAAGGATGATCGGCATCACGTTGTCCTTTCCCGCCGGCCTAGCCGAGCATGTCGTGCCAGATGCTGTTGGCCCACCCGACCGCGTTCTGCGCCCACATCTCCGACTGGCCGGGAGTGAGCTTCTGCTCGATCTGAACGACCTTGCCGCCCTCGATCTTGTAGCTGTTGACGACCGCGATGGCTTCCCGGTCGCTCACCCAGCTGTAGCACGTGTTGCCGGGCGCCATCGGCGGAACCGGCTTGTCGTTGAGCAGGTTGACCACCGCGACTGCGCAGATCTTCCCCATCGCGTTCGCGACGTTGCCAGATTTCGGCACCGGCAGCCCGATCGTCGAGTCGCCGATCACGTGGATGTTTTTGTACTTCACCGACTCGTAGGTGAGGTGGTTGACCTCGCACCAGCGCTTGTCCGCGCCGACCAGATCGGCCTGCACGGCGATCGTCCCGGCCCGCTGCGGCGGGATCAGGTTGAGCACGTCGTACTTCACCTTGTCGCCGAGCTCCGTCGTCACCTCGCGCGCCCCCGGGTCGACCTTCACGACCTTGTTCGAGGCTCGATATTCGATGTTCGGATAGTTGGCCCAGGCGGCACGGAACAGCGCCGCCTTCGAGACGAGGTTCGGGTTGGCGTCGAGCACGATGAGCTTCGACTTCGGCTTCCTGGTCTTGAGGTACCAGGCCACCTGGCACGTCCGCTCGTACGGTCCGGGCGGGCAGCGATAAGCGGCCGGCGGAATCGTCAGGACGAACACCCCACCGTCGGCCATCGACTGGAGCTGTCTGGCCAGCTCGACGGTCTGCGGTCCGGCCTTCCAGGCATGCAGCACGCGGTCCTGGGCGGCCGCGAGCCCCTCGACCTGCTCCCACTGGAATTCGACACCCGGCGACACGATGAGCCGGTCGTACGGGAGGTAACCGTCGCCCACCTTGACCCGCCTGGCCTCGGGCTCGATGGCGGTCGCCATCTCGTGCAGGACCCGGACCCCGTGATCCCGCAGACGGCTATAGTCGAAGGTCATGCTCTCGATCGTGCGCACCCCGCTGAGCACGAGGTTCGAAAACGGGCACGACACGAACTCCTTGTTCGGCTCGAGCAGGACGACCTCGATCGAGGGATCCGCCAGGCGCACGTACTTGGCGGCCGTGGCGCCGCCCCACCCGCCCCCGATCACGACGACGCGGCGACCGGTCTTCTGGGCGAAGTCCGACACCTTGGGCGCGCAGCCCGCCGCGAGCAGCGCGAGGCCGGTCCCCGAGGTCTGAAGGAACGCTCTGCGCGTAGACACCGTCATTCCACCCTCCGCTGACTGCCTTCGAACCGCATCTAGGCTGCGCTGAACCGACCGGTCGCCTCGTTCCAGGTCGCCAGCATAGCCCACCCGACCGCGATCGCGACGATCAACACGATCGCGCCGGCCCAGCCGAGCGTCGACGGCAAAAAGACCGCCGCGCCGAGCTTCTGCAGCAGCCCGGTCTGCACCGCGCCGAGCCGCACGAGCGACGCGCCCAACGCAAAGCACGCGATGGCGACCCAGAGCTTCACCTGCCCCTCACCGGCTCGCCAGAGCGAGCCGGCGCCACAGCCGCCCGCGATCGTCATCCCGATTCCGAACGCGAGACCGCCGCTGAGCGAGCCGAGCCACACGGCCGGAAACACCCACTCGCTCTTGTCTTTGAGGTCGGCGAATTTCAGGATGGCGAAGCCCAGCGTCGACACGACGAGCGCCAGCGCCGCCGCTCGCGTGTGCTCGGCATCGCCCGTCATGAAGGGCTCGCGAAAGGCGCGCACCAGGCAGAAGCGCGATCGCTGGAAGATCACGCCGAACGCGGCGCCGAAAAGCAGAAAGATGCCCTGCGTCCCGTAGCCCGTGCGTGCGTACAGAAGCAGCGTCGCCAGGACCAGGCCGAGGACGAGCGCGCCGGCCCAGGGCTGGCGGCCCGCCGCCGGCGCGCTCGTTTGTAGATAGATACGCCCGCCGCCCCGGGACCAGTCGGGCCGGTGCGCCACCTCCCAGACCAGGTACCGCAAGCCGAGAAACGCCCCCATCCCGAGTCCGAGCATCATCCCGATCCCCGACAGCGACAGCGCGCTGGTCGCCGAGAAAAACCCGCCGATGTTACAGCCGAAAGCGAGCACGGCGCCCACGCCCATCAAGAGCCCGCCGGCCGCGCCCTTGGCGAGCTCGGCGCGCGGCGGCACGCGAATCGCGAATTCCCTCGACAGGAGCGCCGCGATCGCTCCGCCGACGATCACCCCGAGGTTCAGCAGGGAGCCCGAATAGAGCCAGGGCGGCAGGAGGTCGGGACGGCGGACGAGGCCGACGGCGGTGAGCGTCCAGTCTCCCCAGTTCCGAAGCCCGTCCGACGCTGTCCAGGGACGATCGAAAGCGAAAAGAAAAACGTTCAGGATGGCCACGAGGACGCCCGAGCCCCACACCACCCACGGACGCGCGAAGAGCGCCGCGTACTGGGGAGCGAACGAGCCGACACCCGTCACGCGATCACGTGCGCTGCGGGGTGCCGGGGTCGGACGACGCGCGCACGACGGGATAGCCCGACCGCATCCACGCGGTCATGCCGCCCGTGACGTTGTACCAGCCCTGGAGACCGTGGCGCTTGAGCGCGCTGATCGCGGTACTCGAGCGGAGGCCACCCGCGCAGAGCACGGCCTTCGGCCGGTCGGGCGGAACCTCGGCCCGGCGCGCCGGAGCCTCCAGCATCGGCAGGTGCACCGCTCCCTCGATGTGACCCGAGAGCCACTCGGAATGCTCGCGGACGTCGATCACGGTGATCTCACGCCCCTGCTCGATCCATTCGGCGAGCTCGTGCACCGTGATCTGGGGAACCGATTCAACCGCGAAGCCCTCGCTGCGCCACTCGATCATGCCCCACTGGAGGAAGCCGGCCACCTCGTCCACCCCGACGCGGGACAGGGCCTGGACGGCGCGGTCGAGATCCGACGGCCCCTGCGCCAGCAGAAGGAGCGGCGTGCCGCCCGGGACCATCCCGGCGACGCGCTCGGCGAACTGCGGGCTCTCGATCCACACGTTGATCGCGCCGGGAATGTGCATCTCGCCGTAGGTGCCCGGGTCGCGCAAGTCCAGGACGATCTCGCCGCGTTGCACCGCCTCCGAGGCCTCGCGCGCGGTGTACGGGCGCGGCTTCGCCGCCGCCAGTGAGACCAGCCCCTTGTTCTTGTTCACGATCTTCTCGAACGACGGCGGCTTCGGCGGAAGGTCCCGCATGATGAAGTCCACGAACGCCGTACGGTCGCGGAGCTGGAGGGCCGGGTTGAAGCGCCGCTCGAAGCCGATCGTCGAGCCGGATTTCGACGACATCGCGCGCCCGCACGCCGAGCCGGCGCCGTGGGCCGGATAGACCTCGACGCTGTCTTCGAGCGGCAGGAGCACGCGGTGGAGGCTCTCCCAGGCGTCCTCCGCCGCCCGCGCGCCGCCGAGGTCGGGGCGTCCGACCGAGCCGACGAAAAGGAGGTCGCCGGTCAGGACGAACCACGGTGCCTCGCCGCGCGACAGGTCGGTCACCAGGAGGCTGATCGAGTCGGGCGTGTGGCCCGGCGTGTGCGCGACCTTGAAGCGTACGGTCCCGATCCGGATCTCGTCGCCGTCGCTCAGGTCCTCGTGCGCGAAGGCCACGCCCGCCGCGCGGTGAACGAGGATCGGCGCCCGCACGGCCTCGGCCAGGTCGCGATTGCCCGAGATGTGGTCGGCGTGCGTGTGCGTTTCGAGGATGTGGCTGATCGTGAGGCCCTTCTTCGCGGCGAGGCGGAGGTACTCGGGGACGCGGTCACGGCCGGGATCGACGACGAGCGCTCGCCCGGCCTCGCCACAGCCGATCAGATAGGAGAGGCACCCCGACTCTTCGTTCAGGATCTGTTGGAAGATCATCGCGGCCTATTCTACGTCGGAGAGCCCCCCGGCTCTAGTGCTTCTCGGCCTTCTCCTTTTCCGCCTTCGCCTCCTTGACGACCTTGTCGGCGAGGAAGGCCGGGACCTCCTCGTAATGGGAGAACTCCATCGAGTAGCCGCCGCGGCCGCCGCTCATCGAGCGCAGGCTCGACTCGTAGGTGAGCATCTCGGCCATCGGCACCACGGCGCGCACGGCCGCGGTCTCGCCCGCCGGCTCCATGCCCACGATACGACCGCGCCGCGCGTTCAGGTCTCCGATCACATCGCCAGCATGATCCGCGGGCGTCGTGACCTCCACGTTCATGATGGGCTCGAGCAGGATCGGGCGGGCGTCCATAAAGACCTTCTGGAGCCCCATCGAAGCCGCGATCTGGAACGCCATGTCGGACGAGTCCACGTCGTGGGAGGAGCCGTCGTAAAGCGTGACCTTCATGTCCACCACCGGGTAGCCGGCGAGGATCCCCCTCTTCATGCAGTCGCGGACGCCCTTCTCGACGGAGGGGATGAAGTTGCGCGGGACCGCACCGCCGAAGACGTCGTCGACGAACTCGAACCCGCCGCCCCGCGCCATCGGCTCGACCCGGAGCCAGGTGTCGCCGTACTGGCCGCGGCCGCCGGTCTGCTTCTTGTACTTTCCCTGCCCCTCCGCGCGCCCCTTCACCGTCTCCTTGTACGGGATGCGCGGCGGCAGGAGGTTCACGTCGACGTTGTATTTCCGCTTCATGCGCTCCACGACCATCTCGACGTGCAGGCTGCCGACGCCCGAGACCAGGAGCTGCTTCGTCTCGGGCTCGAAGTGGTAATGGACCGTCGGGTCCTCCTCGGCGATCCGCGCCAGCGCGGTCGAGATCTTGTCCTCGTCGCCGCGCGTCTTCGGCTGGATGGCGAACGAGATCGCCGCCTCGGGGAACGTGATCCGCGGAAGCTCGAACGGCTGTGCCTCCTCGGTGAGCGTGTCGCCGGTGAGGGTCTCCTTGAGCTTCTGGGCGACTCCGATCTCGCCGGGCCCCAGCGTCTCGACGTTCTTCTGGGTCTTCCCCTGGAGCCACGAGACGTGGCCCATCCGCTCCCGGGCGCCGCGGCCCGGGTTCAGGAGCGTCGAGTCGGCCCTGAGGGTGCCGCTCACGACGCGGAAGAGCGAGAGCTTGCCAATATGAGGATCGCTGAGCGTCTTGAAGACGAGCGCCGTCACCGGGGCCTTGGCGTCGGCGGCGCGGGCGCCCGCCTGCTTGGTCTTGAGGTCCGTGCCGACGACCTCGGCGCGCTCGGCCGGCGATGGCAGCGAATCGACGATCAGGTCGAGGAGCGCGTGCACGCCGATCGACTTGACCGCGGCGGCGCACACCACCGGCACGAGCTTGCCCTCGGCGATACCGGCGCGGAGCGCCTTCAGCATCTCGGGCTCGCCGAGCGAGCCCTCGTCCAGATACTTGCTGAGCAGCTCGTCGTCGGTCTCGGCGGCGGCTTCGACGAGCTTCTCACGGTATTCCTTCGCCCGGTCCGCGAGGTCGCCCTGAATATCGCCCTCGGACGGTTTGCCGCCGACGACGGCGACCGCCTTCATCTTGACGAGGTCCACAAAGCCCTTGAATCCCGACTCTTCACCGATCGGGATATGCAGCGCCACCAGGCGCCCCTTGAGCCGCCGGCCGAGGGCCTCGAAGGTCCGGAAGAAGTCGGCGCGCTCGCGGTCCAGACGGTTGACGACGACGAGGCGCGGCAGGTTGTACTCCGTCGCGAACTTCCAAACCTTCTCGGTCTGGACCTGAACGCCCGCGACTGCGTCCACCACGACGACCGCCGCTTCCACGACCCTGAGCCCGGCGCGCGCGTCGGCGATGAAATCGCCGTACCCCGGGGTATCGACCAGGTTGACCCGGTGGCCCTTCCAGTCGCAGTACGCCACCGAGGTGTTGATCGAGATCTTTCGCTTGATCTCGTCCGGGTCGAAGTCGGTGGTGGTCGAGCCGTCGTCCACTCGGCCCAGGCGCGTCACGGCGCCGGCGGCGAACAGCATGGCCTCAACGAGCGTCGTCTTGCCGACGCCACCGTGACCGACGACGCCGACGTTCCGGATCTTCCCGATTTCGATCGCCATTGACCTGCCTCCTGGGACGGGCAATGCGGTGGAGCAGATCCTACCACCGAAGGGCGGATGCTGTTAAGCCCCGGCCACCCGGCGCACCCTGGCGAGGATCTCCTCCTCCGTGCCCGCCAGATCGGTCGGCGCCGCGAGGGGTGGCGGCTCGTACTTGAGTCCGGCGCCGGTGAGGATCAATAGGATCTCGGCGTCGCGGAAAGCCTCGCCGCGATCCTTGAGCTCGGCGAGCGCCGCGACGAGCGCGGCCGACTCCGGCGCGGTCCAGATGCCCTCGGTGCGCGCCACGAGGCGTTGCGCCTCCCGGATCGCCGCTTCGCCGATCGCCACCGCGCCGCCCCGAGTGTCGCGCAGGAGCCGAAGCATCTGGCGGCCCGCAAAGGGCGACGGCACACGAAGCCCGGCGGCGTGTGTCGTCGGGTTCTCCCAGGCCGTCGTCGTCTCGGCGCCGTCGGCGAACGCCTTCACCACGGGCGCGCAGCCTTCGGCCTGGACGGCGAAGAAGCGCGGCAGCGCACCCGAGAGCCAGCCCATCGCCCGGAGCTCTTCGTAGCCCTTCGGGATGCCGACGAGTCCGGTGCCGCCGCCCGTCGGATAGAGTAGGAGGTCGGGCATCCGCCATCCGAGCTGCTCGGCCAGCTCGAGTCCGATCGTCTTCTTGCCTTCCAGTCGATACGGCTCCTTGAGCGTCGAGAGATCGAACCAGCCCAGCTGAGGCGCGACTTTCGCCGCAACCTTGCCGGCGGTAGCGATCGAGCCCTCGATCGTGAAGACGTGGGCGCCGGCAATCTGAGCCTCGGCAACCGCCGCCGACGGCGTCCCTCGTGGCACGATCACGACGCACGGCAGGCCGCACCGCGCCGCGTAGACCGCCGCCGCGCCGCCCGCATTGCCGGCCGAGGGGATGACGAAGCCTCTGGCGCCGAGCGTTCGCGCGCGTGTAATCGCCATGCCGAGGCCGCGCGCCTTGAACGACCCGGTCGGATTCTGACCCTCGTCTTTCGCCCAGAGCTTCCCGATGCCCAGGTGGGCAGCGAGCCGCGGGAGCTCGAGGAGGGGCGTGCCCCCTTCGCCGAGCGTCACCGGCCGCTCGGCGTCGTCGAGCGGCGTCAGCTCGCGGAACCGGTACATGCTGGGCGCGCGCAGGCGGAGCGCGTCCTTCGTGACGCTCGCCGTGACGCGCACAAGGTCGTAGCGTACCGCGAGCATCTGCCCGCACTTCTCGCAGACGGTCAGGAGGCGCTTAGCATCGTGGCGGGCGCCGCAGATGGTGCACTCGACGTGGCTGACGAAGCTCATGGTGTTCCCCAAGCGACCGGCGATCCGATGATGGAGTGTATCTCAGCTCGTTCCTGCCGGCCCGTGCGTCTGCGGTGACGAGGCCGGGGCGGCGGTGACCAAGCCGGCGAGGTGCGGACATTTGTGGTAAGGATCGTCCGGACGAGCGCAACGGCGGGCATCGGCCGTGGCGTCGCGGCGATCGCCCTCAGGACAAAGGAGGACACCATGTCGCTCAAGGGCAAGCACGCACTGGTGACAGGAGGGTCGCGGGGAATCGGCCGGGGGATCGCGCTCAAGCTCGCCGAGGGCGGCGCCCGCGTCGCCGTCCACTACTACACCCACCAGGCCGCCGCCAAAGATACGCTCGAGCGCGTGCGCAAACACGGCGCCGACGGAATCCTCGTCCAGGCCGACGTGTCGCGGGTGGAGGACGTCCGGTCGATGTTCGGCGAGGTTCGCAAGGCCTTTGGCACGCTCGACATCTTCGTCGCGAACGCTCGCCCGGAGGCGGCGAGGTTCTACCAGAAGCCGATGGACATCACGCTCGAGGCCTGGGACCACGCCATGGACTCACAGGCCAAGGCCTTCCTGGTCGGCGCGCGGGAGGCCGTCGGGCTCATGGGCCAGGGCGGCCGCATTGTCGCCATTACCTACGCTCCGGGTGGGCAGAAGGGCACCTGGCAACCGTGGATCGCGATGGGCTCGGCCAAGGCCGCCCTCGAGTCCCTCGTCCGCTACTTCGCGGTAACGCTGGCCCCACGCGGTATTACGGTCAACTCGGTAAGTCCCGGTCTCACGGATGACAGCGTGCTGAACAGCTTTCCCCAGGCCGCCGTTGACACCGCCCGAGCCTGGCACGCCAGCGGCTGGACGCCTATGGGGCGGATGGGGACACCGGCGGACATCGGCAACGTCGTAGGGCTCTTGTGTTCGCCGGATGCTGCCTGGATCACGGGCCAACTCATCTACGCCGACGGCGGCGCGTCACTGGTGGACACCCTACTCCCGCTCGAGATGCAGCGCGGCTAAGACGTAGACCGGGGAACTTCGCGGCGACGGGTTCCCCGGGGGCGCTCCGAGCCGCCAATGGGGGCATGGGGGGCCCGTCGAGGCCCCCCGACACCGCGAAGGGATTTCGAGGGGCGCCCCGGCTCCGCCGGGGCGTCTCCGAGCGCGGGGGGCTTGGGGGGCCCGTCGAGGCCCCCCATCTTCAAATAGTCTGGCGCATCGCCGTCCGGGCCGGCAGGGTCATCCCGCGCTCCTCGGCCATGCGCGCGAGCTCCTGCGGCAGCGCGAAGCGTACGTCCTCCTCGACCACGTGGACTTCCCGCACTGCGACGCCCTGCCCCCGTAACGCCTCCACGGTCTGGGTCACAAGAATCTCGGGAGTCGATGCGCCCGCAGTGATGCCGACGCGGTGGGCATTCTCGAGCCATTCGGGGCGGATGTCGCCCAGGTCGTTGATGAGGTAGGCGCGGGTGCCGGCCGTCTGCGCAACCTCCACGAGCCGGATCGCGTTGGAGCTGTTGGCCGAGCCGATGACCAGCAGGACATCGACGTCGTTCGCCAGCCGCTTGACGGCCGCCTGGCGATTCTGCGTCGCGTAGCAGATGTCGTTGCGCGAGGGTCCGACGATTCTCGGAAACTTCCGGCGCAGCGCCTCGATGACGTCGCGCGTGTCGTCGACGGAGAGCGTGGTTTGGGTCAGATAAGCGACCTTGTTGGGGTCCGGCACCTCGAGCGTCGCGACCTCGTCCACGTGGGCGATGACGAAGATGCGCTCGGGCGCCTCGCCGAGGGTGCCGATGACCTCGTCGTGGTCCTCGTGACCGATGAGGATGATCGAGTAGTCCTCGCGCGCGTAGCGGACCGCCTCGAGATGCACCTTGGTCACCAGCGGGCACGTCGCGTCGATCACGCGAAGGCCGCGGCGGACCCCCTCCTGCCGTACCTCCGGGGCGATCCCGTGGGCGCTGAAGATCACGGTCGCGTCGTCGGGAACCTCGTCCAGCTCGTCCACGAAGATGGCGCCCTGTCTCCGGAGCGTCTCGACGACGAGCCGGTTGTGGACGATCTCGCGGCGGACGTAGACGGGAGGCCGGCACACGGAGAGCGCCAGCTCGACGATGTCGATTGCCCGCTCCACACCGGCGCAAAAGCCGCGTGGGCCAGCCAGGAGAATCTCGGAGATGGGTGCATTCATGGCAATCTCCGCCTCATCGGAAATAGTATGACACGCCCACGAGCCCGACGTGGGACTCCCAGCCGCGATTCGGCTTGTCCGTGTTGCCGTTGGAGTTGTGCTCGTACCGGTAGCCGATGTACACCGCGGTCGCGTCGGTGAGGAACACCGATGCGCCCATGCCGGCCCAGAGCAGGAATGAGAAATTGGAGTCGATCTCCCGGACCTTCAGATCGGTCCCGCCCGCGCCGGCCCCGGTCTCCGCGTAGGGGACGAGGCGCCCGAGCGACAGAAAGTGGTACCGGGACACGGCGACCAGGCCGGCCCAGAATGCCCGCCAGGAGCCGGTATAGTGCTGGTAGAGCGGCTCGAGACCGACCTCGAATGCGCCGCGGAGCACGCTCGGGCCCGTCGGACCGAAGGGCAGGATCGACACGCGGGCCCCGAGATTCCAGTACTCGATCTCGCTCCAGTCGTGGAATCCCTCGAGGTTGAACTGCTTGCCGTAGCTGCCCTCCCCCGAGATTACGTACGTGCCCTTCGCGAACGTCAGGCTCGAATCGAACGCCAGGGCCGACGGGACGACCGCGGCAAGGGCGAGCATGACGGCACACGTGACGACACCCCGATGGGCCTTCATGGCGTGATCAGGACTTTGAGGGCCTCGCCCTTCGCCATGAGGTCCAGCGCTCGCCCGACGTCCTCGAGCCGCATGCGATGAGTGATCAGACTGTCCGGTATCAGCGCACCCGACTCCAAGGCCTCGACCGCGCGCCGGAACATCTCTGGCGTATGGTGGAAGGCTCCGAGGAGCGTCAGTTCCTCGTAATGCGTCCGCCGGGTATCGAGGCGGATCGAGGTTCCGGGTGCGCAGCCGCCAAAGAATACCACGCTGCCGCCGCGCCCTACCGCATCCACGGCCTGTTCCCAGACCTCCGGCTTGCCCGTGGCGTCGACGGCGACGTCCGCGCCGCGCCCGCCGGTGGCGCCGCGGATGTCCTCGATGACATCGCCCGCGGTCGCCGCGTCCAGCCAACGAGCGAAACCCAGGTTTTTCAGGCGATCGAACCGCCAGCCCGATTTGCCGACCATGACGACCCGCGCCTTGCGCGACGCCGCGAGCATCCCGAGCAGACAGCCCAGCGGACCGTGGCCGAACACGACCACCGTCTGCCCGGACTCGAC
Source organism: Candidatus Rokuibacteriota bacterium (assembly GCA_023249095.1). Classification (GTDB taxonomy): domain Bacteria; phylum Methylomirabilota; class Methylomirabilia; order Rokubacteriales; family CSP1-6; genus AR31. The sequence goes on along the minus strand of JAHFDK010000104.1, from coordinate 2,317 downwards.
CCTCGCCCGCTCGATGGCCAGGAAGGCACAGGCGAGGGGCTCGGCAAAGGCGGCGCGCTCGGCCGGCAGCGACGCCGCCAGCGGGACGACATTGCGGGCGACGAGACGCGGTGGCAGGACGATGAACTCGCCGTACGCACCGTTGACGAACAGGAGATCGTCGCAGAGATTCGGTCGGCCGGCGCGACACGATGGGCAGTCGCCGCACGGCGCCGAGTTCGCTGCGACCACGCGATCGCCCTCGCGGAACCGCGAGACGCCGGGGCCCACCGAGGTGACGGTGCCGGCGAACTCGTGGCCGAAGACGGTGGGGATCTTCGGGATCATCACCGGGTGCCCGCGGCGCAGCGTCTTCACGTCGGTGCCGCACGTCAGGGCCGCGTCGATGCGCAGGACGAGCTCCCCGCTCGCCGGCGCGCGCACCGGAAGCTCCTCCTGGCGGAGGTCGCCGGGCCCGTGGAACACCATCGCTCTCACGGCGTGACGTACACCTTCAGCGCCTCGCGGCGGCGCATCAGGTCGACGCCGCTCGCCAGGCTCTCGAGCCGCACGCGGTGCGTGACGAGGCGCTCGACCGCGATCTCGTCACCGGAAATGAGGCGGAACGCCTCGGCCAGGTCGGCCGGACACGACGAGTAGGTCGCCGCGATCGTCAACTCGCGGTGATAGAGCCGCTCGAGCGAGAGCGGGAGGGTGTCGCCGTCGCCGCCGGCGAAGTAATGGACGGTGCCGCCATCGCGAAGGATGTCCGCCGCCCACGGCAGCACCTCCGAGCCGCCTCCCGTGACGATCACCTGATCGGCGCCGCGGCCGCCGCTCAGCGTTCGCACGGCCTGTCCGGTCACATCGCCCGGCCCGCCGGCGTCGGCGCCCAGCTGGCCGGCAAGGGCGACGCGGTCGGAGAGGTTGTCGCAGCCGACGACCGCGGCACCTGCGCGCTTGAGGAGCTGGACAAACAGGCAGCCGATCGACCCGAGGCCGACGACGACCGTCGTGTCGCCGGGCTCGATCCGGGCGCGCCGCAGTGCCCGCACGCAGCAGGCCAGCGGCTCGACGAACGACGCGGCCTCGTCCCGGACGTGCGCCGGAACGCGGAACATCGCGTGGCGCGCGTTGGGCGCGGGGACCCGCACGTACTCGGCGAATCCTCCCGGGTCGAGATTCGACGTCTTGAACGCGGGACACATGGACTCGCTGCCACGGCGGCAGTAGTGACAGCTCCCGCACGGGACGTGATGGGCCGCCACGACGCGGTCGCCGACCACACAGTTCGCCACGCCGGCGCCAACGACCACCACCTCTCCTACCACCTCGTGACCAAAGACCGCCGGGACTTTCGTCGCGGGATCGACGATCTTGGCGATGTCCGACCCGCAGAGGCCGCAGCCTTTGAGGCGCAACAGGACCTCGCCGGCGCCGATCGACGGCTCCGGCCAGTCCTCGGCGGCGAGTCGGCCGGCGCCGCGGTAGACGGCGGCTCTCACGCCGCCCGCGCCCGGCGCGAGGCGGGACCGAACCGCGCCGCCGCCCAGCAGCGAAGCGCGATCACGACCTTGCGGGCCGTCGGCACCGTGATGCGACCGTCGAAAACCCGAAAGCGGCGCGCCTCGATCTCCTCCAGCAGCGCCCGATAGATCTGGCCCATGATCTCCGCCGGCACGAGCGAGCGTGCGTCCACCGCCGGGAAGCTCTCCTGCGCGGCCCGATAGAACTGTCGCGCCCGCTCTGCCTGGTGACGCATGAGCCCCACGAACTCTTCGGTGTACCGTCCCGTCCGCAGATCCTCCGCGGTCACCCCGAACTTCCGGAGATCCTCCTGCGGCACGTAGATACGCCCGGCGCGGGCGTCGGCACCGACGTCCCGGATGATGTTCGTGATCTGGAGCGCGGTGCCGAGCTTGATCGCGTACTCTCGCGCGCGCGGATCGGTATAGCCGAAGATCTCGATGCAGCACAGGCCGACCGCCGAGGCGACGCGATAACAGTAGGGATAAAGCTCCTCCGCCGTCTCGTACCGGACCTGGTCGAGGTCCATCTCGACGCCGTCGATGATCGCCAGGAGCGCATCGCGCGGGATCGCGAACGCTCGCACCGCCTGCGCCAGACCTGACGCGATCGGGTCTGTCGGGCGGCCGCCCGGCTCGTAGCAGAGCGCGACGTCACGACGCCAGCGCTCGAGCTCGCGCCGCTGGTCCGCGCACTGGCTGCCGCGCTCGCCCTCCAGGTCGGCGATATCGTCCACCGTCCGACAAAAGGCGTACACGGCGTACAGTGCGGCCCGGCGGCGCTTGGGGAGCGCGAGGAAGGCGTAGTAGAA
>JAHFDK010000103.1 GCA_023249095.1 Candidatus Rokuibacteriota bacterium | reverse complement strand
CGAACGGCAGGACGTCCAGCGCGCCGACGCGGGGATGGACGCCGCGGTGGCGTCGCAGATCGATCAGCTCGACCACGCGCGCGGCGAGCGCCAGCGCGGCCGCCTCGACGCCCGCCGGAGCGCCGAGGAAGGAGAACACGGTGCGATGGTGATCAGCGTCGGCGTGGACGTTCATGAGGGTGACCCCGCCGACCGAGCGGATCGCGTCGGCCAGGCGCTCGATGACTCCGTGATCGCGTCCCTCGCTCACGTTCGGGACGCACTCGACCGCGGGCGCCGCGATCGAAGGGCGCGACATGCAGTGTATACTACCCGTCGGCATGCAGTCTCTGCCAATCGGCAAGCTTCGTGCCGACACGCTGCAGGCGATCTTCGACCGGCACCCGTGCACGGATCCCCGCGTCGTCGTCGGTCCCCGGCTCGGTGAAGATGCCGCCGTCATCGACATGGGTGACCGGTACCTCGTCGCCACGAGCGACCCCATCACGTTCGCGACCGCCGAGATCGGGTGGTATGCGCTCCACGTCAACGCGAACGACATCGCGGTGCGCGGCGCGCGCCCGCGGTGGTTTCTGGCGACGCTGCTGCTGCCGGCCGGCGCGACCAGCGACGCGTCGGTCGACGCGCTCTTCACCGAGCTCCACGCCGCCTGCGACGAGCTCGAGGTGGCTCTCGTCGGCGGCCACACCGAGATCACGCACGGCCTCGATCGCCCGATCGTCGCCGGCACGATGCTGGGCGAGGTCGAGAAGGACAAGCTCGTCACGACGGGCGGCGCACGGGTCGGCGACGCGGTCGTGATGACCAAGGGTGTCCCGCTGGAGGGCGCCGCCATCATTGCACGAGAAAAGGAGACTGAGCTGCGGGCGCGCGGCGTCTCTGCCGCCGCCATCCGCAAGGCCAAGGGATTTCTCAAGACCCCGGGACTCAGCGTCCTGCCGGAGGCCGAGATCGCGTGCGAGTTGGCCACGGTGCACGCGATGCACGACCCGACCGAGGGCGGGATCGCCACGGCGCTGGTCGAGCTGGCCGACGCGGCCGGCGTCGGCCTCCGCATCGACCGCGAGCGGATCATGGTGCTTCCCGAGGGCCGGGCGCTTTGCGAGGCGTTCGGCCTCGACCCCCTCGGCACGATCGCGTCGGGCGCGCTTCTGATGACGCTGGCGCCGGCGGACGCCGGCATGGTGATCCACGCCCTGGCCCGCGAGTCCATCGACTGTCACTTCATCGGCCAGGTCGTGCCACGCGAGCAGGGCGTGACGCTCGTGAGCGGAAGCCGGCAGGAGCCGATGCCCGTGTTCGCGCAGGACGAGATCGTCCGGCTCTTTCGGAGTGCTTGACGTGCCGGTGATCGGGTACTCGCATCGGCCCGTGGCACTCGGGCGGCGGGGCATGATCGCCGCCGCGCACCCCGACGCAGCGCTGGCCGGGATCGATGTGCTGAAGGCCGGGGGCACCGCCGCCGACGCCGCCGTCGCGGTGAACGCGGTGCTCGCGGTGATGCAGCCCAACAATTGCGGACTGGGGGGCGATCTCTTCTGTCTCTACTACGAAGCCGCGACGCGGAGCGTGCACGTTCTGAACGGGAGCGGCCGCTCGGGCTCCCGCGCGGGTCTCGCGGAGCTGCGCCGGCGGCGCATGGAGCGGTTGCCGATCATCGGCCCGCCCACGGTCAGCGTGCCCGGCTGCGTGCGCGGGTGGGCGATGCTGCTCGAGCGGTTCGGCACCCGCCCCCTCGGTGAGCTTCTCCAGCCGGCGATTCACTACGCCTCTCACGGATTCCCGACGACGTCGCTGCTGAGCCAGTCGATCCGGGAGCACCTCCCGGCGAATCCAGACCCGGAGTGGCGCCGGATCTTTGCGCCAGGCGGCCACGGCCCGGGATTCGGCGAGCTGTTGACCCAGCCCGACTTGGGCCGGACGCTCGTCGAGCTCGCCTCCGATGGGCCCGAGGTGTTCTACCGGGGGCGCGTCGCCGAGGCGATCGCGCGCCGCCTGGAGGCGGACGGATTCCTGACGGCGGAGGACCTGGCGGAGCACACGGGCGAGTGGAACGCGCCGATCTCGACGACCTACCGCGGCGTGAGGATCTACGAGACACCGCCGCCGACTCAGGGACTGACCGCGCTCCAGGGCCTCAACATGCTCGAGGGCTTCGCGCTCGCGGACTATCCCATCCACTCGGTCGAGCACCTGCACCTGCTCGTCGAGATCGTGAAGCTCGCGTACGCCGACCGCGACCGCTGGATCGGCGATCCGGCCTACGCGAGCGTGCCGGCGACGGCGTTGCTCTCGAAGGCGTATGCCGAGCGGCGCCGACGCGACTTCGACCCGGCGAAGGCGCAGTCCTACGCCTTCGGCGATCCCGAGGGCGACACGACGGGCTTCGTCGTGGCGGACGGGTACGGCAACCTGATCAGCGTGATCCAGAGCCTGTTCAACGGGTTCGGCTCGGGCGTGGTGCCGCCGGGAACGGGCGTGGTGCTGCAGAACCGGGGGCGACACTTCAGCCTGGACCCGTCGCATCCGGCCGCCTTCGCGCCCCGCAAACGGCCCTTCCACACGCTGATGGCGTCCATCGCGACGCGCGAAGAGCGCCCGGTGCTCGGATTCGCGACGATGGGCGGCAACGGCCAGGCGATGTTCCATGTGCAAGTGTTGACGAACCTGCTCGACTACGGCATGGACATCCAGGAGGCGATCGAGCGGCCGCGCTTCCTCATCGGCGCGTTCCTGCCGGGCGACCCGGACGACGTGATGCACGTGGAGTCGCGGGTGGCCGGCGAGGTGCTGGCCGCGCTCGAGGCCAGGGGCCACCGCGTCAGGGCCGCGCCGGAATTCTTCTGGCGGTGCGGTCACGCGCACGGGATTGTGCTCCGCGAGGGCACGCTGATGGGCGGCGCCGACGCGCGGGGCGACGGCGCGGCGCTGGGATTCTAGCGATGCGATCACGTGCCGCGCTGATCCTCCTGCTCCTGCTCGTGGTGCCCGCCGCGGCGGCGGAGTGGGGTCAGATCAGCCCCGGCGAAACCATCCAGGCGGCCGTCCGCGCCCGGTACGGCGCGCCAGCGAAGGAGACAACGCAGAAGATCGAAGGGTACGACGCCGAGCAGTGGGTGTATGAGGGCGCCCGAGCCCCCGCCGGCATCGCGAAGATGACCATCGACTTTGGTCTCCTGACGCCCGCGGGCTACCGGAAGGACGTCGTCCGGACGTTCAGGCTCGAGCCCAAGCGCGACATCTTCAACCGCAAGCTCGTCCTGGACGGCTGGGGCCTGCCGGACCGCCTCGGCAAGGAAGGTAGCCTGGAGTTCTTCCTCTACGCGGGAGGGCTGCTCGTGTACTTCGAGGGAGGCGGCGAGCAGGTGATCGCCATGATCTTCACGCCGCCCCAGCCGCTGCCTCCCGCGGAGACGTCGCCGGCCCCTCCGCCGCCTCAGCGCTGAAGGACGAAGATCTGCACGGGCTCGATCTCCGGGTTGAGCTCCACGTAGACTCGTGGCCCCCGCCACTCGTACGACTGGTCGCCGACCAGCTCGCGCATCCGGTATGTCTGGTGCGCGTCGATCCCGAGCTCGGCGATGGGCACGTCGACGAGACCCGCGTGAGCGGCGGAGGGATCGAGGTTCGCGGCCACGAACACGACATTGTCGCGCTCCGGCGTCATTTTCCCAAAGAAGAGGATGTGCGGATCGTCCGAGAGGTAGAAGCGAAGATTCCGGTACCCGTGTAGCGCGCGGTTCTCGCGCCGGATCCGATTGATCCGCGTCACATACTCCACGAGATTGCCGGGCGCGTCCCAGGCGCGCACCTTGTATTCGTACTTCTCGGAATTCAGATATTCCTCCGACCCCGGCTCGCGCGCCACGTTCTCGCAGAGCTCGTACCCGGAGTAGATGCCGTAGAGCGAGGAGAGGGTGGCGGCGAGCCCGAGGCGCGTCTTGAAGGTGGGCCGGCCGCCGCGCTGCAGCGTCTCGTGGAGGATGTCGGGCGTGTTCGGCCAGAGGTTGCCGCGGAAGTACTCGGCCACGGGCGGCGTGGTGATCTCCGTCAGGTAATCGATCAGCTCCTGCTTGTCGTTGCGCCAGGTGAAGTACGTGTAGGACTGGGTGAAGCCCGCCTTGGCGAGCACCTGCATCATCTTGGGCCGAGTGAACGCCTCGGCCAGGAAGATCACCTCGGGATGCGCGTCCTCGACGGCGCGGATGAGCCACTCCCAGAACTTCACCGGCTTCGTGTGTGGATTGTCCACGCGGAACGTGCGCACGCCGTGGCCGATCCAGAATTCGAGAATCCGCCGCATCTCTTCCCAGAGTGGCCGGGGATCCTCGCACTGGAAGTTCAGCGGGTAGATGTCCTGGTACTTCTTCGGCGGGTTCTCCGCGTACTTGATGGTGCCGTCGGGCCGATGGAAGAACCACTCCGGGTGCTCGCGGACCCAGGCATGGTCCGGCGAGCACTGGATCGCGAAGTCCAGCGCGACCTCGAGCCCGAGCCGCCGCGCGGCCTCGACGAACCGGTCGAAGTCGTCGAGCGTGCCGAGATCCGGGTGGACGGCCGTGAAGCCGCCGTCCGCGCTACCGATCGCCCACGGACTCCCCGGGTCGCCGGGCGCCGCGACCAGCGTGTTGTTGCGCCCCTTGCGGTGCGCCCGTCCGATCGGGTGAATGGGCGGTAGGTACACGACGTCGAAGCCCATCGCCGCGGCGCGCGTCAGCTGCGCCTCGGCCTCCTTGAACGTCGCGCTGCGGTCGACGGAGACGCCCGAGCGCGGGAAGAACTCGTACCAGGCGGCGAAGCGCGCCCGTTCGCGGTCGACGACCACCTCGAGCTCACGCTCGGCCCACGTCGCCTCCGTCCAATCGATGTGGCGCGCCATCAGCACGCCGAGCTCCGCCTCGCCGGCCAGCGCCACGGCCTCCGCCGGGGTGACGGCATGCGCGATGCGGTCGGCGTACCCGGAGATCGCGCGGCGATCGTCGCCGGTCGCCCGCTCCGCGGCGGCCCGGATCAGGGAGACGCCCTCGCCGAGCGCGCTCGCGAGGTCCTGGCCGCCCTCGTGGCGCTTCTCGAGGTCGGCGAGCCACGAGCGGAAGGGCTCCGCCAGCGCCTCGATCGTGTAGTGGTACCGGCCCAGCGCCTCGAGCGTGAAGGCGCCCGCCCAGCGGTCGTTGTCGACGTGGCGCATCGGCGTCTCGCGCCACGCGCGCTCACCGGGTCGCCGGTACTTCAGATAGGCGACGAGCACGTCGTGGCCGTCCTTGAAGATGTCGGCCTCGACCTCGAGGATCCCCCCGACTTCGCGCTTGACGGGATAGCGCCCGCAGTCGACAGCGGGGGTGAGGCTCTCGATGACGACGGTGCGCCGCGGCGCGTCGATCGACCCGGCGGTCACGGCCGGGTCACCGGGCCAGGCTGAAACCGAGCGTGGTCGCGAGCGGCAGCAGGACGTCGCGCGCGTCGGGCCGCTCGCGCCAGAGCTGGAAGAAGCGGTTCTGCGTCGCCCAGTGACCGTACGGGACGCCGAGCCGCCGCGCGCCCTCGATGAGCGCGGTCGCCCGGGCGACGCGCTCGCTCGACGGCTCCTCGGCGATGGCGTCGAGGGCCTGGGTGACCGCCCGGTGCATGATGAATCGCAGGGGGGCAAGGTCGAGGGTCAGCCCGAGCGTCTGCGCCTCGCCGACGATGGCGAAGGCGCGGTCCGGGATCGCCCCGAGCTCCGGCAGCGGCTGGAACTCGGCGGCGACCTGCTGCTCCAGCACGTGGCGCGCGACGATGGCGAGCGCCTCGGGGAGCGGGGCGTCCACCTCGCGAAGGTAGTGGACGAGCTTGCGGGTCTCCTCCCAGATCTTGCGGTACGTCTCCTCGTGGCGGTCGAGGGTGGCCCGGATGACGCTGGCCAATACCCGCCGCCGCTCGTCGAGGAAGAGGTGGCTCAGCGACGAGAGCCCTCCCGGGAAGTATTCGTCGAGCCCGCGGACGAGGTCGGCGACGCTCTGCCGGGCCAGGCGCCCGAGCAGATCGGCCTTCACGGCGTCGTAGGTCGCCTGATCGTCCCAGGCCCGGATGCCGCACGAGAAGTCGTGGCCGCCGAAGTGGAGCAGCGCGTACATCATGTCGCGCGTCTCGCCGGTTATCTCCGAGCTTACGCGCACGTGCGCGACGCGCAGGGCCGTGCTGTCGACCGACTCGCGCGCCTCGTCGAGCCGCTCGACGCGGTAGGCGTAGACACGGGCGTCCGCCGGGTACTCCTCGAGGAATCCCGTGATCGCGTAGTGCGCCACGACCCGGTTCAGGTTGACCGCCGTCGGCCGGACCAGGCGACGGTAGACCTCGGCGCCGTTGCGAATCTCCGGCACGTTGCTCGGCGCGGCCGCCAGACGCCGGACGAACCCGTCCTCGAGCCGCCCGCCGCCGAGGTCGTTGAGGTACTGCAGGGCCATCGCCGCGTACCGGAGGATCTGCACGGGCTCGATCGCCGAGATCTCGTCGAAGAACCACCCGCAGGAGGTGTACATGAGGAGCCGATTGCGCTGAAGCTCGAGGAGTCGCCGCGCCTCGACGCGCGCGGTCGGGTCGAGCGGCCCGCGAGCGTGGGCGGCGAAGAAGGCGTCGAGCCGCTCGGGGCTCCGGTCGAGGAGCACGGCGGCGTAGGCGTCGCGGGCCGCCCACGGGTCCTTGAGGTGGGCGGAGGCGCGCGCCTCGAAGAACGGGTCGATCTGGTCGCGGAGCCAGTCGAGAGCCTCCCGGAGCGGAGCCCGCCAGCGCTGGTGCCAGTCGCCGCGAGTGCGGCAGCCGCAGTCGGACCGCCAGCGCTCGACGCCGTGGGCGCAGCTCCACGAGGTGCGCTCGCGGATCTCGACCTCGTGGGTCGGCGGGTGCGCCGCCAGGAAGGCGCCGTAGTTCGTGAGCGTCGCCGTGCCCTCGGCCTCGATCTGCTGGACCGCCGCCGCGAGCGCCATCTCGCCGAAGCGGCTGTGGTGGCCATAGGTCTCGCCATCCGTCGCGCAGTGGACGAGCTGGGGCCACGTGCGCGTCTCGGAGAAGGCCGCGTTGAGCCACGCCACGAGGTTCTCGGCGCGCTCGAGCAGCCGGTCGAACGCGATCGCGCGCGAGAGGTGCCCGTCGTAGAAGAAGATCGCCAGGGTGAGCCCACGCGGTCCGCGCCAGAGATAGGCGCGGCTCGGGTCGATCCCGTTCGTCTCCTCCCAGGTCGCGGCGCCGAGCGGGCGCACGCGGAGCGCCTGGTGCGGCGCCAGGACCGTGAACTTCACGCCGGCCTCGGCCAGCACCTCGAGCGATTCGTTGTCCACCGCGGTCTCCGGCAGCCAGAGGCCCTCGGGCTCACGCCCGAACCGCGCGCGGAAGTCGTCGATCCCCCAGCGCACCTGCGTGACCTTGTCGCGACGCGTGGCGAGCGGCATGATCATGTGGTTGTAGACCTGCGCGCTCGCGTTCCCGTGGCCGTCGCGCGCCGCGACGCTCGCCGGATCGGCCGCGATGATCTTCGCGTACACCTCCGGCCGGTGACGCTCGAGCCAGGCGAAGAGAGTCGGGCCGATGTTGAACGAGATCTTCTCAAAGTTGTCGACGATGTCGAGGACCCGGTTGTGCTCGTCGACGCGCCGCGCGGCGGTGTTGGGCGCGTAACACTCCGCGGTCACCCGCTCGTTCCAGTCGTGGTACGGCGCCGCCGAGTCCTGGACTTCCACCGACTCGAGCCAGGGGTTCTCGCGCGGCGGCTGGTAGAAGTGGCCGTGGATGACGATCGCGCGGGTCAAAATTCCTCGAGGCCCCGGAGGAACTCGCGCCGCCCGCCGCGCGGCACCACCACGAGCCCTGACGCGTCGACGTGGTAGCGGCGCCGGTCGTCGGCCGGGTCGCGCCCGATCTCCGCGTCGGCGGGAACGATGTTGAATCGGTCGATGATGGCGCGGCGGACGCGGGCGCCCTTACCGACGCTGGTGTGGTCCATGACGATCGAGTCCTCGATGACCGCGCCCTCGTTGACCCACACGGATCGGCCGAGGATCGAGTTGCGGATCGTCGCCCGCTTGACGAGGGACCCCTCGCCGATCTGGGCGTTGTCCACGTCGCCGCCGATGAACCGCGCCGCCGGGCCGGCGTGATGCGAGCTGCGGATCGGCCAGTGGCGGTTGTCGAGATCGAAGCGCGGGGATTCGCCCAGGAGGTCCATGTGCGCCTCCCAGTAAGCGGCGATGGTGCCGACGTCGCGCCAGTAGGCGAGCTCTTCATAGGGCTTCACGCCCGGCACCTCGTTCTGCTGGAAGTCGTAGGCGAAGACGCGGCCGGCCGGGACCAGCTCGGGAATGATCGAGCGGCCGAAGTCGTGATCGGTGGAGCGGCGCGCGTCGGCGACGAGCGCGTCGACGAGCGGCTGGCGCGAGAAGATGTAGTTGCCCATCGAGACGAGCGCGCGCTGGGGATCGTCCGGCAGCGGCGTGGGGCTCGCCGGCTTCTCCTCGAAGCGGACGACCCGCCTCGCCTGATCGACGCCGAGCACGCCGAACTGGCGGGCGTCCGCGAGGGGCACCGGCCGGGCGGCGATCGTCGTGTCGGCGCCCGCCTCCTGATGGAAGGCGAGCATCTGGTTCACGTCCATCCGGTAGACGTGATCGGAGCCGAAGACGGCGACGACGTCGGCATTGAAGTCGTCGATCAGGTTCAGGTTCTGGAGCACCGCGTCGGCGGTGCCCCGGTACCACGCGGCGCCGACCCGCATCTGCGGAGGCACGACCGTCACGAAGAAATCCGGGAGCAGGCCGCTCGTGCGCCAGGCCAGGCGCAGGTGCTCGATCAACGACTGGGCTTTGTACTGCACGAGGACGTAGAGCGACGGCATGTCGGAGTTCATGAAGTTCGAGAGCACGAAGTCGATCAGTCGGTGGCGGCCGCCGAAGGGGACCGCCGACTTCGAGCGCTCGCGCGTGAGCGGCTGCAGGCGGTCGCCACGGCCGCCGGCCATGATCATCGCGAGCAGACGCGCGCGCCGCGGCATCGGGCTCAGCGCGCCGCGGGCGCGCCCAGACCCCACGCCGGGTCGAGGTCCGGGAAGCAGAAGTCCTGGCGCTCGAGCCGCCGGAGCGCGTCCGCCGCGTCGGACGAGAGGGTGTCGCCGGCCTCGAGCGCGCGTGCCATCTCGCAGAGTCGCTTGAACTCGGCATAGTGCTCGGCGATGCGCCGCTCGGCGTAGTCGGACGCGGTGCCCGCCGTGATCAGGAACTGCCAGTCGGAGGACTGGAGCAGCAGGAGCTCGCGCGTCGCTTGCGCGAGCACGCGGCGGAGCTCGGGCGTGTCCCGGCCGGTGAGCCGCGCGAGATGGCCGACCCACTCGACCTCGGCGCTGTAGACGCGGTCCCACGTCCACTCGGTGTCGCGGTTGAGCCACACGCGGTGGTCCCCGCCCTCGCCCCACGAGCCCTCGGGCAGCGCCAGCGTCGCACGCGGCGGCACCGCCTCGAGCGCTTCACTGAGCGTCATGCGCGGAACACCGGCGCGCGTCATCTCGCGCGCGACGTGCTCGAGCCAGAGCGGCCCCTCGAACCACCAGTGGCCGAACAACTCCGAGTCGTACGGCGAGCAGATGAGGGCCGGCCCCTCGCCGCTCGCCCGCGCCAGGGTGTCCGTCACCAGCTCGACGAAGTGGCTCGCCTGCCGGCCGGCCTTTTGGCCGGCGACGTCGGGATCGTACACTGCCTTGGTGCCGAGGTCGCCCTGGTTGTCGGTGATCCGCCAGAACCGGAGGCCGCCGGGGAAGTGCTTCTTGTGAAACTCGAGGTAAGCGTACTCGCCCGGGTAGCCGTGCTCGCGGCTCCACACCTGGACGGTCGTCCGCGGATCGCGGAAGAAGGCGACGGCATGGCCGGTGCCCCCGCGCGAGGCGACCCGATAGGGCGCGTAGGGCGACCGCGCCTCGGTGGACGGCATCGCCGCGACCGGCTCGCTCCGGCCTTCCTTGAGAGGAATGTAGTCGCGGTAGAGGAAGATCGGCTGACCGGCGGCGACCAGATGGGAGTCGGCGACGAAGTACTCGAGCCCGTGCGTCGCCAGCATCTCCTCGAGACCGGGCCGCATGCGCCGATCGCGTCCGCTGTCGCGCCCGGTCGGCGGCGTCCACTCGTAGCGCGGCCGGTAGGCGCATTCCGGGAGCCAGATGCCGCGGGGCGCGCGCCCGAAGTGGCGGCGGTGCGTCTCGACCGCGGTGCGGAGCTGCAGGTGGATCGACTCGTCGCGCGCGAGCAGCGGCAGGTAGCCGTGGGTGGCCGCGCAGGTGATGATCTCCACGTGGCCCGCCCGCTGGAGATCGGCGAAGGTCCCGGGGATGTCGCCGCCGATCCGACGGTGCATCTCCCACATCCGCTCGAAGAACTCCTCCCAGAAGTGAGTCAGGCGGACAAGCTCCTTCTGGCCCTCGCGGGTGAAGTGCTCGCGTGATTCGGCACACGCGCGCCGGATGTTATCGTGGTAAAAAGACAGCTCCTTCTGGAACTCGGGCGAGGCGAGCTGCTCGGTCAGCACCGGCGAGAGGTTGATCGTCCACTTGGGCGAGATCCCGTCGGCGACCAGGCGGTGCGCCGTCTCCAGCAGCGGCAGGTAGCACTCGAAGGCCGCCTCGCAGAGCCAGTCGCTCCCGTGGGGCCAGCGGCCATGATTGACCACCATCGGAAGATGAGTATGAAGTACGAGGGTGAACGGTGATGCCATGGGGCTTTCATTGGACCGTATGAGCGCGCTCGGCGCAAGCGTTCTCCCCGGCGCCGTCGCCTTCCGGGTCTGGGCGCCCCGTTGCGAGTCGGTGGACGTGGTCGTCGACGGCCGGGCCGTCGAGGTGCTCGCCCCCCGCGAGGGCGGCCTGTTCGAGGCGAGGCTCGAGGGCGTGGCGGAGGGCGCCCGCTACAAGTACCGGCTCGATGCCACCCGCTACCGGCCGGACCCCGTGTCGCGCTTTCAGCCCGAGGGGATCCACGGCCCGTCGGTCGCCATCGACCCGAACCGCTTCGTCTGGACCGACCAGGAGTTCGCCGGCCACGCGCCCGGCGACCTCGTCTTCTACGAGATCCACGTGGGCGTCTTCACGCCGGCCGGTACCTTCGAGGCCATCATTCCCCACCTCCCCCGGCTCGTCGACCTCGGCGTCACGGCTCTCGAGGTGATGCCCGTCGCCGAGTTTCCGGGGTCGCGCAACTGGGGATACGACGGCGTGCACCTTTTCGCGCCGCAGTCGACGTACGGGGGACCGCGCGGCCTGCGGCGTCTCGTGGACGCGTGCCACGCGCGCGGCCTGTCGGTCTTCCTCGACGTCGTGTACAACCACCTCGGCCCCGAGGGAAACTACCTGGCCGAGTACGGGCCGTACTTCACGGATCGCTACACGACGCCGTGGGGTCCGGCGGTGAACTTCGACGGCCCCGGCTGCGAGGGGGCGCGCCGCCACGTGACGGAGAACGGGCGCATGTGGGTCAGCGAATTCCACATCGACGGCTTCCGACTCGACGCGGTCCACACGATCTTCGACGCGAGCCCGGTGCATATCCTCACGGAGTTCGCCGACGCGGTCCGGGGCGAGGCCGCGCGCCTCGGGCGGCGGGTCCACGTGGTCGCCGAGTCTCACGACAACGACCGGCGGCTCGTGCTGCCCACCAGCGCCGGCGGGCTCGGCCTCGACGCCGTCTGGTCGGACGACTTTCACCACGCGCTCCACCGAACGCTCACCGGAGAGACCGCGGGCTACTACGTCGACTTCGGCCGCGATAACCACCTCGAGCGGGTGATCGCTGAGGGGTTCGCGTTCCAGGGCGAGCCCTCGGAGTACTGGGGACGGCCGCGCGGGACGCCGAGCGCTGACCTTCCGGGCGACCGCTTCGTCATCTGTCTGCAGAACCACGACCAGGTCGGCAACCGCGCCCAGGGCGAGCGGCTCGGCGCGCTCGTGTCCTTCGAGGCGGTGAAGCTCGCGGCCGGTCTGCTCTTCGTCACCCCGGCGATCCCGCTGCTCTTCATGGGCGAGGAGTACGGCGAGACGGCCCGCTTTCAGTTCTTCACCTCCTTCCTCGACAGGAATCTCGCCGAGGCCGTGCGCCACGGTCGGGCGGAGGAGCTCGCCCGGGCCGCATGGCGCGGCCCGACCGCCGACCCAAACGCCCCCAACACGTTCGTCAGCTCGCGACTCAATCACTCGCTCGCGTCCGCGCCCCGCCATCGCGGGCTTCGCGAGTACTACCGGCGCTGGCTGACGCTGCGCCGGACGCACCCGGCGCTCGGCGTGGGTGGCAAGGAGCTGACGCGGGTGACGCAGGATGCCTCGGGCGCCGTGCTCACCGTCGTCCGCGCGGCGGCGAGCGGAGACGAGGTGAAGCTCGTCGCGAACCTCACGGCGAAAACCCAGGCGCTGACGCTGAAGGCCCCGGCCTGGCGCGTACTGCTCGACAGCGACGCCGAGAGCTTCGGCGGAACCGGCGCCGCGGCACCGCTGGCGCCCTACCAGTGCTTGCTGTACGAGGCGAGGCGGTGATAGCGTCCTGATCGTCACGGGCTCCGGTATCATGGGGGGCGGGACGCTCAGGAGAGGAACACGATCATGACGATTCACGACGAGTACCGCGCCAAGCACGCCAAGTCCGCCGCGCTCTGGGAGCGGGCGCGCCGGTCGATTCCGGGCGGGATCACCCACGACATCCGCCACCTGACCCCGTTTCCCATCTACGTCGAGCGCGCCGCCGGGACGCGCAAGTGGGACGTCGACGGCAACGAGTACATCGACTACTGGATGGGCCACGGCGCGCTCTTCCTCGGCCACTGCCATCCGACAGTCGTCAAGGCCGTGCAAGAGCAGATGGCGCGCGGCACGCACCTGGGCGCCTGCCACGAGCGGGAAGTGCGCTGGGCCGAGCTGGTCACGCAGCTGATCCCGTGCGCCGAGCTGGTGCGCTTCACCATGTCGGGCACCGAGGCGACGCATCTCGCGATGCGCGTGGCGCGGGCCTACACGGGGCGGTCGAAGATCGTGAAGTTCACGGGCCACTTCCACGGCTGGCACGACGGCGCTGTCGCGGGCGTCAACCCGCCGTACGAGGTGCCGATGTCCGCCGGCGTCCCGGGCTCGATCCTCGACCAGGTCGCGATCTGCCCGCCGAACGACATCAAGGCGGTCCAGAACGCGCTCGAGCGCGGCGACGTCGCCGCCGTCATCCTGGAGCCGGCGGGCGGGCAGTCGGGAACGACGCCGACGATTCCCGGCTACCTGCAAGAGCTGCGCGCGCTGACGACGCGCCACGGCGTCGTGCTGATCTTCGACGAGGTGATCACGGGCTTCCGCTACTCGCCCGGTGGCGCGCAAGCGTACTTCGGGGTCACGCCGGATCTCACCACGCTCGCCAAGATCGTCGCCGGCGGGCTGCCGGGCGGCGCCCTCTGCGGCAAGCGTCCGCTGATGTCCCTGCTGGCGTTCCGCGACGACCCCGACTGGGACCGGAGCCAGCGGGTGGCGCACGCGGGGACGTTCAACGCGAACCCGCTCTGCGCCGCCGCGGCGATCGCGACGCTCGAGCTGTGCGCGGACGCGGCGCTTCAGGCGCGCGCGAACAAGGCGGGCGAGGAGCTGCGGCGCGGAATCACCGAGGCGATGAAACGCGTGGGCGTCCCCGGCACCGGCTACGGCGAGGCCTCGATCTACCACGTCTCGTTCGAGGGCAAGCCGGGCCTCGCCGGCCTGGACCGGCCGCGGCGCTCGAGCCTCTATCACCTGCTGCGCTGCGCGCTCATGAACAACGGTGTCGATTCCTCGATGAATCACGGCTGGATCTCGGCGATCCACTCCGATGAGGATCTCGAGCGCACCGTGCAGGCCTACGAACGAGCCTTCCGGGCGATGGTCGCCGACGGCGCGTTCAAGGGCGCATGACGGCCGGCCGCCGACGCCGCGCCCTCGGGTGGGGGACGGTCGGCCTCGCGCTGGTCTTGCTCCTGGGCGGCTGCGTCTACTATCCGACCGTGGCGGACGTCGGCGGCGTCCGCCTCCTGCCCGAGCGCGGTCGCGTGGTGCGCAACGGCGACGGCGCGCTCTTCTTCGTGGACATCACCAGCACGGGCATGTTCGAGGACATCCTCGTGCGGGTGGAGACCCCGATCGCCAAGCGTGCGCAAATCCTGAGCCAGAGCGGTGAGCCGCTGACGCGGCTGCACGTGCCGGGTACGAGCCGCGTACGGCTCCACGCCGGCGGGGAGCGCGTCAGGCTCTCGGAGCTGACGCGTGAGCTCAAGGCCGGCGAGGTCGTCATCGTCACCCTCTTCTTCGAGAAGTCCGGCGCCCTTGGTGTCGTCTCGCCCGTCGAATAGCCCGCTCCGGGCGTCGTGCTCGCGTTCGACAACCATGCTGGTGAACCCGCAAGACGCCCCGAAGTAGACGCGTTCGCGCCCGTCTGTTATCCTCACGCGTCTGGTGGGCAGGTAGCTCAGTTGGTAGAGCACAGGACTGAAAATCCTGGTGTCGGCGGTTCAATCCCGTCCCTGCCCACCAGCCTTTCAGCCACTTAGCGAACGCCCTCGCCCATGCTGTAACTGAATTGTCACAGGAATTGTCACGGAGTGAAGCCGCCGCTGGCGTCGTTTCAAGCATCGCTGCGAGCTTCGTTTCTGCCTCGCGGAGGTCGCTCTCGGCGACGATCGCGTAACGCCGGTACACGGTCTCAGTTTTGTGACCGGTGAGCTTCATCGCGACGGACCGCGAGATGCCCGCGCGCTCGAGATTCCTGATGGCCGAGGCCCGGAGATCCTGGAACAGGAGCCCGGGGAGCTCCACGCCGGGTCCGTGACAGATATATAATAATACGTATACTTGTATAGTGAGTGCCGAGACAAAGCCGATCGTCTGGATGGGATCAAGCCGGGAGGACCTGCGGAGCTTCCCCGAGCAGGTCCGCCGCGACATCGGCCAGGCCCTCTACGCCGCGCAGCGTGGTGAAACCGACCCGGCGGCGAAGCCGCTCAAGGGCTTCGGGGGGACCCGCGTGATGGAGATCGTCGACCGGCACGACACCAACACGTACCGCGCGGTGTACACGACGCAGCTTGCCGGCAGGATTTACGTCCTTCACGCGTTTCAGAAGAAATCGACGAAGGGCATCGTGACGCCGCAGAAGGATATCGAGCTGATTCGCCGCCGGCTGATGGAATCCGGGCGGCTTCATAGAGAAAGGCAGAACTGACCATGAAAAAGAAAGGCACGATTCAGTTTGAGGAAGGCAGCGGCAACGTGTTCGCCGACCTCGACCTGCCCCATGCGGAGCAGGAGCTTCTGAAGGCGCGGCTGACGCTGCAGATCTACCGGCTCATCAAGGCTCGCGATCTGACTCAGGCGCAGGCCGGGAAAATCCTCGGCATCAAGCAGCCGCACGTCTCCGCGCTGATACGCAACCGTTCCGGCATCTTCTCCGTCGAACGCCTGATGCAGTTCCTGACCGCTCTCGGCCAGGATGTCGAGATCAGCGTGCGCCCCACCCGCAAGGAACACGGCCAACTGTCCGTCGTGGTGCGCTGAAATCCTTCCCCCGAAATGCATGAAGGCAAATGGGGCTGTGACCGACCACAATAGGGAAAACGAGCTTTTCGGCTCCCGCTTCGCGGAGGGGAGACCCGACAGACCATGATCGGCGGCAACGAAGCCCATGCTTCGGGTCGAGCGGTCAGGTGCTGGCCGAGCCGCCTTGTGGTCCTTTTCGCGCTGACCCATCAGCCTTCCTCACCACGTTCCCGCTGCCCCCGCAGGAAGTCCTGTAACTCTTGCATCAGCTTTTCTGAGTCGAGTTCTCCGCTAGGTAGCGGTTGCTGCTCCTCGCCAGCCGTCGCGTCGTACTGCTGCTCTAGTTGCTGCACGTGCTCGCGGGTGGCGCGATTCCGAGCCACCTCGCGATCACACTGGGTGCGGAAGTCTTGGATGGCCTCGGCGAAGTGGGACATGTCCGGGCTCAGGTGGAGCAGGCGGGCAACATAGGTCAACAGGGCCTGGATCGCCGCTGGATTCTCGTTGTTTTGTAGGTAATGGGGCGCTTGCCCCATCAAGCCGAGATGCGACATTCCACGTCGCTCCGCGGCGTCCAAGACGATCGTGGAAATACCGGTCGGGCCTTCGTAGGTCGGCCGACGATAAATGCCCCAGGCTTCGAGCAACGACCGCCAGGCGGGCTCGGTGCAACGTGCGGTGACACGTACCGGACGGGTATGAGGAGCGCCAGCCAAGAGCGCTCCGAGCGAGACGATCCGCCTCGCCCCACAGCGCTCGGCCACATCAAGAAACGCCTTCGTATAGGTGCGCCACTTCTGATGTGGCTCCGGGCCGCAAAATAGGAGCAGGCCGTCCCGGCGATCCTCTGGATGCCACGCGAAGAACTCGCTCCGTGGCCACTGAATGTCACGTTCCCCATCAGCCCTCAACCGCACCTCGGGCCGTTCCTGGGTAAACACGAAGAATTGTTCAGGGTCTATCCAGGCCAGCCGCGCGGCCGAGAGGTCGCGGACCAGGTGGCGCAAGGCGCCCGTTGCCGCCTGGCCGGCATCGATCCATCCCCCAAACGCCATCACCATCGTTGTCAAGTTAGCAGGGGGCTCGCGGTCAAACTCTACGTGGTCCATGATCATCCTCTCGGCAGTTGAGAGCGTCGCTCACCACCCAAACTGACGTCCTACGCCTCAAAAGCTCGGCTTGGTTGCAAATGGTGTCAACTGCAACTCGTGCGTCCAACAGGATTTATCCTGCGTGTGTAAGTAATAGAAAGCCTCGGCAATCTTCACGGGATTCATCACAACGTCAGGATTCTGTTGGGCTCTCGGAAGTGCTCTGGTGCCTGGCGAGTCGATGAGGCCGTCGATCACGACATTGGCCACGTGGACGCCATGCTCGGAATATTCTTCCGTGAGCACCTGCGCAAGGGTGCGCATCATGACGCGCGGATAGTACAGCGACTGTCCGGTCATGCGCTTGCGACCACGCAGTGAGAACTGGTTGTTTGAAATGAGGAACGAGCCGGCACCACGCTGTCGCATGGCGGGTAATACTTCCTGCGCGACCAGGAACGGTCCGCGGCTGGCGATGTGCTGGGCGGTTTCGAATATGTCGATGGGGATGTGTTCCAGCAACTCTTTCTCTGGCGGCAAGTCACGCCCCTCGAGATAACCGGCGTTGTAGACCAGGACATCCGGGTCCCCCGCTTGCTTGCGAATTGTGGTGAACGCCCGTGATATGGATTCGCCTGACACCAGGTCCAGCTCGACGATCATGCCTTCACCGCCTTGCTCGATGATGGCCTTCTCCAGCGCCGAGGCATTGCCGGCACGACGGGTCGTCAGGACGACGAAAAAACCCTCCTTGGCAAATTTTTGGGCGATGGCGCCGCCGACGCCCCAGCGCATGCCAACGGGGATGTCGCTGTCGTCGAGCACCTTGCCGTGCGCCACTTTGGTGTTGCGTCCATCGGACTGCCACTTGGAGGTTGCCCCAACCACAACGGCGACCTGCTTACGGGCTGAGTTCATGAGGGATTCCTCGCTCGTTGGTTTCACACGCTGTCGAGGCCGCTCGACCATCTCCGGCAGATGTGATGTGCGATCGCGATCGGCGATGGCAGCGACACCTGCGCCGGATCGTCGGAGCCGGCGGCGGCGCGCGCCACCATCTCCCGGATCTCATCGCGCCGGAACCAGCGCGCCTCGGCGAGCTCCTCGGGGTCGACCGTGATCTGCTCGGTCAGGGCCTCGGCGAGAAACCCAATCATGAGGCTCGACGGAAACGGCCACGGCTGCGCAGCCAGGTAGCGCACGCGCCCGCAGCGAATGCCCGCCTCCTCGCGCACCTCGCGGCGCACGGCCTCCTCCAGGGTTTCACCCGGCTCGACGAAGCCGGCGAGGCATGAGAACCGGGCGCCCGCGCGCCGCCGGTTGCGGCCGAGCAGGGCGCGATCGCCGTGGATGGCGAGCATGATCACGACGGGATCGGTGCGCGGGAAGTGCGTCGCCCGGCAATCCGGGCAGCGCCGCACCCAACCTGCCGACGCTACCTTGGTCGGCGATCCGCACTGGGCGCAGAAGCGATGTCGGGCGTGCCAGTCGAGCAGGGAGCGGGCCTCGGCGAGGATGGCCGCCTCGCCGGTGGCGATGGTCGGAGCGAGAGCGCGCACGTCAATCAACTCGGTGTCGACGTCGGGAGCGACGTTCGCCCCGGTCGCATCGATCGCGAAATGCGCGCGCCCGTCGCCGAGGCCGAGAAAGATCAGCGGCGCGCCCGCGTCGATCTGGTCGCGCCACTGCGCCACCGGCTGCCAATCGAGCGCCGGCGCCGCCCCTGGCAGCCGTTGACGGTGATGCTGCCATCGCTGTTGACCGTGGCGTTCATGCAGCCGATGTCTGTGTAGCTGCTCACGACGGTCGAGGAACCCCACGGTAAGCTGCTATACGGCGAGACGCAGCCGAAGTTGTCATGGCCAGTATCCGCATTGGCCCTGCGAAGGTTCCAGGCAGTTTGCCCCATAGCACCGCTGTTGCTAGAGAGGGTATAGGACGGCGCGGTCGC
>JAHFDK010000368.1 GCA_023249095.1 Candidatus Rokuibacteriota bacterium | reverse complement strand
TCGCTGGGCTCGAGGCGCGTTGGAAAGCGGACGCGGAGAAGCTAGCGACGGCGGCAGGGTTCGTGTACGACGACATGGGCGACCGGGCAAAGATTCGGATAATGACGATCGCAATCTACCGTGTCTCGGTTCGCAACCTTCGCCGGGCGGAAGCGGAGCGAGTCGCGGCGCTGTCCGTGGCAGATGTAGAGGTGACTTAGATGTTGACCGCTCTCCGTTACCGCCTCGCGATGTGGATCATGCCCCGTGAGATCACGCCCATCCTGGGTGGGCGGCAATGGTACCGCAGTGACACGGACAAGCTCAGAATGCGTGTCAGCGGCCCACTACTGACGACCCTGACCTTGGATGAATTCGGTATCGAGAGGGAGAAGCGCCGTGATGATGAGCCCTGACCCGGCGTTTCTCTATGCTTCGGCACTTGCGCAGATGGCGCTTCCCGTGGGCGATGAACTATGTCACTGGGTGATCGGTGCTGCGTTCGCGGCTATTGGAGCACAATGGCGGGCAGGGGTATCGAAGGACAAACGCAACGAGCGGCGGTTAGATGAGGCTCTGAAAGAAGAACGACGGAGGCGAGACAATGGCGACGCTGCTTAGGCGCGGGCTTGAGGTACTGGGCCTCGTAGAGAAAGAACATCTGACGAAGAAATGGGATGCGCTGCTGGAGATGGTCTCCGAGGAAGAGGACGACGAAACTTTCGCATCCAACGGGCCATATGTGCGAATGAAATGGCACGAGGAACGGCGGGCGCGGCGGTGACCCACCTTTTCGCCTTCCTCGCCGGGATGCTCGTGGCTGGGCTGGTGCTGGTAGCATGGGCGGTGACGCCGGATGTGAAAGAACGCAGGGGGTACTCAGGATGAACGCGCGACAAAGGGATTTGAACCCTTGGTGCCCCGCATCGCTCCGTAGCAGCACGACGAGGCATCTTGCAACGGTCACCGTTAAACCGGACGCGGCCCTTTCGAGCGTTGTCATCTCCGGCACATCGGCGCGTGAGAGCAAGTATACCCCAGGCAGGGGGCACAGAGCGTGACGGACGGAATGCTGATCGACGTGTCCGACTACGACTTGCCGACATGGAACCCCGCGTGCTTCAAAGCGGCCGGGGTGACGCAGGCCATCGTCAACAGCTTCTCAAAGTCGAATGCGATCACCCGCATCCAGACACTCCGCGCCGCTGGCATCGAGGTTATCGGGGTTTACGGCTTCTGCTACTTCGGCCCGAGCGACTACTACGTGAACCGCGACGTGGACGCAGCGATCGAACTGGCGCAGACGTTCTCGATTCCAATGGTGTGGGTGGACGCGGAGCTTGACGCCGCCGGGATTGGGGTAGCTGTGCGCCCCTCGAACCCGGATGAGCGCGTGGGGCAACTTGCAACTGCGGTCGCGAAGGTGGAGGCCGCAGGTCTGCCAGTGGGAATTTACACCGCTGGATGGTGGTGGCCGCCGAACACCGGCAATTTCACGGGCTTCTCCAATCTACCGCTCTGGCACGCGGACTATGGTGCGAACGACGGGACTAAGGCCCCAGTAACCACGGTGAACTACGGCGGCTGGACGACCGTCGCCATCCACCAGTACACGTCCACCAAGGTGCTCTGTGGCCGGGGGCGCGATCACAACTACAAGCTCTACGAACCCGAGGAGGATGAAATGACCAAGGATCAAGAGGCGTTGCTGATCGCGGTAGCGCAAGCGCTCGCGGGCCCAGCGACCGGGCAGACCGGCAACGTCGTTGCGGAACTGACCAAACTCATCATCCCAATGGCCGTCGCGCCGCTCTATAGCGCTATCCAGAACCAGCAGGCGGCGTTCACGGAGCATGTCGGCCACCCCGTCTTCGGGCAGGGCCCCGTGGGGCTCAAGGACGGCTCTATCGTGAAGCTGGTGGAGCAATGACTGACCCGTGGGGGATTACTTTGGATTGTGTGGGCCCGACCGACAAGGTGCGCATCTCGATCAGCGGCGACGAGGTGCTGCTACAGGTGAAGACGAGCCTCGGCTCGTATACCGTGGGGCTCACACCCCTCCAGTCCAGCAAGGTTCGCGCTGCGCTTGAGCAGGCGGAAGGGAAGATCGGATGAGTACAGGAGCAGGATTGCGGGCACAGATACGCGCCTACGCGGCGGTGCTGTGGGCGGCTGGTACGGCGACGGCGCTTTGGCTGGGAGCGGATATTCCCAGTGAAGTCATTATCGCCTGGGGAACCGTGTGGTTCGCCAGTTTCGGTATCGGCGAGGCGGCCTACGATGCATGGAGGGCGCGGCAGAAGGCGCCATAGGAGTATACTGACGCTACCGCCTCACAAGGGTGGAACGGATGCAGACGCGCTCCCTTCGGGGGGCGTGTTTGTTATACTGACATCGGCTTAAGATCGGACGGTAACACCCGAATGCCACAGAGAGGCTCCCGACGCTCCGGGGGCCTCTCGCTATGTACTCCCTCATCCCAATGTAAATTCTTGTGACAAAGTGTTGACACCGGACGCATAGGGGGCGTATCGTCCCCGGCATGGATACAACGACAGGTCGAACAGCAACGCGACGGGTGATTGTCGAGCTTGCCCCGTCGCTGATGGAGGCGCTGGATGCAGCAGTGTGGGAGCGGACCAACGCCGTTCGCACAGTGACGCGCTCGGACATCATGCGGGAGGCGCTCGACGCCTATCTCGCGAGCGGCGCGGGGCGCACGTCATGAGCACCGTCAAAATGCACACCGGATGGCTTGTGCTTTCTTGGGCCTTCCTCATCTGGACAGGGATGAACATCGAGCAAAGGGACTGGTGGTGGGCCATAGCGTCGATGACGTTGGCAATGTTTGGCGCGGCGATGGCCATAGCGGATGAGTCCTCATGAGCCCCCGACCACGGGTTACCCCGGTTGGCAAGCCGGTTAACCACCTCTCAGGGACGGAGGTTGGGAAGTACGCCTCGGCCTCCGTCCCCACACGCTCCCGCCCTGCACCCGACTGGATGGCAGGCGTGGTCTACGCCTTCTGCGCCGTGTGGTGTGGCTACCTGGCGACGCTGGTCATCAGGGCGGTGTGGCCGTGAGTCTTTCGAGGGAGATCGGCGATTGGGATTGTCCATACTGCCACCGGCATGGTGGTCACGAGAAGGCTTGCACGGCTCCGTCCGGGCTCTGCCAGCGGTGCAGACAGCCCCTGGATGAACACGCTGGCGTTGACACGACAGGAATACGATGTCCGGCGATGACCAGATGACCCGCCTGCGCCGCTTCATCCGCGCGATGCTCGAAGGGGCGTTCTTGGGACTAGGAGAGAAGCCGTGACCGACACCGACCGACCCCGCATCGAGCCCACGGAGTTCCCGGACATGAAGAATGTGTATGCGCCGGACAACAAGTTCGACAGGATCGGGGTAATCATCCACTGGCCCCGACTGCGGGACGATGCTCGGGTGTGGATCGCACGCCCCACCTTCGGCATCGCCCCCGGACCGGATGGGGCACAACGCTACCTCGAACTCATCGACCTCGAATGTCCCACGGCCGAGGCCACAGCCGACGCGCTCTATGCGGCGTGGCTGCGGTTCGAGGGGGTAGAGGCGTGACGAGCTATTTTGCTTTTTCGACGTGGCTTCTAGTGGTAGTAATCATCTTTGTGATTGCACTGAGTGATAGAAGCCTCCCTGCCATCCACGAGTCCATCCACGAAATCCAGACGGTCATCGCTGAACCGACGGTGACCCCGTGAAGTGGCATCATATCTCCCACGAGGAAGCAGACGGACTCATGCGTGAAGCAGGGCGAGCAGGAAAATGGAAGCGCATCGGGGAAGCGGTTCTTTGCCATGGCCCCGTCCTCATCGCGAAGGAAAAAGGGCGAACGGCGGTGGCGATGCAGTCGAACGCCCATGCGTCTCTCTGGCGCTGGTGGCCTCGCGGAACCTTCACCGTGTCTCAAACCAATGACGACTCGGGGATCATCATCCGCCTCGCTGATACGGAGTTTGACGATGACGACGACTAGCCGCCTAGACGACCTCTGCCCGGCATGCGGACACGAGCGTTTCTACCACGTCGTATGGGAGCGGCACCTGCGGCGAATTACGGGTTGCACACGCTGCCTGTGCCCGGAGGAAATGGACATCGAGCTGATCACATTCGAGGTTGTCCCCGCCGATGAGACGGAGGTGGTGCCGTGACCATGAAAGCGCTAGATGCGCTAATGCTCCCTGGTGGACGGCGCCGGCGTACGCCGAAGGGATGGGTGGAGTCAGCGGAATCGGGGCTGTGGTTCGTCCGTGAAACGGAGCGTGGGCGGTGACCGCCCCCGAGCACGACCGCGCAGGTTGGCAGAACTGGTGCCGGTCCTGCGGGCGGCGCTACTGGGTATCGAACCGCGACATCAACGCGGACAAGATGCGGCGGTGGGAAGATGACACGCTCACCGTACGCCACACATGCGAGGACCTACGATGACCGACCCAATCACCCCGGAGCAACTGGCGAAGCTGGATGCGCTGTGGGAGTCGGCGATGTGGCCACTCGGCGAGCTGGTCGTATCGGGGGACAACGAATGGCCGCGAAACGTCAAGGTAGTGGGCCCCGATGAGGACGACGACTGGTACTGGGAAACGATCCTGAGCTGCAATGAACCCGAAGACACGCCGATGGGCCAGCGATTGCCCGTAGTGACAGCCCGCGCCCAGTACCTCGCGGCGGCTATTCGCGCCTACCCCGCGCTTCGAGAGCGGATACGGGAGCTAGAGCGACAGGTCCCTCGAATGGCTACAGCCGAAGAGCTTCGAAAGGCGTTGGAATACGATGACTGACCACACACCACTCACGGAACTACGGGAACGGATACGGGAACTGGAAATCGCGCTTGAGGCCGTGCTATTCAACCGTGAGGACGGCAGGAACGGCAAGTGCGGCTTCTGCGGGTCGGATGTGTATGAGTGCGACCGCTACGACACTGCATCCACGGCCTGCGCTGGCTGGATGGCTCGCACAGCGATGCGGAAGGAAGGGACCACGCTAGAGCAGGCGGCGTACGACGCAGATATGAGGGAGCAGTACCGATGACTAGCCGCACACCACTCACGGAAGAGGAGCGGGCGATAGCTTATGAGAACGCCAGCGTTTTTCTTGAGGTTCACAACCGTAGCTTCACGAGCAGCTGCCGATGTGGGAGCTGTTTCAATCGCCGCCTCATCCTCGAACTACGGGACGAGAACGCGGCGCTGCGAAGAGAAGGTGAGCTTTCAGGCAACTTGGCTCGAATGAACCTATCTTTGCTCGAAGCCGCCCAGGCCGAGAACGTGGGACTACGCA
>JAHFDK010000102.1 GCA_023249095.1 Candidatus Rokuibacteriota bacterium | reverse complement strand
CACGCCAAGCCCTACGGCCTCATGCCCTCCCCCAACCTCATCGCCGCCGTGCTCACCCAGCGCACGAAGAAGATCAAGATCGGAATCTTCGGCAACCTGCCCGCGCTCCACGCGAATCCGGTCCGGCTCGCCGAGGAGGTCGCGATGCTCGACGTCATGTCGGGCGGGCGCATCATCTCGGGGTTCGTGCGCGGGGTGCCCCAGGAGTTTCTCGCCTACAGCGTGCCGCTCGCCGACGCTCGGCCCCGCATGACCGAGGCGTGGGATCTGGTCGTGAAAGCGTGGACGGAACGCGAGCCCTTCGAGTGGCACGGCAAGTATTTCGACTACGACCGGGTCTCGATCTGGCCGCGCCCGCTCCAGCAGCCGCACCCGCCGATCATCCTGCCCGCCGACAGCGACGAGGGGCTCGAGATCGCGGCCAGCCGCCGGGTGCCGACCGGCTCCGCCTATCGATCGGTAGGCCGGGTGCGCGCGGTCCTCGATCGCTACCGTGAGCTGGCCCGAAAGCACGGTTGGACGCCCGGCCCCGAGCACTGCCATCTCGTGCGCCACGTGTACGTGGCCGAGACGAACGCCCGGGCCCGCGAAGAGGCGGAGCCGCACCTCCTCTACTTCTGGCAGAAGCTCCTGAGCTATCATCGCGGCTCTATGGCGCTCCTGGGGCAGTCGCCGCCGCCGCGCCCGGCGCGGGTCGAGAAGGCCGAGGACGTGCCGCTCTACGAGTTCGACTTCGATCTGTGCCAGAAGGAAGGCATGTCGATCGTCGGCGATCCCGACTATGTCATCCGCGAGATCCGCGCGCAGACCAGCGAGCTGGGCGTCGGGGTCTTCGTGGGGCTCTTCCAGTTCGGCTCGCTGCCGCACCAGCTCGCCCTGAAGAATATCCGCCTCTTCGGCGACAAGGTCCTGCCGGCGCTCAGGCCGTGACCTTCTGGGTCACACAAGCCCTGAACGGGATCTCGTTCGGCATGCTCCTGTTCCTGCTGGCTGCCGGGCTCTCGCTCATCTACGGGCTCATGCGAATGCTGAACCTGGCGCACGGCTCCTACTACATCCTGGGCGGCTACGTCGGGCTCGCGACTATCAAAGTCACCGGGAGCTTCGTGCTGGCCGCCCTCGCCGCGACGGCCGTGGTCACGCTGATCGGCGTCGTGATGGAGCGCTTTTTCCTGCGTCGCTTCCCGGAGCAGGAGCTGCCGCAGGCGCTCCTGACGTTCGGGTTTCTGCTGATCTTCGCCGACCTCTCGCTGTGGCTCTGGGGCGGCACGCCGCAGACGCTCCCGAAGCCCGAGATCTTCGAGCGATCGATTCGGATGGGCACCATCGTCTTTCCGAGCTATCGCCTCTTCGTCATCGGCGTCGGCCTCGTGATCGGCCTCGGGCTCTGGTGGCTCCAGGAGGGAACGCGGCTTGGCGCGATGATCCGCGCCGGCGTCGACGACGCCGAGATGGCTCGGGGCACCGGGGTGAACGTCGGCCTTCTCTCCACGGCCGTGTTCGCGCTCGGCGCCTTTCTGGCCGCCCTCGGCGGCATCATCGGCGGGCCCTTCGTCGGCGTCTATCCGGGCGCCGACTTCGAGATCCTCGAGATGGCGCTGGTCGTCGTCATCATCGGCGGCCTCGGCAGCCTCAAGGGCGCCTTCGTGGGCGGGTTGCTCGTCGGGCTCCTCGACAACTTCGGCAAGGCGCTCTTTCCCGAGCTGGCCCTCTTCACGGTGTTCGCGCCGATGGCGATCATCCTCGCCATCCGGCCCACGGGACTGTTCGGCGTCCGGTGAAGACGCGCATCGCGATTCGATGGGCAGCGGCGCTCGCGGTCCTCATCGCGCTGCCCGCCGTCCTCTCCTCGTATCAGCTCGGTCTGCTCACGAAGATGCTCATCTTCGGCATCTTCGCGATGAGCCTCGACCTGCTCCTCGGCTACGCCGGGCTCCCCTCCCTCGGCCACGCCGCGTACTTCGGCGTCGCCGCCTACACGGTCGGCCTGCTCGCGCTACGGGTCGCCAACAACTTCTGGCTCGACTTTCCCGCAGGGCTCGCCGTGGCGACCGGCGTGAGCGCGCTCTTCGGTCTCTTCGCGCTCCGGGCTCGCGGGAGCTACTTCCTCATGATCACCCTCGCTCTCGGTCAGGTCCTGTGGGGCATCGCCTTCGGGTGGCGCTCGCTCACCGGGGGCGACGACGGCCTCCCCAGCGTGCCGCGCCCGCGACTGCCGCTGCCGTGGCCGCTGACGGACGGCGGGCCCTTCTATTACTTCGTGCTGGCGTTCTTCGTCATCTCCATCCTCGCCCTCTCGGTGATTGTGCGGTCGCCCTTCGGGCGCGCGCTGGTGGGAATCCGGGAGAGCGAGCGCCGGATGGAAGTGCTCGGCTACGACGTGTGGCGCTACAAGTACGTCGCCTTCGTCCTGGCCGGGCTCTTCGCCGGGGTCGCCGGCAATCTCTTCGTCTACTTCAACGGCTTCGTGAGTCCGAGCTACCTCAACATCGTCTTCTCGGCCGCGGCCCTGCTCATGGTGATCCTCGGCGGCGCCGGCACCCTCGTCGGGCCCGCGCTCGGGGCCGCCGTCATCGTTTTTCTGGAAAACGTGATCAGCGCGTACATGGAGCGCTGGGTCCTGGTGCTCGGCGTCATCTACGTGCTCGTCACCCTCTTCGCACCCAGCGGGCTGGTTGGTCTCGTCCGCCAGCGCCTGGGAAGCCATCCGGCATGATGGCCCTGCAGATCGAGCAGCTCTCCCACAGCTTCGGCGGGCTCCTGGCACTCAGCGACGTGAACCTCGCGGTCGCGCCGGGCGAGCGGCTGGCTATCATCGGCCCCAACGGCGCCGGCAAAACCACGCTCTTCAACATCGTCACCGGCATCTTCCGACCCTCGGCCGGGCGCATCCGCCTGCTCGGCCAGGACGTGACGCGCCTGCCCCCGCACCGCCGTGCCCAGCTCGGGCTGGCCCGCACCTTCCAGATCACCACGCTCTTCCCGCGGCTCACCGTGCTGGACAGCGTGCTGCTGGCCGTGCAGGGCCTGGACCCAGTACGTTTCACGCTCCACCGACCGCGCGAGGCGTACGGCCACCTGCGCGAGCGCGCGGAGTCGCTGCTGGCCGAATGGGGGCTGGCCGACCGGTGCCACGCCGTGACCGGCCGGCTCTCGTACGGCGAGCAGCGCCAGGTCGAGCTGATCCTGGCCCTGGCCGGCGCACCGAAGGTGCTGCTGCTCGACGAGCCGACGGCGGGCCTGTCGCCCGCCGAGACGGCGTCCGTCGCGGAGATGATCCGGCGGTTCTCACGCGACACGACGATCCTCCTGATCGAGCACGACATGGACGTCGCGCTCGAGCTCGTCGACCGCATCACCGTGCTCTTCCAGGGGCGTGTCCTCGCCGAGGGGAGCAAGGACAAGATCCGGAGCGATCCGGAGGTCGCGGCCATCTACCTCGGGACCGACGATGCTTGAGGTCCAGGACATCCACACCAACTACGGAGAGAGCTACATCCTGCAGGGACTCTCCCTGCGCCTGGGCCAGGGGCAGGTCGTTGCCGTGCTCGGTCGCAACGGTGTGGGCAAGACGACTCTCATCCGCTCCATCATCGGCTTCACGCCGCCGCGGCGAGGACGCATCCTCCTGCGCGGCGAGGACATCACGCATCTTGCTCCGCACGAGATCGCCCGCCGGGGCGTGGGGCTGGTTCCGCAGGGCCGGCGGATCTTCGCGTCGCTCGGAGTCGGCGAGCACCTCGAGATCGGCCAGCGCGCCGGCAACGGCGCCGGCTGGAGCTTCGACCGGGTGCTCGAGCTCTTCCCGAGGCTGCGCGAGCGCCTTCGAAATCGCGGCAACAAGCTTTCCGGCGGCGAGCAGCAGATGCTCGCCTGCGGGCGGGCGCTGGTCGGCAACCCCGACATTCTCTTGATGGACGAGCCCTCGGAGGGGTTGGCGCCGCTCCTGGTCCGGGAGCTCGGGCGCATTCTGGGCCGGCTCAAGGCCGGGGGCGCGTCCATCCTGATCGTCGAGCAGAACCTCGCCTTCGCCCTCCGCGTCGCCGACCACGTCTACCTCATGAGCAAGGGCAAGATCGTCCACGAATCCCGCCCGGACGAGCTCCTGCGGAACCACGAGGTCAAGGCGCGCTACCTGGGGGTGTGACGATGAGCGCCGAGTGGGACGCCGGTGACCTCGGCTGCGGCGATCTCGTGCTGGAGCTTCGGCTGCGGCTGGACGCGTTGCCACCGGGGTGCATACTGAAGCTCATCGCCCGCGACTCGGGCGCCCGAGCCGACATCCCGGCGTGGTGCCGCCTGACCGGGCACACGCTGGTCGCGGAAGAGCATCCCGTGTACCGAATTCGCCGAAAGGAGAATTGAGCCATGGCAAATCGGTTTTGCGTCAACCTCACCCACGCGAAGGACAATCAGGACAAGGCGACGGTGGCGTTCGTGTTGGCCAACGCCGCGGTCGGCTCGGGCAAGGAGACGCTCGTGTTCCTGAGCGTCGAGGGCGTCCGCCTCGCCCAGAAGGGGTACGCCGACGACATCCGCGAGGAGGGATTCACCCCGCTGCGCGAGCTGATGGAGAACTTCGCGAAGGCCGGAGGCACGATCTACGTGTGCTCGCCGTGCTTCAAGAAGCGCAAGCTCGACGAGAACAACCTCGTGGCCGGCGCCACGATCGTCGGTGGCGCGAAGCTCGTCGAGTTCCTCTCCGACGGGAGTCCCTGTCTCAGCTACTGAGCCGCCACGTACCGGGAGGAGTCTCATGGACACGAACGCCACGACCGCCACAACAACTCGCCCGCGGCCGTTCACCGGCAAGGAGTTCCTGGAATCTCTTCGGGACGGGCGCGAGATCTGGATCTACGGCGAGCGGGTCGAGGACGTGACGACACACCCGGCCTTTCGCAATCCCGCCCGCATGCTGGCGCGGCTCTACGACGCGCTCCACGAGCCCGCCACGCAGGCGGTGCTGACGTGCGCGACCGATACCGGCTCCGGAGGCTACACCCACAAGTACTTCAGGGCGCCGGCCAGCGCCGATGACCTGGTCGCGGCCCGCGACGCGATCGCCGCGTGGGCGCGTCTCACGTATGGATGGATGGGCCGCTCGCCCGACTACAAGGCGGCCTTCCTGGCCACGCTGGGCGCCAACGCCGACTTCTACACGCCGTATCAGGACAACGCCCGGCGATGGTATCGCGCGGCGCAGGAGCGCGTCCTTTACCTGAATCACGCCCTCGTCCAGCCGCCGGTGGATCGGCACCGTCCGCCGGACGAGGTCGCCGACGTCTATGTTCACGTCGAGAAGGAGACCGACGCCGGGCTGATCGTCAGCGGCGCGAAGGTCGTCGCCACCGGCTCGGCCCTCACCCACGCCAATTTCATCGCGCATCCGTCGACCACGCCGATCAAGACCAAGGAGTTCGCCGCGGTCTTCATCGCGTCCATGGACACGCCGGGGGTGAAGCTGATCTGCCGACCCTCCTACGCGATGACGGCCGAGGTGATGGGCAGCCCGTTCGACTATCCGCTGAGTAGCCGCATGGACGAGAACGACGCCATCCTGGTCCTCGACAAGGCACTGGTGCCCTGGGAGAACGTCTTCGTCTACGAAGACGTGCAGAAGTCGAACACCTTCTTCCAGGGCTCCGGCTTCTTCCCGCGCGCGATGTTGCACGGCTGCGTCCGCCTGGCCGTCAAGCTGGACTTCATCGCCGGCCTGCTCCTGAAGGCGGTGGACGCCGTCGGCACCAGCGAGACGCGTAACGTGCAGGCGTCGATCGGCGAGGCGCTCGCCTGGCGCAACCTCTTCTGGGGGCTGACCGACGCGATGGCTCGCACGCCCGTGCCGTGGGCCGGCGCCACCGTCTTGCCCAACCCGGAATACGCGCAGGCGTACCGCGTCTTCTCCACCGTGGCCTATCCGCGCGTCAAGGAGCTCACCGAGAGCATCCTGGCGAGCGGACTGATCTACCTCAACTCGCACGCCGTCGACTTCAAGACGCCGGCGCTGCGCCCGTATCTCGAGAAGTACCTGCGCGGCTCGGACGGGACCGACGCCGTGGAGCGCATCAAGCTTATGAAGCTTCTGTGGGATGCCGTCGGGACCGAGTTCGGCGGGCGCCACGAGCTGTACGAGCGGAACTACGCGGGCGCCGCCGAGACCATCCGCATCATCACCTGGCAGATGGCGCACGAGAGCGGCCGGGCGCGGGAGTTCCGCGGCTTCGCCGAGCAGTGCATGGCGGAATACGACCTGGACGGCTGGACCGTGCCCGACCTGATCACGCCGGCGGACGTCAATCTCTTTCTCAAGAAACCCCGGTGATTCTCACGAAGCCCTGGTGAAGGGAGCTGCCGATGGCCACGCCGCCTGCGAAAGAAGCACTACTCGCCGAGCTCGACCGCGTCGTGCGTGAGACCCTGACCTACTTCGAGGGCGCCGGCCGCGTGACCAGCGCGCGCGTCAACCGATGGCAGGCGCGCGACGTGCTGATGCACTTCATCTACTTCCACGACGCGACCGCGTGGGGCCTGCAGTCCGTGGCGCTCGGTGGGCCGCCCTGGCCCTTGCCGACGGACGCCGACGGGATCAACGAGGTGTGCCGGCGGCTCCACGAGCATGAAAGCTTCGACGAGCTGCTGACCCAGGTCCGGCAGGCGCACGCTCGGCTGGGGCACGCGGTGCGGAACGCGCCCGACCTCGACAAGCCCTGTTTTCGTCGGGCCAACGGAGAGGGCGTGACCGGCCGGCAGCGGTTGGAGGTGCTCGCCCGTCACTGGGCCGAGCACGTGCGGGAGCTTCAGACAGCGGCCAGGGCCTGAGTGCAATCGTCCTCGCGTCCTTGACTTACGTCGTGGCGGTCGATAGCATTTTGGTAAGACGATGGAAACCGTGACCCTTTCCAGCAAGTATCAGCTTGTCCTGCCGCGCGGCGCCCGTGAGCGACTCCAGCTCCGCCCCGGGATGCGGATCACCGTGCTCGACAAAGGTGGGGTGATCTTCCTTGTCCCCGAGCGGCCGCTACGTGCGTACCGCGGCATCGCCCGGGGCGTCAACCCCAAAGGGCTCCGCGACAAAAAGGACCGCCACTGATCCTGGTCGATTCGAGCGGCTGGATCGAGTATCTGGCCGGCCGCCCGAACGCAGACCGTTTCGCCTCCTACATCGAAGGGCGCGAGCCGCTGCTGGTCTGCGCAATCGAGATCTACGAAGTCTACAAGGTGATCCGGCGGGATATCAGCGAAGAGCGCGCGGTGGAAGCGGTCTCCGCGCTCCGCCGCGCGACGATTGCGCCGGTCGACGAGCCGCTCGCGCTCGAGGCCGCCGATCTGTCCCGGCCCACGGCCTCGCGATGGCCGACTCGCCGGTCTATGCGACCGCCCGGCGGTTCAGAGCAACGCTCGTGACCGGCGACGCTGATTTCGAGGGGCTTCCCGACACCGTCGTGGTCCGCTGATCGTCAGCCGCAAGGTTGGGGAGCACTCCATCGCGATTGCTGCGCCGCAAGCTGTCAGCTGCGACGACTGCCTTCCCTTGTCAAGAAGGAGCCGCGCGATTCTTCCGGCTACCCAGTAAACTTGCGGGATGTATGCCCTGCGGATCTCCCTGCTCGTGAGCCTCGTCACCGCGACGCCGGCGGCAGCCGATCACGGCGGCGCGCTGCGCAGTGCGCCCATGAGTCCCCTGACGGCGGCGCTCCTGTTCGCCGGGCTCGCGCTCCTCGTCGGCGCGGTGGTCATCGTGGTGTTCAGGGTGCTGACGAAGGGACGCTAGTCTCGTGGCGTCGTGACGCGCCAGCCAGCGACGCGCAGCAGGCTGAGCCAGAGCGTCGCAGGCGATTTCCCGCTTGACAACTTTCTGCGTGGGCGCCCGCCGCGTGTCGGCAGCACCTCGTGGATGCCGCCCCAGCGGTCCACAGAAGCGCGGAGATGTCATCGCGGGTGCGTTTGCCGAAAAATGTCGGTCGGGCCGCAATCGCCGCTCGTCGTGCCTCTCAAGTAGCTCCGCCGTGCGAGGCTGGCGACGCGTGGACCGGCAGGCCGAGGCGCGTGAGGACGCCCGACGGCACGCGAGTCGGGCGCTGCACGTGTATCAGGACGAGGACGGTATGGTGATTCTCCGAGGGCGGCTGGCTCCCGAGGTCGGCGCCGTGCTCGTGCAGGCGCTCGCCGCGGCCCGGGAGGCCCTGTATCAGCAAGCTCGCGGAAAGGACGCGGTGGCCAGCCCGGTCGACGTTTCCGGGGAAACGCCCACCATGGCCCAGCAGCAGGCCGACGCGCTGGCGATGCTCGCGGAGACAACCCTGCACCGCGGCATCGATCCCGGCGCCCCGGGAGAGCGATACCAGGTGGTTGTCCACGTCAATGCCCCGGCCCTCGCCGATCCCGATCAGCCTGGGCAGTCGCTCCTCGAGGACGGCGCACACGTTCCCGCGGAAACGTCGCGGCGCCTGGCGTGCGACGCGAGCCGGGTGGTGATCTGCCCGAGGTCCCGCGTCCTCCTGAAATACCTAGCGATGCAGTGAAAGTCCTGCGAGCGCGACACGATGGGGAGGGACTTGCCCTGCACGCGCGGACCGCCACCCCGCGTTGGCTGGGAGAGCGACTGGACGTGGGCTGGGCGATCGACGTCTTGCACCCCCTTGCGCTGCCTTCGGCGATCTCCGCGAATCTCTAACTCAGGACGCTAGTCGGTCCTCAGAGCTCGGCGACGTCGATGGCCCGGCCGCTCTCGGCGCTCCTGGCGACGGCGTCGGTGAACTCCATGTAACGAACGCCGTCCTCGAAGGTCGTGCGGGTGACCTTCTCGTGACCGCGGAGCGCGCTGACGAACTCCTCCTCCACTCGCCAGCCGATCCGCCGCTCGGCGGGGATCGGAATCTCGCGAAGCTCGCGCTCGCCGCGGCGCCCACCCGAGAGGCGCCTGGCGTCGACCTCGAGCCGGAGCGTGCCGTCGGTGCCGAAGATCCACACCTCGCTCGGCGGCGCGAGCGCCGTGACCGCGCTGAAACGGAGATTGGCGACGGCGCCGCCGACCAGCGTGGCCAGGATGTCGACGTGATCCGGGATCCGCACGTCGTGCCAGGCGCCGCCTGTGTCGCGGCGCCGCGGGACGGCGGTCTTCGTCACCGCCATTACCCGGCTTGCCGGCGGCAACCACCGCGTCAGCGCCTCGTACCAGATGCCCATACTCATGACGTTGACGCCGCTCACCGTGGCGTCCTGGCGCCAGTGCAGCGCCTCGGCGGGGTCGACGAAGCGCCCCTGGATCGCCCGGATCTCGACCGCGAGCACCTCGCCGACGTAGCTCTCAGCGACGAGCCGTTGCAACGTCGCGTCGACCTCGAGCGTGTTCGGCGCCGGCACGAGCTGCGTAATGAGGTGCGGCGCCCGGCGCGCGCCCTCCAGCATGCGCCGCGCCTCGGCGGCGTCCATGGCCATGCGCGCCTCGCACAGAACGTGCTTGCCGGCGTCGAGTGCCGCCAGCGTGATCGCGCAGTGCACGTACGGCCAGGTGCCGATGCAGACCGCGTCGACGTCCGGCGCCCGCACGAGATCGCGCCAGTCGTCGTAGACTCGGGGAATCTCGAACTCACGGGCGACGCGCTCGCCCGACTCCTTGGTGCGGTTCGCGACCGCCACCAGCTCGACGCCGGGCTGCGCCCGGAGCTTCGGGATGTGATGTTTACGCGTGTTGGCGCCTGCGCCCACGAATCCTACGCGGATCGTCTGGTTGATCATGGGGCGGCATGGTAACACCACGGGCGATATTTCGCCCCACGGGCGCTCTTTCGCCGCCCGACGTGCTAGGATCGGAGACACTATGGCCCACAAAGGCATGAAGTTCGGAATCTTCCTGGCGCCGTTCCACCGGATCGGTGAGAACCCCACGCTGGCCCTCTCGCGCGACATGGAGCTCATCGAGTGGCTCGACTACCTCGGCTACGACGAGGTCTGGGTCGGCGAGCACCACTCGGCGGGATGGGAGCTGATCGCCTCGCCGGAAATCTTCATCGCCGCCGCCGCCGAGCGCACCCGCCACATCATGCTCGGCTCGGGCGTGACGAGTCTGCCGTATCACCACCCGCTCCTGGTGGCGCAGCGCTTCGTCCAGCTCGACCACATGACGCGCGGCCGCTCCATGCTCGGCTGCGGCCCCGGCGCGCTGGTCTCCGACGCCTACATGCTCGGCATCGAGCCCGTGACCCAGCGCCCGCGCATGGACGAAGCGCTCGACGCCATCATGCTCCTCCTGCGCTGCGAGGAGCCCGTGACGATGA
This sequence comes from Candidatus Rokuibacteriota bacterium, assembly GCA_023249095.1. Lineage (GTDB taxonomy): Bacteria > Methylomirabilota > Methylomirabilia > Rokubacteriales > CSP1-6 > AR31. The sequence continues at coordinate 8,684 of JAHFDK010000102.1, read as the reverse complement.
AGACCGACTGGTTCGAGCTGCGGCAGGCGCGGCTGCACCTGGCGCCGTACACCGAGCCGCACTTCCCGATCGCGGTCGCGAGCGTCATGACCCCGGCCGGCGTGGTCGCCGCGGGCCGGCACGGCCTCGGAGTGCTCTCGCTGGGCGCCGGGCTCCCCGGTGGACCCGAGGCGCTGGCCAACCAGTGGAAGCTCGCCGAAGAGACCGCCGCGAAGCACGGCAAGCGCATGGACCGGAAGGAGTGGCGGCTCGTCGTCAACGTCCACGTGGCCGAGGACGACGAGGAGGCGCTGCGCCAGGTCAAGCGCGCAGAGCGGCACGAGACGATCAGCTACTTCGAGGAGACGCTCGGCCGACCGCCGGGCCGCGCGGACGATCCACTGACCGAGGGCGTGAAGATGGGCACCACGCTCGTCGGCTCAGTGGACACGGTCGTGCGCGGCATCGAGCACCTCCAGCGGCTGAGCGACGGCGGCTTCGGCGGCCTGCTCTTCCGCGCCCACGAGTGGGCGACGCGGGAGCAGACGTTGCGGTCCTACGAGCTGTTCGCCCGCTACGTCATGCCGCGCTTCCAGGGTTCCACCGACACGACGCGCGGATCGAACGAGTGGGCGCGCGGGAACCGCAGGACGATCTTCAGCCCGAACGTGGAGGCGATCCGTCGCGCCTTCACCGACGCGGGCCGTCAGGTGCCGGCCGAGTTCAAGCAGCGCACTTCGGGCGCGCGGGACGAGGAGTCGGGCTAGCGAACCCTGTTCTCGATCGCCGGGACAGTCTTGAGATACCGGGCGATCGCCGCGGCGTCGGCCTCCGTGAGGTCCTTGTAACCGGCCGACGTGCCCTTGATGACCACCCGCATGAGCGAAAACGCTTCCTGCCCCGAGGGCTTCACGCCGGTTCGAAGAAATCGAGCGATCTGAGCCTCGGTCCAGCGGCCGATTCCGGTCTCGAGGTGAGGCGTGATGTTGGCCGGCAGGCTTCCCTCCGGCCCGGGCCCGCCGGCGAGGAATTTGGCCGCGTCCTGCGAGCCGTTGAATCGCCGTGGCGTGTGGCAGTCGGCGCAGTGCGCCGCTCCCCCGGCGAGATACTCGCCGCGCTCCGGCCCGCCTCGCGGCGCCTCTTTCGGCGCGGGACCGACCCGAATCGTCGGGGTCGGAATCCTCAGCGATCGCGCCGGCACGGAAGACCTGATCGGTCTCACGCTCTTCAGATAGGCGACCAGGGCTCGGGCTTCATCGTCGGCGATAGTGGCGAAGTACTCGTACGGGTGGATCGGGAACAGTCTCGAACCGTCCGGGCGCTCCCCACGTCGTATCGCGTTTGTTACCTGCGCGTCGGTCCACCGCCCGATTCCGGTCTCGGGGTCCGGGGTGATATTCCCCGAGTAGACGACGCCGAAGAGGAGCTCGAATTTCATGCCGCCCGCATTCAGCCCGAGTGCCTCGGGCGGAGTGTGGCAGGCGCATCCCCCTGCGGCGCCGAACACGTATTTCCCCCGGGCGACGAGCTCCGAGGTCGGGTCCGCGGCCGACGCCGGCGCCGAGCAAAGCGTCAGGATGACGGCGGCCACCGTCATCACGACGCGCGGGTCGGTCATCGAGCCGTGACGGCGTGGGCCTTCAACGCGGGCAGCACCTTGCTCCCGAACCGATGCACCTGCTCCATGAACATCTCGTGCGGCATGGCGCCGCGGTTCATGCTCACGAGCACGGTGGCCGCGCCGGCGTGGTCGGCGGCAGCGACGATCCGCTCGATCACCTCGTCGGCCATCCCCCACGGCAGATGCTCCGCCTCGCGCTCGACGTCGGCCATGGTCATGTCACGGTAGCGCTCGCGGGCGCCGGACACCGCGGGCAGGTTCTCGGGACGCAGGTAATCGAAGGACGCCGAGCTCAGGTAGCCGGCATCGCGCTGCAGGCTGGCCTCCGTGATGTTGCCGTGGCTGAAGAGCGTCTGGTTGAAGTAGAGCAGATAGGGGCCGGCCTCGCGCACGGCCTGGGCCTTGCTGTCGGCGACGTACGCGCTCGCCTGGATGATCAGGTGGTCGGGCGTCAGTCGGTGGCCGTGCTGGGCGAGACACCGAGCGTAGTAGTTGATTATGTCCTCGCGCAGTCCGCGCAGCGGAGCCAGGCTGGGCGTGATCGGGATGTTGTGGCGAGCCGCCCACTCGATCGTCTCCTTGCTGCCGGTGACGGGCACCCAGACGGGCGGGTGCGGCTGCTGCACCGGCCGCGGCCAGATGGCGACGTCGCGATACGACCAGAACCGGCCCTCGTAGGAGAACACCTCTTCGGTCCACGCGCGGTAGATGATCTCCCAGGCCTCTTCGAAGCGGGCGCGCGAATCGGAGAGCGGCACCTTGTAGACGTTGTGCTCGCGCGGGATGCCGCGCGCGAAGCCGGAGACGATGCGGCCGTTCGACATGCAGTCGAGCATCGCCAGCTCCTCGGCCAGCCGGAGCGGGTCGTGCAGCGGGAGCAGGTTGCCGTACATGAGGAGCTTGAGTCGCTGCGTCCGCTGCGCGGCCGCGGCGGCCAGGAGATTCGGCGAGTTCATGAGCCCGTAGGGCGAGGTGTGGTGCTCGTTGAACCCCACGCCGTCGTACCCGAGCCGGTCCATCGCCTCCCAGGCGGTGAGGTGTTCGGTGTACGTGCGGACGGCCACGTCAGGCTTGAAGTGCCGCCTGGGCAGAGGCCACGGCAGCTCCTTGCCGTCTTTCAGATGGTCCAGATGTTCGCCATAGGGCAGCAGGTCGAAGACGAAGACGTTCATGAGCGCCAAGTATGCGACAAGCGCGGGCGCTGCGCTCGGCCCCGACCTGCTATCATCCAGGGCTGGGAGAAAGGAGACCGCCCATGGACACCGGGTACACGCTCGACCAGTTCCTCGCCGACACGCGGGCGACCATCAAGACGAAAGGCGTTCCGTCGGGGCTCGCGGAGATCCGCGATCACCTGGAGAATTTGCTCCGCAACCCCGAACTGTTGAAGAAGCATCTGGGTGAGCCGGTGCCGTACAAAGAACGCACGACGATCGGCCACGATCCCGAGACCGACGTTCACGTGCTCGTGCACGGCCGGGAAAAGGGCGGCAAGTCCGTCCCGCACGACCACGGCCCGTGCTGGGTGATCTACGGCAACTACAAGAATCCGACGCGGATGCGCCGGTGGCGCCGCCTGGACGACGGGAGCAAGCCCGGCCACGCGGAGCTCGAGCTCCAGCGTGACTTCATGAACGAGGCCGGCCACGCCGCGGTGTTCGCGGTCGGCGACATCCATTCGATCGAGTACGGCGACGACACGTTCTTCATCCGGGTCACCGGCGGCGACGTCGAGAGTCAGAAGACGCTGCGCTTCGACCTCGACAAGAAGAGCGTCCAGGTCGCCGACCGGGCCCAGGGCCAGCGGTAGAGAGGATCTGAGAATGTCCTACGACCTGGTGATCAAGAACGGAACGGTGATCGATGGATCCGGGCTGCCGCGGTATCGGGCCGACGTCGGCGTGCGGCACGGCCGCATCGTCACGATCGGCCGGATTCGGGAGCGCGCCCGCGAGGTGGTCGACGCCGAGGGCCAGGTAGTCACACCCGGCTTCGTGGACGGCCACACGCACATGGACGCGCAGATCTTCTGGGATCCGCTCGGCACCTCGTCCTGCTGGCACGGCATCACCTCGGTCGTGATGGGTAACTGCGGCTTCACGCTCGCCCCCTGCGCCAAAGAGAACAAGCACCTCGTCGTCCGCAATCTCCAGCGCGCCGAGGACATCCCGCCCGCCGCCATGGAGGCGGGCATCGAGTGGCGCTGGACCACCTTCCCCGAGTTCCTCGACTGCCTCGACTCCCTGCCCAAGGGCATCAATTACGGGGGCTACGTCGGCCACTCGGCCGTACGCACCTACGTGATGGGCGAGCGGGCGTTCGAGCAGGCGGCCAGCGAGGACGATCTCAAGGCGATGGAGCGCGAGGTGCGCGACGCCATCCGCGCCGGCGCGATCGGATTTACGACCTCACGGTCGCCGGCCCACGAGACTCCCGACGGACGTTACGTCGCGAGCCGCCTGGCGACGTGGGACGAAGTGCGGCGGCTGGTCGGCGTCATGGGCGAGCTGAACGCCGGGCTCTTCGAGATTGCCGGTGAGGGCGTGGACCGTGCCCCGGGCGATCCGGGTCTGCGCGACTACCACGTCCGGCTGCGCGATCTCGCCGTCGAGACCGGGCGCCCGGTGACGTTCGGGGTGTTCAGCCGTCGTGGCGTGCCGGACGTCTGGCGGAAGTACCTCGATCTTCTCGACGAGACCGCCGCCGCCGGCGGGCGCATGTTCGCCCAGGTGCACAGCCGCTCGCTGAGCGCGCTGCTCTCGTTCAAGACCCAGATGCCCTTCGACCGGCTGCCGGTGTGGAAAGAGCTACGCGCGCTGCCGCTCGCCGAGCAGCGGCGGCGGCTCCACGACCCCGAGTTGCGCCGCCGGCTCGTCGAGGCCTCGGGTGCAAGCGACGGCCGGCGTCCCGTCGGGGCGGAAGCGCGCGCCGCCGACTACGATTGGCTCCTCGTCTTCGACACCGTGGAAGGACCGCATCGCACGGTCGCCGAGGTCGCCCGCGAGCGCGGCCAGCATCCGGCCGAGACCATGATCGACCTCGCCCTCGCCAACGACCTCGACCTCTTCTTCCTCCAGCCCGTCGCCAACGAGGACCAGGACTACGCCCTCGAGCTGATGCGCCACCCGCGGGCCGTCGTCACGTTCTCCGACTCGGGCGCGCACGTCTCGCAGCTCATGGACTCGTCGCTGCAGACGCACCTGCTCTATCACTGGGTTCGCCGCAAGCAGGCGTTCACCCTCGAGCAGGCCGTGCGGATGCTGACGCTGGTGCCGGCCACGCTCTGGGGCTTTGCCGACCGCGGGCTCATCCGCGAGGGGATGGCGGCCGACCTCGTCGTCTTCGATCCCGAGACGATCGCGGCGGAGATGCCGGAGGTGGTGGACGACCTTCCCTCCGGTGCGCGTCGGCTCGTGCAGCGCACGCGCGGCATCGCCGCAACCGTCGTCAACGGCGAGGTCCTGCTTCGCGACGGCAAGCACACCGGCGCGCTGCCCGGCCAGCTCCTGCGCGGGCCCGTCGCCCGGAGGGCGTGAGCGACCGCGCGAGACATGCTGATCGTCGACGCGCAGGTGCACCTCTGGGGCGCCGATACCCCCGCCCGCCCGTGGGCGCCTGGCGAGGCGCACCGGGCCCAAAAGCCCTATCCCGTCACCAAGGATATGGCGCTCGATGGCATGAAGGAGGCCGGCGTCGATCGCGTCGTCATCGTGCCGCCGTCGTGGGAGGGCGATCGCAACGACCTGGCCCTCGAAGCGGCGCGGCTACACCCGGACCGGTTCGCCGTGATGGGGCGGCTGGCGATCGAGAAGCCGGAGAGCCGGGTGCTCGTCGACGGATGGAAGCGTCAGCCCGGCATGCTCGGGATGCGCTTCACGTTCTCCACGGAGAGACAGCGACCGTGGCTGACGGACGGCACGGCCGACTGGCTCTGGGCGGCCGCGGAGCGTGCCGGCATCCCCGTGATGATGTCTGTGGCCGGCTCGTTCGCCGCCGTCGATCGCATCGCCGAGCGTCATCCCGGGCTCAGACTCGTCATCGATCACCTGGGGATCCGCAGCGGTTCCAAGGGCACCGAGGCCTTCGCCGGCTTGCCTGAGCTCTGCACGCTCGCGCGACGCGGGAACATCGCGGTCAAGGCCTCGGCGCTGCCGTGCTACTCCACCGAGCCCTATCCCTTCCCCGGACTCCACGCGCACATTCGCCTGGTGTACGACGCGTTCGGGCCACGCCGGACGTTCTGGGGCACCGACTGGACGCGGCTGCCGTGCCCCTGGCGTCAGGCGGTGACGCTCTTTACCGAGGAGTTACCCTGGCTCTCCGGGCAGGACAAGGAGTGGATCATGGGCCGGGCCATTTGCGAGTGGTTGGGCTGGCCCCCGCCCAGGGCTACCTGATCGGATCGCCTCGCGTCGGATCGCCTCGCGGCGCACCGACGACTTAGACGCGCGCCGCAGCATCGAACACGGGGTTCTCCGTCCGATCGACCAGCGCCTCGTCGCCCTCCGTGGGGAGCATCTCCGCGTAGTTCTGCGCGCCGTCGATGTCACCCTGCCACACTTCACGCGGGAGCTCGTAAAGCACTTCGATGCCGTGACCATCGGGGTCCGCGATGTAGACGCTGTGGGTCATGCCGTGGTTGACGCGCCGGAGGAACGGCACGCCTTTGCTCCGAAGATAGCCGATCTGCTTCAGCCACGAATCCCGGTCGGGCCACGCGATCGCCACGTGGTTCAGCCCTACCCGGCCCGGCATCAGGCTCCACTGCTCGGGCGCGCCACCGCCATTGGTCTCGGGGACTTCGGCCAGCGCCAGATCGTGATGGGTCACGTCGCCTTTCGCATCGAGCCCGCTGTAAAAGCGCATTTTCGGCCGTTGGCGTCCCGGGATGGGCTTGAGCTCGGCCACGCAGCGAAAGCCCATGATGTCGGTCCAGAACCGGTGCGAAACCTCGAGGTTCCTCACGTTGAGTACCATATGGTTGATACTGCGCGGCGGCTGGGCGTGGCCCAGGGTTGGGGACGCATCGTTGGCCATGGTGCCCTCCTGATCGTCGAACTCCGGTCGACGGCCCGTCTCCCGGGAACGGCATGGGCATTGTACGGCACCTGGCCCCGAATTGCACCCGGACCCGGAGGGCCGGTCACGCGGTTCGATCTTCGCCCGGCGCTCAGTAGAGCTCGAACTGACCGCCCAATGGACTGACGGTCGTGCCGAGGAGCGTCGCCGCGCAGTAGCGGCAGTAGGCGACCGACTCCAGCGTGATCGCGCACGCCGTGCAGCACGCGGCGCCGCACTCCAGGCACCCGAACCGCTCAGACCCGCGCGCCACGAGGAGACCGCAGCGACAGCGCTCCGCGCTCACCTTTCTGGGTGTCAGGTCTGGGTGTCAGGCGGATCGACGAGCCATGGTCGGCACGACGCCGAGCCGGGATTCGATTCGTACGTCGGGTCGCAGGTGCGACGCCTCACGCTCGACGACGCGGAGGGCCGCCAGGCGAAGATCGTCGGACGGCACCTGGCCAGCCACCTCGACCGTGACCGGCGAACCCTTCCACAGCGGCACATGCGCCGTCGGGGTGATCGGCAGGCTGAACAGAGTCGGGTCGCGGAGAACCGCGTCGGAGATCTGGGCCTGCACGACAACCGCTTCGCCTTCACGCTTACGCTTTAGATCGAGGACCTTCACCAGAGCGGCGAGGATCAGCAACATGGCGATCACCAGGATCACGACCGTCGCTCCGCCGGATTGAGTCCCGGACGGCGCCGGAGCGCCGACGAGCTGTGCCCAACCACGTCGCGCGGGCCACGGTACGAGCAAGAGCCCTGTGGTAATGAGAAGGACGCGCACGGCACGGAGTAGCTTCATTGGCGTCACCTCTTCCGGCCGGGCGTTGCGAAGTCCGTGCCACATCCACCGCTTCGGCCCATCGAGGAGTTTACGACCGCCGAGATCGCACGCACGGAGTCCCAGCGAAGAAAACAGGTACCTTCTACTGACCCGCGACCGCAAATTCTACACGGACGGCAAGCAGCGGATCGTCGAGCGAACCATCGCGATCGGACGGCGAGGAAGTATTTTTTTCTCGAGGTTGTAAGGGTTACACGAAGCGGCTCGTCGCCTGTCTCACGAAAGCTCGAAAATTCATGGAGCGCCGACCCAACAGCGCCTGGCACGTGTGTTGCGTTGGGACGACGACACGGACGGACTCAGCCCAGTACAGGGCCACGGGGGCCGGCCGACACAACCACAAAGGAGGTCACGCAATGATCCGAGTCCTGGCAGTCCTGGTTGCGGTTCTGATGACTGTGTCGCTCGGTGTCTCGACAACGACAGCCCAGATGAAGCCCGACCCCGCCCAGCCGAAAACGATGGAGCAGAAATCCGACAGCAAGATGGGCCAGAGGGTCGAAGGTACGATCAAGGCCGTCACTGGCAACATGGTCACACTGGAGGACGGAACGCAGCTTTCGATTCCAAGCTCGGTACGAGTCGCGAAGGACCAGCTGAAACCGGGTGCCCAGATCACCGCCGAATACGAGGAGAGGGGCGGCCAGAAGGTCGCAACTTCCGTTCTGATCAAGGGATAGGGGCATCGCGCCCCAAGGAGGATCGGACATGCGGAGGCTTTTTTCGGGACTTTGTGCCCTCGCTCTGCTGACCGGTGTCGCGGCGGGATGCACGGATTCGGGCCAGAGTGGCCGCACGGGCGGGAGCCCGAGTGGCGATCGCTCGCCCTCAGCCTCGCCGCCGACCTCGCCTTCGGAGGGCTCGCTCGGTGCGCCGATGAGCCCCGTGCCCGGGAGCCCTGCCCCCGGGAGCACCGAAACCACGAAGACTCCCGGCTCCCCCGGGTCCGGCAAAAATTAGTCTCGGCTCGTGAGCCTCGCGGCGGGAAACCGCCGCGAGGCTTGTCGCTCATACCCCCTTAGATCCCGCTTCTCGGCTCGTCGCGGACGTGCAGTAATCCTGCGACGTAGGGAAACGCGGTAGCCTACCAGCTCCAGTCGATTCCCTCGGTCGTTCTCGCGGAGGAAAGTGCACTGGTCGTACTGCGCCGAGCCGCTGCCGTCGGGTGCTTCC
>JAHFDK010000101.1 GCA_023249095.1 Candidatus Rokuibacteriota bacterium | reverse complement strand
GCGGCGTTCATCAACATCGTCGCCGTGACAGTCACGGCGATCACGAACGGGTTCAGTGGGATGGTGCGCATCGTTAGCGTGTCGATGAGCGCGATGGCCAGCGTGGTGGCGACGCTGGGCAAGGCGATCTACACCGCGATGCAGTGGATCAACCCGTTTGCCCGGCACTCGCCCTCGCTCGTCGAGCAGGTCCAGTCGGGCGCGGAACTCATCACGGCCGCGTTCGCCTCGATGGCTGACGGCGCCAGCGTCCTGGAGAAATCCAAGGGGCCGATCCAGCACGTCGAGGATGCCGTGGCTTCACTCGCGAAGCAGCTCGACGCGGCGAAGAGCAGCTTCGACCGGTTCAAGGGAGCGACGATCGCGGAGTCGCTCCCGTTCGACAAGCAGGCGAAGGAACTCGACCACCAGATGCTGGAGATCGAGAAGAAGATCAACACGCTCAAGCAGAGCGGGCCTCTTACCCAGGAGGTAATCCGGACCGAGCGATCGAGCAAGGGCACGGTAACGCAGTCGAAAGAGACGGTTGACACATCAATCGGCAAGGCGGTCAAGCAGTTGGAGGGCCAGCTCGATGCGGTGCGGCTCAAGGCGGAGGGCGTCCAACTCGACAAGAAGCTGAAGATAGGGCCGCTGGAAGACCAGATCAAAGAGCTCACGGACACCACGGAGGCGCTCCCCTTCGCGGACATCGTCAAGGGCCTCAAGGAATCCAAGAAGCAGATCGACATCCTGCAGCCGGCCTTCGACACACAGAACGCAGCCCTGGGCACGCTGAGGTTGCAATGGGACGCGGTGGAGGCGGCAGCGCGGGCAGCGGAGGCAGCCCAGGCGACGGCGGCATCCGCTGCGAGCCCGTTCGACAACCTGGCCACCGGCGCGGGCGGCGGGCTCGACGGGACGATCGCGGACGCCCAGGCGAAGGCGGACGAAGCCGCCGCGAACATCGAGGCGTCGTTCAAGGGCGTGAGCCAGACGATGCTCGACGTGAAGCAGTCGTTCGAAGACGTGGGCACGTCGATTAGCAACCTGAAGACATCCCTGGGGCCTACAGCCGCCATGCTGGAAACGCTGGCGGGGTGGTTGGTCAGAAACAAGGAAGTGCTCCTGGGGGTAGCGCTCGGGTTTGTGGGTATCAAGGCGGCGGTCCTCGGGCTGGAGATAGCTATCGGGGTTGTGAAGGGACTAACCCTTGCGGTCACGCTGCTCAACTTCGCGATGGCTGCGAACCCGGCGGTCCTCATCGCGTTGGCCATCGTGGCCCTGGTGGCGGTGCTCGTCATCCTCGAAGTGAAATTCGGGCTGGTATCGAAGGCTGTTGAGTGGCTGACGGACGCCTTCTGGAAGGTGCTCGCCTTCATGAAAGACAACTGGCCGGAGGTGGCGACGCTCATCCTCCTCCCGTTCGCGCCGCTGGTCGTGCTGGCGACCGATGCGTTCGGCATCCGCTCGGCCCTGCTCGGAGCCCTGGAGGCCATGGTCGGGTTCGTGGGCGACAAGCTGGGCGCCATCGGCAACTTCTTCACGAACCTGGTGGACGGCCCGGTGCAGTGGCTGATCGACCGCGTTTGGCAGCTCATCAACGCGATTAAGCAGATCCCCTCGCCGTCGGATGTGCTGGGCGGCGTCAGCAGCAAGCTCGGAAGCGCCGGCGGAATACTCGGCAAGGCTAAGGATCTCGCTCATCGCGCCGGCGGCGGGCCCGTCTCGGCCGGGCGGCCCTACGTCGTGGGCGAGAACGGGCCGGAGCTGTTCGTGCCGCGCAACGGCGGGGCCATCGTCCCGAACGGCGGCGGCGGCGGCTTCGGTGGGCTGACGGTGAACTTCAACGGGCCGGTGAGCCTTGGCGGCGGCGGCGGCAAGGACCAGCTCCAGACGGTGGGCTTCGCGGTGGCGTCGACCATCCGGGCGCGGGGGGTCCCGTTCCTGCCATGAGCTACCAGCCCTGGATTCTGACCTCATTCGCAAGCCGGGACGGCCTCACCAGCGTGATCTTCGGGCTGGCGGAGTACGAGTGGGAGTCGAGCCAGGGGCTCTACGTCCCGGAGGCGCAGCTCGTCGGCGCGGACTACACCTTCGACCAGCTCGGGCTGGCGGCGCCAAAGAAGCAGGCGGGCCGCGAGACGCTGCGTTTCGTGGTGTACGAAGACACGCCGGCGGCGGTGGACACGAAGATTGACGAGCTCGTGGCGGAGTGCGTGAGCATCGGCCTGGGCAAGCTCTGGATGACGGCGGCGGATGGCTCGCTGCGCTGGGCGTATGCGCGGGCGCTGTCGCTGCCCTCGCTGCGCTGGAGCGCGGGGGACAACTTCCGCAAGGCCGTCTCGCTGGAGTTCCGGCGCCAGAGCGACTGGTACGACCAGGCCCAGACGACCGTCACGACGACGGTGAACGAGGTGACCGAGGGTTTTACTGTTTCGAACACGACCGGGCAGCGCATCCTTGGGCCGGTCCTCACGCTCTACGGAGTCTGGAGCGGGACGGTCACCATCCTGAACAGCACGAACGGCTACGGCATCGTCTACACGGGCGCGGTTGGAACCTCGAACAACGACCGCGTGCGCTTCGACGCGGGCGCGAACCGGGTCGACCGCTCGGCGGACGGCGGCGTGACGTGGGTGAGCGACTACGCGAACTTCGCGCGCTACAGCACCGCCCAGGTGCAACAGATGATCCTCGAAACGGGAGACAACGACTTCATCGTCACGTCGACCGGGCCGAACGCAACCCTGCTCACCCAGTACTACCCGCCGCACTAGGAGACCATCATGGCCAACGACCTCACGCTCTCGACAGGAAACGCCGTAGGCCCACCGGCCGGCACGGTGCTGAAGACTGAGGAGATCTCGAGCAAGCACTACGACGTGGTGAAGGTTGCGCTGGGACCGGCGGGCGCGACGGTGGGCGACCTCGAGGGCACGTCGGACATGGCGGCGCTGTTGACCTCCGCGGCCCGCACAGCCGCCACGAACAGCGCCGACCAGAACGAGCCGAACGCGAAGGGAGTGATGCTGTTCCTGGACGTCACGGTGTCTGGTGGCGCGAGTGACACGCTTTCGCTGAAGCTCCAGGCGAAGGACCCGGTTGGCGGCTCCTATGCGGACATCGCCGACTTCGGCGTCATGATCACTGGCGTCGCGACGGGCCTGAAACTCGCTCTGCTCTACCCGGCGGCGGACGACACGGACTTCGCCGGCGTGAAGGCGCTCAAGGGTAATCTCCCCTACACCTGGCGGGCCGTGGTCACGCCATCGGACGCGACGAGCTGGACCTACAGCCTCGGCGCGAGCGCGCTGAAGTGATCGGCATCCTGCCGTTCCTGCTCACGGCGCGTTCGGCGCCAGGCACCCGCCAACCGGGGAACGCCTTCGTGTACGTGAAGACCCCGGCGGGAGTTGCGGCCGGGCTGCCGCTGACGAACGTCTTCTCGTTCGAAACGCACCGCGCGGCGAACCGGGTGGGGACGTTCTCCTTCGTGGTGCCGGCGGACGACCGGTTGGACATCGACGGTGCGCCGTTGGTCTCGGACATCGTGAGCGGGTGGACGGTGAGCATCCTCCAGGAGAACAACACGCCGTACGGCGCGGCTGGCGTGTACCTGGTGAAGGACGGGGTAATCGAGCGCCGGGAGTACCTCATCGCGGACGGTGGGCAGGCGATCAACTTCGCCGGGTCGTTTCGCGCCGTGAGCCTGACGCGGCAGCAGGTGCATGACCCGCTGATCTACGAAGACCAGTCGGCCGGCGCCATCGCGGCGGACATCGCCGGTGAGGTCGTCCTGACGCCGAACGGGAACACGACCACCGTCAAGGTGGACTTCAACGGGGGCACCCGCTACGCAGCGCTGCTCACCGTGGGCGAACTGGCGCGGCTGACGCTGCGAGAGAACTGGGACGGGAACCTGGAGTTCACGCGCATCGACGGTGCGCCGGATTCCGGGATCACCCTCATCAACGTCGAGCAGGCTGGGCCTGAACTGACAGGAGTCTAGCAATGAGTTTCGTTTATACAAAGGCCCTCGGCCTGCTGAGTACAGCCACCCTCACGGGCGACGTGCGCGCCGCGCTGGTGATGAGTAACACGACCGCAGACACCGATGAAGACGCGGAGTTTATTGCGGACATCGGCACGCTGGACCAGTACGACGGCAGCGGCTACGCCCGCGTGGCGCTGTCGGCGGAGGCGTGGGCGGCGGTGCTCGCGACGGATCGATTCAAATTCAGCGCCGACCCGATCGTCTTCGCGACACTGGGCGTGGGGACGCGGCAGTGCGTGGGCCTGCTCCTCTACCTCCACGTCACGAACGACGCGGACAGCAAGCCGCTGATCTACATCGATGGGACGGGTTTCCCGTTCGACGGCAACGGCGCCAACGTCACCTTCACGCCGCACGCGGACGGGGTGATGTACACGAGGAACGCGCCGTGATGAGGGGCTGTTAGATGCAGGTCGCGACGGGCAGTTACGCGGGAAACAACGCGGATAACCGTGCTATCACGGGTGTCGGGTTTCAGCCCGATCTTGTGATTATTCAGTCACAGGATAGCCAGCATCCGATCGTGAAGACTTCCGCCATGGCTGGCGATACAGCGCTGGGTAGTAGCACCACGCTCACCGCGAACCTGATTCAGAGTCTCGATGCAGACGGCTTCACGGTTGGCAGCGATTCCCGCGTAAACTCTGGAACCTACAGTTTCTACTGGATCGCCATGCGGGCTGCTGCTGGCGAAATGGCGGTTGGGAATTACACGGGGGATGGCGCGGATAACCGTGCGATCACGGGGGTTGGTTTCCTTCCTGAGTTCGTGATGGTGCTGCCCGCAACGGGTACAGATAGCACCTCATGGAGAACTTCACAGCATTCCGGAGACGCATCCCAGTACGTGAACAGCGCTGGCGCACCGTTCGCCAATTTCGTTCAGAGTCTCGATGCAGACGGCTTCACGGTTGGTAGCGCAAGTCCAGTAAACAAGAGCGGCGGGGATATCCACTGGTTTGCTATTAAGAGCATTACAGGGTATTCGAAATCAGGGTCGTATACTGGCACGGGGGCAGATGATTATTCGCTAAGCGGCTTTGGTTTTCAGCCCGCATGGTTCTTTTCACAAGCAGACGCCGCCTCTCGTGCCTATCATAAGACCTCGGAAATGGGGACAGGCGCACACCGCTTTGGTACTGCACAGTCACTAACCGACAACATTATTCAAGCCATCGAATCAGATGGAGTGCAGCTCGGAACCGCCACTGGTGGGAATGTAAACACTGTCGTGTACCGTTGGTTTGCAATCAAAGCGGGCAGCAGCCCGTCGGGCGGGTCTGCCGTTCCCGTGATCATGAACCAGTATCGGCAAAGGTGGAACTAACATGCGATTTCTAAAGACGAACACGGCGACGAGGGTCACGGTGGGGCCGTTCCTGGACAAAACGGACGGCGTCACGCCGGAGGTCGCGCTGACCGTGACGAGCTGCAAACTCACGCTGATGGTGGACGACGGCGGAGTGCCGACGCTCGTCCTCGACGCGGCGCCCACAGCGTCGGCCGGTGCGAACGACATGGTCCACGTCACCGGTGACGATGCCGGCTTCTACGACCTGGAGCTGGCAGCCGCAAACGTGAACTACGTCGGGCGGGCGATGCTCGCGCTCACTGATGCGGCCACGCACTGCCCGGTGTTCCACGAGTTCATGATCCTGCCAGCGAACATCTACGATTCGCTCGTCGGCGGGACAGACCTGGTCGACGTGAGCGTGACGCAATGGCTGGGCACGGCGGCGGCTACCCCAACGGTTGCAGGGGTGCCCGAGGTGGACGTGACGCACAACGGGGGCACGGCCATCACGGCGGCAGCAGGTGTGCAGGAGGTGAAGGTCGCGAGCATCGAGGCTGCGGCTATCACTGCCGGCAGCATTGCCACAGACGCCATCGACGCCGATGCGCTGGCAGCCGACGCGCTCACGGAGATATTCACCAAGGTCCTGACCACGGCAATGACGGAGAGCTACGGCGCGGACGGCGCGGCCCCCACCCTGGCACAGGCGGTATTCCTGATCATCGCGGCCCTCACCGAGTTCGCCATCTCTGGAACCACGCTTACAGCCAAGAAGCTGGACGGCTCGACAACCGCCGCGACGTTCACGCTGGACAGTGCCACAGACCCAACCTCGATCACGCGGGCGACGTAACCCATGGCGACATCGGGCGACCTTCCACGAAGGGGCTATGGCGCGGGAGCGCGGAAGTACGTCGTGCTTCGTGGATTCTCACCACCCGGCGACATTCAGATAAATCTCTCCCCTGTCGTTGTCGAGGTAGTCCACCCGGCGATAGGTGTGGACGTGCCGTGGACAGTCAACCTGGCGCCCGTCATCGTCCATGCGACCATCCCGGCCATCAGTGTGGCGACGCCGACGAACACCTTCATCACACTCGCACCGGTGGTCGTGCATACCGGCATCCTGGCGCTTGCGAACGACGTCCCAACGCTCCCGGGCGCGGGGACGGTCACGAAGGGGTACATCGAGGACAAGCCTCAGATCACCTACGACGGCAGCGGCCTGGTCAACCGGATCATTCCCTTCGGCGTCGACTCGGACGGCAGTGACCTCACGCTGGAGTTCGCCGACCCGGCAGAGTACCACTACGTGATCAAGAACGACGGAGACACCTGGTACATCGAGGACACGGGGAGCATCGCGAAGTATGGGCTCTTCGAACAGCGCATCTATCGGACGGACGTGAAGAACCCCTACCTCAACAAGGCGACCGGCGCGCTCGTCCTCGGGGCAAACCCAACCGCGGGCGACACGTTCACTCTCGGGGCTGACACGTACACCTATCGCGCGGCGCCGTCGGTCGCGCTGGATGTCGCGCTCGGCGCCACGCTGCCAGCCACCCGGATGAACACCTACGCGGCGCTGGTCGCTGCGGATGGACTCAACTCTCCGCCGGCGTACGCGGAGGTAACCAGCATCGATCCAACCGCGATAGCGGCGCCCACGGTAGACGAGTTCGGCAACTGGACGTCGCTCCCGCCCTGGGCTGGAATGACGGCTGGTGACCCATCGGCGATACCGCTGAGTGCCATCAATCCAGGTCCGGACGGAGTAGTCCCGACAACCTCGAGCTTCAGCAGCGCGGCCAACGGCTTCGCGACTGACACGCTCCTCGGGGGGCAGTTCGTCCGGGAGACGGCGAACGTCCTCTATGCGTTGGCGGTGAACGAACTGATCCGGCGGCGCAGCGAGATTCTCAGCGTCCGAGTAGCGGTTGCGAACGGCGCGGATATCTGGGCGCTGCCGGGCGACCGGATGCAGTTCACGTTCAACGGCGTTGCGGAGACTCTGGAGGCGGAGTCGTTGGGCGGATCGAGCCGGGTGACCTGGCTCTCGATCGATCGGCCGATGCTCGTGGTCGAACGGCACGACAAGAGCGACGCCAGTGGTGTGCGGCGGGTGGAGTTCGTGCTCGCCTGCCCGATGCTGGAGTATGTGGTGCCAGCGCTGCCAGAGTGGGTGGACCCCGTGTCGCTGCCGGTGCCAGGGGAAACGGGGATCGGAAACGAAGGCCCTGGCGCTGATTGGTTGGCCGATGCGCTCGGTGACATCCTGACGAACAACAAACTACCGTTCGCGTCGTGCTGCCCGGACCCTACGACGGACATTCACCGAGGGACGGACCTGCTGCCGCCCACGGAGCCAGACCCATCAGCACCGTTTACGCCCACCGTTTGGTCGGAATTCGTCCCCGACCCGGTCCTGGCCGGCACCCTCCTAGACGCGTGGGGTGAGATTCGCGGCTGGCTTGGCAACAACTCCGAGATGTTCGACGCGGAAGATGCGATCTGGTCAGGTGCGTGGACAGGGCCCTTTTACCCCAATGCGCTCGGCCCACCGCTCGGCGGAACCCAGATCCCGAATATCAAGGGCGCCTACGCAACGTTCACAGGGAACGAGTACACAGGCCCCCAGACATGGGAGTGGAGAGACGGAACCCCTCGCTGGTCGGGCACAATAAATGGCTGGTACTACTCAGGCCACATGACCGACAAGCCGGGTTCCGGTGGCACCTTCGGTAACGACGCGAACTGGGTCTGGGACATCGCACGGGAGGTTTGACGAAGCTGCTAGAATACCGGCAACGCGCATAGGCGCATGAACAATTAGAGGGCACCCCCGCCGGCCTTGGACAGCAACAACGAGGGTGCCCACATCGAAGCCCGAGGGCCTCGGCGCGCATTGTACGCCAGCGGCCCACCAGGTGCGGAGGGTGCGCCATGGACGAACGCATGAAGCCCCAGGCGGTGTCAGGCCCGGACGAGGCCACGAAGACGCGAGTGGCGATGCAGATGGGCGCGGAGATGGAGCGTGCGCAGGCGGCGCTGTCGCGGCCCACGGCGGGCGAGGAAGCGGCGGATCTGGCGGGCCGGGCATCGAGGGCGGCGGTGCTCGCGTTCATCGACAACGACCACCAGGAGACGACGGGCTTCCCGTTTCCACTGGTGTGTGCCATCGCCCAGCAGGCGTACGGCGCGGAGTGGCAGCGCCTGGTCTGCACGGACCGCGAGTCGTGGCGCGCATGAGCATCGACCTGGAGACCGTCCGGGCCCTGTTGGACCCGCTGGCCGGGGTGGCGTTGCAGCTCATCGTCATCGTCCTGGCCGTCGGCGTGGTACTGAAGGCGGTCACGAAATCATGGCGGCCGGCGCGGCAGGTGATCGACTGGACAGAGACGCTGAGCAAGATCGTGGCCACGCAGGACGAAATCAACGCCGTGATGAAGGCCGAGCTGACGTACAACGGCGGCGGTTCGATGAAGGACACGCTGCGGCGGATCGATTCGAGCGTAGAGGCGCTGCACGGGCGGATGAGGGCTGGGGAGCAGCGGTTCGAGGCGATTGAGACGCGGCTGTCGGGTGGGAGTGAGGCGTGAGGAAGCCCGTGAACGAGATGACGCTGGCCGAGTACGAGGCCGCGCTGCGACTGAACTGGCTGGAGGACGAACTGCAGACGGACACGATTCGTCGCGCCCAGGGCAGCGGGTTCCTGGTGGCCCACTTTCGTCCGGTCAAGCAGTTGCGCCGGGATGGGACCACGCGGTACCTCACGCCCGTCCAGGCGGATGGCAAGGGCTTCCCTGACCTGATGATGCTGCGCGATGAGCTGGCGGTCGTTTCGGAACTGAAGGCGAAGACCGGGCTGAGCCCGGAGCAGGAGGCCTGGCTGGATGCGTTCCGGGCCGTGAAGCGCGTTGAGACCTATGTCTGGGACACGAAGACGCCGGTGGCGGAGATTGAGCGGGTGCTGGCATGACGAGCAGAGGCGTCGACTACTCATGGAGCCGCCCGGGTGGCGCAGCCATCAAAGCCGCGGGCTTCGACTTCGTCATGCGTTACGTGCCGTACCCGGGTGACGGGGGCAAGGGGCTGACGCTGGACGAGTTGCGTGACCTCGCGGAGAACGGGCTTCCCGTCGGGTTGGTGTTCGAAAGCACCGCGGGCCGGATGTTCGATGGCTACCCGGCGGGCGAGTATGACGCCCAGATCGCGGCAGCCGCGAGCGACAAGTTCGGGCTATCGCAGATGGCGATCTACTTCGCCTGCGACGTTGACACGCAGCCCGACACGATCGCCTACATCGACGACTACCTCGCCGGCGCCGCATCGGTGCTTGGCATCATGCGCGTCGGCGTCTACGGGGAGTACGACGTGGTGGAGCACTGCCACGAGGTGGGGAGCGCGGTTTGGTACTGGCAGACGTACGCGTGGTCTGGCGGTCAGAAATCGAGCTGGCGGCACATCTACCAGTACGAGAACGGGCAGACGCTGAACGGCGGGGCGGTGGATTACAACGAGGCCTACGGCGAGTTCGGCCAGTGGACACCAGAGGAGGAAGAGATGACCCCAGAACAGGTCGAAGCCATCGTCACGAAGGTGATCGGGAGGGACTTCTCGGAGTACCTGGAGGAGTATTTTGCGGGCCACTTCAGCGAACGGAACGGCGTGGTCAGCGAACTGAACCCCGAGGGCCGGAGCCCTATCCGTCCGTGGCTGGAGGACATCGCCGCGCGCGTGCGCACCGTTCCCGGCATCGCCCACGACGAATAGCAGGAGGAGACTCATGAACACGAAGATCGGCGGCTGGACCATCGTCATCGCCATTCTCATCGGCACGGCTGTCGGCCCGCTCAGCACGCTGGGCGACGTGACGACGGCGAACCTGACCGATAGCGCCTACTGGCTTGACCTGCTGGCGGCGGGCATCCGGTCGTTCTCGTCGGTGGCGGTTGCCGGGCTCGGCCTGCTGGCCGGCGCCTTTGGCATCCCCGTGCTGCGCGGCAAGGGCCCGGACCCTCAGTAATGACCGACCTGGAAGCCGTGGCCCGTGAGATAGACGCCTACTTCGGCGCGGCCGCGGACGTGCGCCCGGCGGTGGGCATGGTGGCGACACCCCTGCGTTTCGCGGCCAGGCTACGGGAAGTATTACAGGCGTTGAAGGGCGGGTGACCATGAACGTCGCGCCGCGCCCCACGGACCCGCCCTGGTGGCAGTCGAAGAAGCTGGCGGCGCTGGTGGTGGGCATTCTCGCGATCCTCGTGCTGGTCGTGATAGCGGTCATCTGGGCGGTGGACAAGACGATCATCGTGAGCGCGTTCACAAGCATCACGACGCTGGTGAGCACGCATCTGCTGGGCCAGACCGGCGTGGACCGGGCGCAGGCCTACAGCCCGAACTACCCCTACAACCCGCCGGCGTCATCGGCGCCCCCGGACGTGCGGGTGCCGTAGCTACGGGGCCAGTGGGACTGTTCAGGCTGGGTAAGTTGGCCGTTGATCATTGTGTGCCCGAAGGGGTACGCTCCCCATCGGTTAGTGCTGTGAGCCCCCGGTGAGAATCAAACTCACGACCTGGGCCTTCGAAAACCTTGCTCTATTCACTGAGCTACGGGGGCTTACAGCACGCCAGGGGCAAGAGCGGCGAGCGAGAGGCCAACGAAAGAGCACTTGAGGGTGCGGCACGCGGTAGGTGCTATGCTTCACGAAGCGGTTCCTTTCGAAGGCCTCGGGACGTCGTCAAACTTTCCCGGGGCCTTCGCCATGCTAGCACGAAGAACTGATCATGTGCCTTAGCGAAAGCAAACTTCACCCCAGTTCGCAGTGTTATGAACCGGCAAACCTGGGTGTGCGGGCGGGACACTATCGTTTCAATAGCTATCGAAACGATAGTTAGTCGCGGGATGCGCGGATGATGGCGGCGAGGAAGGCGATGGGGCCGACCATAAACCCGGCGGTGCCCCATGCTTCCTGGTTGAACCCCTTGCGCCCGGCCGTCTCGATGCAGGCCCAACACCAGAAGAGGGACCACGCGAACCCAACGATGAGGACGACGAGCACGGACATCTGCTGCTAGCCCCGCTTGAGCGTGAGCAGCTTGCCGGTGGTGCTGAACATCGGGAAGGCCACAGGGATCAGGATGAGGGTGACGCAGCAGAGCCAGGCGAGGTAGAGCCAGAGTGTGGTGAGCCACCAGCCAACGAGCAGATACCAGATGGCGCGCTGCCAGAAGGGGCGCTGCACGGTGTTGGAGATGGTGAGTGTGACATTCCCGTCACCGTCGCGTTCAGTGGTGTAGCGCGTGCGGTCGAATTTCAGGGTGACGACCTGGGGGATGCGGTTGGCCATCCAAAGGCCCAGGGGGATACCGATGATGGTCAGGTTGACCGCGGCGGTGAGCGTGATCCAGAAGAACGAGAGCCACCATCCGACGAGCAGGAACCAGAGGATGCGCAGGAGGATGTGCGGCCCCTGGCGGGAATCGACGACGGTTGTGGTCGGGGTTGCGGCCGTTGCTTCGGTCATGGGTGTGTCCGCCCCTTTGTGAAGATCGAGCCCAGTGTACGCCCGGCGTCAAGGGGTGGCGGGCGGCGCGACATAGTGTGTCGCGTGAGGTGCCGATCATCCCCGGACTTTAGAACGGCCGTTCTGGCCGGGCAGGGGTGATTATGGTTGAGGATGCGGAGACCTACGTGATGGTGGTCCGGAGTCATACGGCTCCGGACCTTCGGCAACTGCCCGAAGGGTGGGAGGTGGTGATCCCGCCGTGTCCAGCGGATCGCCAGCTGTTGCGAGGAGTCCTCGCGCTTGTCGCAGGAGGATTCGTAGAGAGTCTTCGTCCATCTGATCGCACATATCCGCGAGCACCGGAGGGACCGCTGTCCGACGCCGCGGGAGCGCGAGTTTGAAACCCATGGCTTCAACCAGCCGGGCGGGCCGCAAGGTGGGAAGTGCCCTCAACAGTGTGTCGTAGAGAGATGGGTCGATGACCTTCGCTTCCGATTCGAGCCGGGAGACGGCGGAGTGGTCCGAAAGGCCCAGGATTTCCGCAAGCGTCACCTGTGACATACCTTCGGCCTCTCGCGCCGACTGAACCATGGCTCCGTAACCCAACACTGCAACATCGTAGAAAAAAAGTTGCGCTAAGTGTGCACAGGGGCTTGCTTTTCTTGTGCACGGGGATTACAGTCGTGCGCACAATGAGTACAGACACCGCAGAACCAACGGAGTCCAAAGGGGTGAGGTTGCCAGAAAGCCTCTGGCGAGCAGTGGAAGCCGAGGCAATCGCTCTCAGCATGTCTCGCAACGAGTATCTCCGCCGGCGGCTCGGCGGGTTGGTTTCTCGTGACCGCAATGCGCAAAAACAGCACACAAGTGTGGGCGACGAGCGGGTGGAGTTGCCGGAATGAACGAAGAGGGGACGGCGGTGCTGCGGAGGTGGGGGTTCAGTGTGACTCCCGGGCAGCGGCCAGGTGTGGACGCGCTGGTGGGCCGGTACGGGCTGGAGGCGCTCGAAGACGCGGCTCGGCGCACCGCCATGAGTGGTTCCCGGAGCGCGAGCTATTTGATCGAGTTGATGGTGAGGCGCAACGGGGTGTGGGAGAAGTCGGCTATCGAGAAATCACCCGCGATGACGACAGCCGCGGCAGCGACGCCCCGTTCCCAGCCGGAATCGTGTGACCAGGCGGCCAGGACGGCAGCGGCCACGCGGCGGTCGCCATCGTTGGCCGCGGCGACGACAGCTTCGATGAGTTCAGAGAGTTCAGCGGCGACGATCGGGGCATCCCAGCGGGACGGCGGGCCATGGTGGCCATCGCCAAGGCGCTCGAGGGTAGCGGCGATCTGGGCGGGGTCGATGGGTGTGGGCTTGGCGGTCATGGGGGTTCTCCTGGGCCGGATAGGTCGCGGGGATTCTAACAGGGCCGACGAGCGGGTGGAGTTGCCGGAATGAGAACGCAGGGGGCAACGGTGGCCGGTGGCGTCTGCCCGTGGTGTGGGATGGCGAACTGCGATTACTCATCGCTCCGGATCCCGCGGATGAACTACGCGACGAGCGCGGCGGCTTCATCGAGGGCGATCTCCCAGAGCGACCAGGTGAGCGATGAGCCCACGGTTTGGAGAATGCGGCGGGCTTCGTCCACGGATAGCCCGGCTGCGACGAGGGCGTTGCCGACGACGTGTGAGGCCTGTCCCTCGCGGGCGGCGAGCCTGTTCTTGAGTGCGTTTCGAAATTTCCTGTTCGGCATCTGGCATCTCCGGCACATGGTGAGGCGCGGGGATTCTAACAGTGGTGACGAGCGGGTGGAGTTGCCGGAATGAACGAGGAGACGCGATGGCCGGTGGCGAAGGCGGAGCGGATGGCGCGGCGGTTGTTGCCTGAGAGCCACCCGAACTACCGGGCGATGGTCGAAGCGATCGCGGTGTGCGGGCCGGACTATTCGAGGGACGTGTCGATGGGGCCTTCGTTCCAGTCTTCCCATTCGTTGGGGTCGCGCACGAGTTCCCACTTCGGCGGTGGCAATTCGGCCGCGATGGCGAACCACTCTGTTTCGAGGTGGCTGAGAGGCGCGATCAGATTTTCGATCAGTTCGTGCTCGCCGATTTCCGGGTGGCGTTCCAGGAAGGCGTCGATTACCTGGTCGCGTTCTGCGTTCCGGTTGATCTGCAATCGAAAGAGGCGGTTCCAGACAGGGTGGCCCCATGGGTTGTCACGGCTTCCGCGCCAGTGGGGGTCGGTCATATCACTGCTCCGGCGCCTTATTCGGCGCGGGGATTCTAACAGGGGCGACGAGCGGGTGGAGTTGCCGGAATGAACGAAGAGCGCGCGTGGCGGACCTTTACGAACTCAGGCCCATGGCTGTGGCAGTGGGCTCGTTATTCGGAGGAGGAGTGTGACAAGCGGGGCCTGGTCAAGGGTGACCGCGAGTCCGTAGTCGCCGTCCTCGGTGAGGGGTGGGAGGAAGCTGCGGAACGTCCACCAGTCGTCGAAGTGGGGAGCAGTGCGTTGTGGGCCCGCCTCGCCGCGAATGTCGATGACCTTCGCCGGCGGGCCGTTGGGCGGAAACCAGACAGCGACGATGTGACGGGGTTGGCTGTAGTCAACGTCCCGGACAACGAGGAGCAGGGTGAGGTCGAGCGCCACGGGCCATTTGGGATTGATGAGGTCGATCCGGTCGGTGGCGCCGAAGATGTCGAGCAGGCTGGAGGAGTTTCCGTCCGGCTGTTCCGTGCGGTGGCAGAGCAGGGCGGCAATAAGCCTGGGCGGTTCGGTCATGTGAGGCGGTTCCTCCGGGGCCTTATTCGGCGCGGGGATTCTAGCGGTTCGCGGGAGGCGAGGCGATGAAGACGCAGGAGCAGGTGTTCACGAAGACCGACGCGCGGCGGCAGCTGGAAGCGGCGCGCGAGGACATCGCGTTGTTGATGGCGCGGAAGCACGAGGAGATCCGGGAGCTGGACCGGGTGATGGACGGGCTCGGTGTGCTCTGGGAGGGCGTGCTGGGCGAAGACGCGCCGGAATACCGGGTGGAGGTGAGGGCGTCATGAGGAAGACGGACGTGTACGGGGTGATAGCGCTGGCGCTGATGGCGGGTTCGGCGGCGCTGGTGCTGGGCGGCGTCTGGTGGGTGCTGCCATGAAGCGGGTGGGCATCTGAGGCGCTGGTGGGTCGCGCTGTGCGGCGTGGCCCTCCTGGCCGGGTGTAGCGCCCCGGCCGTTCGCGATGACGACGAGTCCTTCCCAGGAAGGACGCCAACGATGGAGGCGACCGATGGAACTGGCGTTGTTGCTCCTCGCGATGGTCGTGGGTTTGAGCGTGGGGACGTGGCTGGAGCGGCGCCAGGAGCGCCGGCGCCGGGTGGTGGAGATGGCGATGATGCGGCGCTTGCAGCCGATGCGGTTGCCGTTGCGGCCGGAGTTCAAGGCGAGCCTGCGCGGGCGGCTGACCACGGAGAGCGCGTCGAGCTGGTCCGCGCGCTCTTCGGAATTGGAAGCCCACTCGGACCCTACGCGGAGGAGCTCGTGATGCTGGCAGACGAGATGGGCATTGACTGGCGATTGGCGCCCGCGATCGCGGTGCACGAATCGTCCAGCGGGCGGGCGGCGTGCGGCGGGAACGCCTGGGGGATCGGGTCGTGCGCGGAAGCCTTCCGGTACGAGACGTGGGAGCAGGGCGTGCGGGCAGTGGTGACGCTGCTGGCGAGTCCGCTGTACGCGGGACTGAACACGGCTGCGGCGTTGTGCCGCTGGGTGAGCGGTGACTCCGGTTGCTCGAGCGAACACTCCCGGTCGTACGCTGGCCGGCTGATTGCTTCGATGGAAGGACTCGGGGCGCGATGACGACAGGGGAGGTCTCCGGCTGGGTGGGAGTTGAGCGTTTGTCCGCTCCGAGCGCTCGCTCTCGCCCAGGCGGTTGCCTCCCGCCACTGGTCCCCCTGGGTGAGGTGGTTGGGAAGCCCACCTCACCCGCCCCAAACAACGAAGGAGCTGCAGGACGATGAATCGAGAGACGTACCGGGTTGAAGGGTCGGACGGCGGACCGGTCGGGTTCGTGAGGCCGTGGCGGGACAGCCGCTGGGCGTTCGGGCGTTCGCGGACGGGCGCGGTCCTGGGCGATGCGCCGGACTACCGCATGGCGGCCCTGGCGTTGCGAGACATGGCGGAGGCTTCGCGATGACGCAGGAACAACCCGAGATCACCTACGAGCCGCTGGCGACGGTGGTGGCGATTGAGCCGGTGCGCTACACCGCGCGGCAGACGATCCGGTTGAGCGGAGCGGCGGGGAAGCAGGAAGCGTACCGGGTCGCGATGGAGACCGCTCGTGAAGCTGGGATCCCGGCGGAGGCAACGGTGTCGGAGTGGCACTCCTTTTCACTCGATGGGCCCTCGGATTTCTCGTTCAGTTGGCCAGTGAAACTGCTCCCGGTGGAACTACTCCCATCGGAGGTGCGGTCATGAGGTGCTTCCATTTGCGACCGGAACACGCGCCAGAGGATTGCCCGGCGGTGCGCAAGTACGGTTCGGGCCCGGCTGGGCGGGAGGTTGAGCGAGCTGACCGCTCCGGCGCGCTCCCTCTCGCCCAGCCGGAGCCGAGCAAAGAGCAGATAGCAGAGAGCCCAGAGGAGAGTTCGGGCCCGGCGAGGCGGGAAGTTCAAGACGCCAGAGATGGAGCCGCCGGCGGCTTTCCTAAGTTGGACGCTTGCTTCCCTGCCTCGGCGGGTGACGAGTATCTCGACCGGCTCGAATCCGCCCTGGAGGGACGGGGCGAGACCAAATTCACCCCGGCACCACTGGAACCGTCCCCGTTCCTCCAACCGATCCTGCTGCGCCGCCCGCGGCGGAGCGCTGTCCACCGCGAGACCGACGACCAGCTCATCGAACCATTGCGGGAGGCCTGCGAGATGGCGTTGCGCCAGGGCGTCGACGTCGTGGAGGTGGACCGGACGACGCTGTTCGAGCTGCTGCTGCACATCGGTGCGGTGGAAGCCGGGCTGCGCTGGGCATCGGAGAACGGGCCATGCCCGGGCGAAGGCCCGTGCGCCTGGCACGAGGGGCTGTGGGAAGCCGTCGAAGAGGTGAAGCGATGAACAAGGGGAACAGCTACAAACTGCGGTGCGCATGCGGCGGTCGGTTGACGGCGATCTGTCAGCCGGAGGACGCGCGGCGGATGCTGGGCGACTTCAACCGGCGCCATTCGGTGTGCACGGCGGCGGAGAAGTTCCGCTGCGGGGTGTGCGGGTGCCTATTGTTGGGCAAGGACGTTTGCCCGATGCACGTATCGAGCGCACGGGTGGCGTGGGCTGTGGAGATTGAGAAGGCGTACTGGGCGGTGGTTGAGGCTCACGCGAGTGGGCTGACGCCAAGCGTGCCGATGGCGGATGCGGATGTCTATTCGCAGGCGATCGACCTGGCGCGGCGGTGGGGAGGTCACCGGGTGGTGAGCCTGCGGAGCGAGGTGGTGGCATGACGAGCCCAGAGCCGAGAGCCGAGAGCAAAGAGCCGAATCCGGGCAGTGACGCGGCGATCGAACAGGGCTGCACGTGCCCGGTGCTGGACAACGGCCACGGCACGGGATGGATAGGCGGCGGGTTTGTCCTGAGCACGCTCTGCCCGCTGCATGGCGAGACCGCGGAGTCGTACCTGGACTCGATCGGAGACGACGAATGATCGGCGAGGTGGCGACGGTGGCGTTCCAGGTGTTCATCGGGCTGTCGGTGGCGGTGCTCGGCGCCGTGGTGGCGCTGGGCTACGGCCATGGGGGCGAACGATGACGCCATTTCACACCGACGGCCAGGTGACGTTTCACCATGGGGATGCGCGCGAGGTGTTGCGCGCCATGCCGGAGGCGAGCGTGAACTGCGTGGTGACGAGCCCACCGTACTGGTCGCTGCGGGACTACGGCGTACCGCCGAGCGTGTGGGGTGGCGATGCGGCGTGCGCGCACGAGTGGCAGGCTGCGAGTTCGGGCGAGGGATACACGGGAACCACCCGGTGGCAGCACGCGACGAACGGCCGCGGCGAGGAGCAGCCGGACGAGAAACGCCTTCGGACAACCACCACGAGGACCACGAGGCCAGAGGCGTGGGCTCAGGTGACGCAGGGCTCAACGTGTGTATGTGGTGCATGGTGCGGTGCCCTGGGGTTGGAGCCGACGCCGGAGCTGTTCGTGGCCCACATGGTGGAGGTGTTCCGCGAGGTCCGGCGGGTGCTGCGTCCGGACGGGACGCTCTGGATGAACATCGGCGACAGCTACGCGGGTTCGTGGGGCGCTCAGTCGCGCGGGAACGCGGACAACGGGACATCGACGCTGGAGGGTTCGAACGACATTGCGCGGCGCCAGATAGCCACGGCGGCACGGTGCGGGTCCAGGACAGGCTGGCGAGGCATCCGCACCTCGGCGCCCGACAGTAAGAGCAGTTCAAACGCCGGTTCGTTCGTTGATGGGCCGAACCGGTATCCGGTCGATGGCTTGAAGCCGAAGGACCTGGTGGGCGTGCCGTGGATGCTGGCGTTCGCGTTGCGGGCCGACGGCTGGTGGCTGCGCCAGGACATCATCTGGAGCAAGCCGAACGCGATGCCGGAGAGCACGAAGGACCGTTGCACAAAGGCGCACGAGTACCTGTTCCTGATGACGAAGAGCGAGCGGTACTGGAGCGACTTCGGCGCCATCCGGGAGCCAGCAAGTGGCTGGAACGGCTCCAGGTTCGATGACGGCAAGAACGCCGAGGTACACCCGAACGTGGGACGTAAGCGCCGCACGGTGCGCCCGGGTGTGGACACGAACGGTGGCGGTCAGGGGAATGGTGAGATGGAGTACCCGGCTGACAGCCGCAACAAGCGCTCGGTGTGGCACATCCCGACCTCGCCGTTCCTGGAAGCGCATTTTGCGACGTTCCCGCCGGCGCTGGTGGAGCCGTGTGTGCTGGCCGGGTGTCCGGAGGGCGGGGTTGTCCTTGACCCGTTCGTTGGCAGCGGCACGTCCGCGATGGTGGCGCGGCAGTTGGGCCGGCGGGCCGTGGGGATCGACCTGAACCCGGAGTACCTGGCGATGGCCGTGCGCCGGGTGGGGAGCCAGTTGGCGATGCCATCCGAGGCAGCGTCATGAGCAGCGCCGCCGTGGCATCTGGGCTCTGCCGGCGGTGTTCGAAGCCGTTGGTGAAGAACCACGGGGATATCGAGTGCCTGGCGTGCGGGACGCTCGAGGTGCCGGGGCTGACGCCCGTGGAGGCGGCTGCGGAGGTTGAAGCGGCCGAGGGC
>JAHFDK010000100.1 GCA_023249095.1 Candidatus Rokuibacteriota bacterium | reverse complement strand
GGCGGGGTCGCGCGATCACGCAGCACGCGTCCGCTGCTCCGTTGCGGCTGGGCTCCATCAGTCGCGATGCGCCCGTCGCCGCTTGGAGGGAACGGGTCACGCTGACCCCGCCCGGCACCCGGCCCCACGACCCGGATCGGCGCTCCCGTTGACGTCGGGGCGGACGCGTGCCGGGTCGCGCTGACCCCACCCGTCACCCCGACCCATCGCCGCGGCGCCACGTCCCGTTGACGCAACTCAGCCGTGGTGACATGCTCGCGGCCGTGCGGATCGCTGCGGTCGAGCCGGTCGTCGTCGACGTCCCGCTGCGCACGCCGGTCCACGGCGTGCACGGCATGACCGCGGTCCAGCGCAGCCTCCTCGTCCGGGTCGAGACCGAGACCGGGTTTGAGGGCTGGGGGAATGTCGATCCGACGCCCGGCTACTCGCCGGTTTCCGCGGAGCAGGTGCATGCTTCAGTGCGGTCGGTGGCGCCGGCGCTCGTGGGCGCCGATGCCTTCAACTTGAACGCCGCGCTCGCCCGCATGGACCGCGCCATGACCGAGGCGTCGGAGGCGAAGGCCGCCATCGAGATGGCGCTCGTCGACCTCAAAGCCCGTGCGCTCGGCTTGCCGGTTCACGCGCTCCTCGGGGGCCGGGTGAAGGACGTCATCACGCTCAACGCCTGGATCGGGACGGTCGCACCGGAGCAGGCGGCCCGGGAAGCGTGCGCGTGGTGCGAGCGCGGCTTTCGGACGGCCAAGATCAAGATCTCGGGCGCGACCGACGAGGGGGTCGAGCGGGTCGCCGCCGTCCGCGCCGCGGTCGGCACACGCATGGCGCTCCGGGTGGACTTCAACGAGAGCCTCACCGTCGATGAGGCGATCGCGTTCATTCCCCGCCTCGAGCCCCATGCCCTGACGCTGGTCGAGCAACCGATCGCGCGTCACGACCTCGCCGGCCTCGCCCGGATCCGGCGCCGCATCGGCATCCCGCTCATGGCGGACGAGAGCGTGTCCGACCCCGCCGCGCTCGTGGAGATCATCCGGCGCGAGGCGGCCGACCTGGTCAAGCTCAAGGTGATGAAGCAAGGCGGGCTCCTGCGGACCCGAGCCATGGTGGAGTGCGCGGCGGCGGCCGGGCTCGGGGTCGTCCTCGGCCACGGATTCGGCCTCACCCTCTCGACGCTCGCCGAGGCGGCCGTCGCGGCGGTGAGCGAGGCGGTGATCGACGGGTGCGAGGCGGTGGGGCCTCTCAAAATGGCCGGCGACGTCGTCGTCGATCCGGTCCGGCTCGACGCGGGCGTGATCCGTCTCCCGGACACGCCCGGCCTCGGTGCGACCGTCGATCCGGCCGCCCTCAAGCGTTATCGTGTCGATCTCTGACCAGGGGAGGTAGCGCATGAAGAACGGATTCAAGGTCCTCGACAGCGACCTGCACACGATGGAGCCGGACGGCCTCTGGGAGACATACCTCGATGCCCCGTTCAAGAAGTTCGCCCCGAAATTCACTCGGGGCTCGGAGAACGCGTCGAACCAGCCCGTCATCCGGGTCGGCGCGCTCGAGATCGGGGAGATGTCGAAGCGACGCCAGACCGCGGTCGTGGGCAAGGATCTCCAGCAGCGCGCCTTCGCCCGCCACCCGCACTACGAGGTCGCGCATGCGCGCGGCTATGATTCCGAGTCGCACGTCGCGGCCATGGACATCGAGGGCATCGACGTCGCCGTGATCTACGGCACGCGCGGGCGCCAGGTGCTCATGCACGACGACCTCGAGCCCGAGGTCGCTGCCGCCCTGGCGCGGGCCCACAACGACTGGACGCGCGACTTCTGCGCCTATGATCCACGCCGGTTGAAATTCGCCGCGCAGGTCGCGTTCCACGACGTCGGGTTGGCGATAAGGGAAGCGAAGCGCGCCGTGCGCGAGCTCGGCGCGGTCGCGGTGATCGGCAACCCCAACCCGGTGGGGGGCCGGCACATCCACGACCCGGAGTTCGAGCCGCTCTGGGACGCGATCGAGGAGCTGGAAGTCCCCGTGGGGTTCCATCCGACCGGCCAGTCGTCGCTGCGCGACGACATTGCGCGGCGCTATCTCGACCATCCGAACGGGCGCGTCATCGGCGTCGCCGGGCGCAACCCCATGGAGCTGATGCTCGCCTTCGCCAGCGTCGCGGCCGGCGGCGTGCTCGAGCGACACCCCGGGCTGCGGTGCGCCTTTCTCGAGGGCACCTGTGGCTGGCTCCCGTGGTGGCTCTGGCGCCTCGACGAGGCGTGGGAAAAGTTCGGGCCCGGCTCCGAGGTGCAGGTGTCGCAGCTCCCGAGCCAGTATTTCTTCCGACAGTGCTACGTGGCCACTGACGCCGACGAGAAAGTGCTCAAGCAGGTGGTCGAGACGGTCGGCGACGACAACATCGTCGTCTCGACCGACTACCCGCACTCCGACGGGCTCTTCCCGCATGCGATCGAGGAGTTCGTCGCGATCGAGGGCGTGAGCGACAAGAGCAAGGCGAAGATCCTCTGGGACAATTGCGCGTGCCTCTACAAGCTGAGCGGCGTCCGGTGAGTCAGGGTAACGTCACGATCGCGAACGACGTGAGCCGAAGCTCTTTGTCCACGTGAGGGCGTGAGCGACGGTTCGCGCGGCGGCGGTCCGCGACGAAATTAGTCGTGCGCTGCCGTCGCTCGCCGTGGCGCCGGTCGACCAGCACCTGGACCGTGGTGTCGCCGGTGAAGTGCTGCTGGAGATAGTTCGCCAGCCTCGCATCCCCTCGCGAGACGATGAACAGGAAGCGGTCCGGCGTACCCGTCAGGGTCGTGGAGTCACCGTCACCGGTCTCTCAAGATGCTCACCGGGGCGACTATATCGCACGGGGGATGCCAACCACGCACTTATAGTGGGTTGGGCAACCCCTTCGAACGCCCGGGACCCACGCCCGGTCAGGTCGCCGAGCCCCACGAGGGTACAATCGTTCCCGGTTGCCTCGGAGAGGCACGTGTCCCCATGGCTCCGATGGATCGAGACCGATGGCACACGCAACGGCGCGCGACCGCGCGTGATAGGCTCGGTGTAGCCGGCATGTCGTCGCGCAAGCGCCGCAAGAGTCGCGAGCGCCGCCGTCGCACGGCGGCGGAGTGGCTGGCCCGGCTCAAGGGCAGCGACGGGAAGGTAGCCGTCCATCTGCCCCCAGACTTCGTGCTCTGGGTGCTCGCCGGCCTTCTCGCCCACCTGGACCGCCGTGGCGACTTGCACCTGGCTGACCTCGCGGAGGGCGCGCTCCTCCACGGCGGCGGCCTGTCCGGGCACGACGGCACCCGCCGGCAGGGTGGCGGGCCTGCTCGTGAAGCGGCCCTTCGGGCGATCGCCCAGGCCTTCGCCGACCTCGACCTCCGCCGTGGCCGGCGACAGGACAGGGGCGCGTGGGAGATGCTGGACAAGGTCGAGGCCGCCTACACGGGGCTCTGCGTCGGGACGACTCCCGATGGCTCGGAGTCTGATCGCGACTACCTCGACGAGGAAATGGGGCGCCTCGGGCAGAAGGATCTGAGCGACCCTCTGGTCCGGCGGCGCTTCAGAACCAACCTTCGCCGCCGAGTGCTCCGCGCGGCGCTCGATGAAGTGGCCCGCCGGCAGCTCCCGGTTCGTGCGACAGACCGCGACATCCGCGCGCGCGGCGACGACATCCGCCGGCGCCTTCGGCGCGCCGGCCTCCTGAAGCTGGTAGGCGGCTCCGTCCCTTTCATCTCGCCCGAGGGGACCGAGATCTGACGCTGCGCGACGCCTCGGTGTATCGCCGGCTGACAGTGTCGGTGTCGCGCTGGGTGACAGTGTCCAGATTCGCCGCCTGACGATGCCGCGCGTCCCCGGCGGACACGCGTCTTAGAATCGCTTTTTCTTTCAGCGAAGTACATCGGGCTTACGATCTCCGAAGCGTCGGTCAGGCACCTGCATTGCTAGAGGTGAGGAGGACCTGGTGGCACATCAGCCGACACGCTTGTGCATCGTCTCCCGCGATCGGCTCCGGAGCGGAGCCTTCATCGCGGCTCTTCGAGCGTCGCTTCGCCCGGAGGATCAGCTCCAGATCATCATGGACAGGCGCCACGGTGGGTCTTCGGGGGAATCCGATCCGAAAGAAGATCGCCGCCGCCAGCTTCGGGTCGACCTCGCGCTCGAGGCCAATGGGTTTGCCATTGTCCCGGCGTCCCTCGACCCAACAGAGCACAGGACTCCGCTCTCTCTGCTTCTTCCCGAGGCGCCGATCGAGCGCCTCTCCCCGGAGGATGCCGAGGACGAGGAGCGGCTCGAGAGCATCCTCGCTTTCAAGCGCCGGCGGTCAGGTAGGCTGATCCCGAAGCTGCTCGCGGTACTGATCGGCGTGACGCTGGCCGCGTTCGCGCTGACACCGGCGGGGCAGAATTTTGGGAAGAGTCTCATGAGTCGGGTTTTCCAGGGGTCGCCACCGCCGTCGGGCGACCCGGGCCAGCCACCTGTCCAGACCAACGAGGCGCCTACCCAGGCGCAATTGCCGGCGGTCACCGAAGAGCCGGTGGTCGCCGAGACTCAGCCGGCGCGCACCGAGACCCCACCGCCGGCCCGCCCCGCTAGCGAGTCACCCTCGGCCGGCGGCCCAGCGAGCACGAAAGCGGTGTCACCCCGCGACGCCGATAGGCTGACCGCCACGCCACGCGAGACGAGCATTCCTCCCCCAGAGACCGGCACCACGTCCAGAGAGACCAGCACCTCACCCGAAGAAACCAGCACCCCTGCTCGCGACGCCAGCACCACACCCAAACAGACCAGTGCCCCGCCGAAAGCGGCAACGGGACAGGGCGGCAGCGGTCGACCCAGACCTAGCGCTACGGTCCGACCGAGTCCGAGCGCCCCTGCGCCGTCAAAACAGGTCGCCAGCGCGCCACCGCCTGAGGCGGCGACGCCAAAGGCCACGCCTCCCCGGTTCGAGGGTTCGCCTCGCGTAGAGCTCGTGCGCGAGCCGGTATCGCGGGGGTGGGGCGAGTCGTACGCCGTGCGGCTCTTGGACCCTGCAGGCCGGCCCATGGCGGGCGCCGACGTCGTGCTCGTCGCGCAAATGGCGGACGGCACCGTGGAGAATATTCCGATGGGCGCCCTCCCCGAGCCGGGAACCTACCGTGGAACGGTGCCGACCGGTCGGTCGGCTCCAGTCGATCTTCGGGTCCGCGTGAGTACGGGCGACAAACTCGTCGAAGTCCCCGTGAGGCCGTAACGAAACTCGCGGTTCAGCGGGAAGTCTGCTGACGGCCGTGGAGTTGCCCGGTTTGGTGGACAGCGCTCGCGGCACTCCGTGCTCTGCTCAACCGGATTGAGCATTACTATTGAGCACTACTTATTGGCGGGCGCCGACGATGTACGAGAACGTAGCTACACCGCCGGGCGACGCGCGGACTCGCTCGTCTATTACCTGCTCAAGGGCATCCGCTCTGACGAGCGCCTGCAGGAGGATCTCATGGCTATTACGTTCAAGGTGGACAGCACTACCGGCGAAGGAACGTTCATCCGGGTCCTTCGCGACGGGCGCCCATTCGGGAAGATCCTCGACGCCGTTGGTCTCTACCGGTTCTACGAAGGTGACCACGAAAAGCTAGGCGGCGCGGAGCTCCAAGACGCGGATCTCGAGCGGCTCAAGACGAAGATCCAATCCACGTATGAAGGACGAGGACGATGATCGCCGCCGCGATCTACGCCCGCAAAAGGGGAGCCCTACGATGACGGATGAAGGCCTCGGAGACCTCGATTGGGAGTTGTTGGAGCACTCACCGACGCACAAAGCTGACGCCGTCGAGCGGATTGCCCAAAATTCCCCAACGCTATTCACAACAGCGCCGAAGCCGCGTAGACTGGTGACGCGCAAGCCTGCGGAATCACAGGTCGCCCCCGTAGCTCAGGTGGATAGAGCAGCAGTTTCCTAAACTGCGTGCCGGGTGTTCGAGTCACCCCGGGGGCACCAACTCCTACAAGAACTTACGGCGAGGCGTTCTTCTTGCTAGCGGGGTCTGGTTGCGGCTGGGTTGCGTCCAGTTGCCTTCCGGCGTCCTCGATCGCCTCTGCGAGTCCTTCGACGTGGTGTCGATCGGCGCCGGGGATGAAATGACCCGTACAGATCCACCGTGATCTGGATCGAGGAGTGCCGAGCTGCTTCGAGACATAGGCGATGGGCACGCCGCGGCGGAGCATCAGCGAAACATAGGTGTGGCGGGCGTCATGGACGCGGATGTGACGGACTTCGGCTTTCTCTAAGAGCGGTCGCCACACCCGATCACGGAACCACGCGTCGATCAACCGCCCGGCTGATCGGCGGTCCAGTCGACAACCGGGACGTCGAGGTCCGTGAAGTCGGCGGTGTTGTTCGTGACGAGCGTTGCCCGAATCCGCCGTGTGAAAGCGGCGATCAGCAGGTCGGCGTCGTCGTGGGTCCGCCCGTGACGCCGCCGGTCCGCCCAGAGCCCCGCTGCCTCCACCCACATGGCCCGGTCGTAGTCGATCCACTGAAGCGTGCGGGAGAAGGCGGTCAACTCTTCTAGCTGCCGATCCGCCCCGCGGTAACTCAGGCCGCGCCACAGCTCGTAGAAGACGACTGGGCACATGAAGAGGTCGTCATCGTGGTCGGCCGCCTCGCCAAGACGCGCGAGCGCCGGAGCATTCCGGCGGAGAATCTGGCTAATGATATTCGTGTCTAGGACGAAGCGCGCCACTCAGGCGTCGATGGGACGCAGGCGCATGCGGGTGCGACGCAGCAGGGCGTCGAAGTCCTCCCACCACTGCTGGCCGCGATCATCGGGCTGGGCCGCGAACCTCACCAACCACCGCCGGAGCGCTTGGTTCTTCCGGCTGACACCACGCCGGCGGAGGCGCTGAGTCCCGGATCTGCGTGTCACTGGTGCTCCTCCTTCATGGCTCGTTGGGAGCGTACTCTGTTCCTGGGACCTCGTGCAAATCACGCTGGCGGCAAGGCTGTCTCGTGGCGCTCATTGAACACGTCCGGGCTTAGGACTAGAACCGAGCAAAGCTGGAGGCGCGACGGAAACGAAATAGACCCGGACAGGGCGCCGTGGGTCCCACGGAGGCCTATGCTTCTCAGAGGTCGGCCGTATGACCATCTGTTCGCATCGCCGACACGCCGGAATCGCCTGCTGGGCCGGTTCCCAGTGCATCATTGCAACGCCTAAACCAGAGAATCGCCGTGCACCCGCTCGTCGAGCTCCTCTCGTGCTTCGCCACCAGCGTCTTCGGTAGGCGGCCGAACTCTCTCGCCGAGTATGTGGATCTTCCGACTCACGATGTTCACGATTGGTTGTGATATGGTCCGGCGGAGCGCGGTGCGGAGCGATGCCTGACTGGTTTGTCGAGCTGCAGGGTGAGGAGTTTGACCTCGAGGCCCTCACCAGGCTTCTGCATTTCCCCCGCCTGAACGTTTCCACGGAGGGCAGTACCTACTACCTCAGATGTTCCGGCTTCGCTCAGATCGGCTCCGTCGGCGAGGTGCGCGAACGCGCCCGAGAGATCCTCCAGCGCGCAAGTGCAGCCGAGCGCATCCGCTGCGGCAGTTCGCTGCCGATCAAGCTTGGTGAGGTGTTCCGAATCGAGCCCGACGGGACTCGTCGACCGTTTTTCTCTTCGGCCTTCCCGGTGTCGTGGAACGTCCGCGTGCCTCATGCTCCCCGTCACGGAGGAGGATGCCGAGGCCTTCGGGGGATGGGTGGAGCTCGCCGATCACGACGCAAAGGTAGACAAGGCTTTGAGGATCCTGATCACGCGCGAGACAAACTGGGTCAACCTTTACAACATCCTCGACGTGGTCCTCTCGGACGTCGGCGGCATGATCTGGCAGGCAGGCTGGGCGACCGAGAGCGAAGTGAAGCGTTTCAAGCATACGGCGGATAGCGAGAGCACCCTGGGTGACGAGGCGCGTCATGGTCAGGAACGAACGCAGCCAGCCCGCGGAGAAGCTCCCTACCGGTGCCGCCTGAACGGTTGAGGCTGCGCGCGAGGGAACCAGTGCTGGTTGCGTCTGGGTTGCGTTTCCCTGCCGCAACCTGCCGCAATCTGCAAACGCAAGCGCGCGAAATTACTGGAGTCGTGATGCCCCCGGAGCGATTCCTAAACTGCGATTCCTAAACTGCGTGCCGGGTGTTCGAGTCACCCCCGGGGCACCACATTGAGGCACGGCGGCTGAGAACCCGTGACCTCGCGAGGCCACGGGCGGCCGGAGGCTATCGCTCGTCGGCGTCGGAGGCGGTGGCTTTCGCCGTCGTGTAGTCGAGCGGCGTCCAGCCCTGCTTGTCGATCACGTTCGGCCTCGCGCCGTGACTGAGCAGCACGCGCACGAGGGCGTCGTCGCCCCTCCACGCCGCGAAGGTCAGCGCGGTCCACCCTGCTCCGCTCTGCGCGTTGACATCGGCACCGCGCTCGAGGAGCAGTTTTACCGCGTCGGGCCGGTCGTTGATGATCCCGAGCATCAGGGAGGTGATGCCTCCGCGAGTGCGAGCGTTGATCCCGGCACCGCGCTCGAGGAGCACGCGCGCCGCCGGCACCCGATCATTCACGACGGCGGCCATGAGCGGCGTGAATCCGTTGACATCGCGCACGTTCGCCGGGACACCGCGGGCGACCAGGCGCGTCAGCTCGCCGACGTCTCCTTCGCGCGCGCCCGCCATCATAGCGGAGATCTGCTCGGGAGTCGGCCGCACGGTGGTCGCGCCTGGGGCCGCTTCTGCGGGCCGCGACTCGCGACCCTGACGGTTGGCCTCTGTGGTCGCGCTGGCGCGAGGGCGCCCGGTCGCGACTCCGGGCGCGCGGCGGCCGGCCTCCGATCGTGCGGTCGCGCTGCGTTGACGGTCAGAGGTCGACCGATCAACGGCGGTCGGCCACAGCCCCGCGAACCAGTCGGCCGAGGTCCGGATCAGCGTCGGGCCGAAATACACAGCGAGACCCGCGACGGTTGCCGCACCGATCGCCAGCACCAACCAACGGGCAACGTTGCGCTTCGATCCACGATCGTCGTCGGTCTTGTCCTCGCGGGAGACGCGAGCCGCGTCTTTGGCACCGATCGGCAGACCCGACCCTGCGGCAACGCTGCGCCTCGAATCGTGCTCATCATCGGTCTCGTGGGGGACGGCGATGCCGTCCTGTCCAGACCAAGCCGCTCCGCCGCCTCGACCACGGCGTCATCCGACAACTGGCCCATGAGACGCGTCTCTGGAAGCGTGGCGGCGAGCTCGTAGAGCGCGTCGATGAGTTTCGGCCTCCCTTTCGAGTATTGCTCGATCCTCTGGACCGCGGCCTCCGAGAATTTCGCGGCGGTTTCGAAGCCCAACATGCGCCGGTCCATGTACCGACGAACCTCGGCCGATGTCATCGGCTTGAGGAGGCATCGCACAGACGTCCGACCCGATCCGTCCCGCGTCCACGCGCGAGTGGCCGTTTCCTCGAGCCGTGACGTGCCGGCCAGCACGACGTAACACGCGGTCTCCGAGCGTAACCCCTGGCTGGCCAGGGTGGCCAGCCACTTGATGCTCGCCGCCGACAGTGCATGCGCATCGTCCACGACGACCACCAGCGGTGTCCGACGTGAAGACTGGCTGGCAAGAATCACGGCGACCGATCGGTCGTCGCCGTGAGGCTTACGCCTGCGCGGGAGCCCTTGTTGGGAATAGAGCGCGGTGACCAGATCGTCGACTTCCGCCGTCTGCGGCCCTTCGAAGCAGGCGACGGCGGCGGGGGCGAGGCGAAGTTCATCGAGGAGGGCGCGTACGACGGTGCTCTTTCCGCTGCCTTCTGGGCCGACGAGCACAACCCATCGCGCGTCCGCGTCTATGCCAGCCATCAGTCCGTCCAGCGCCGCCCGCTGCGCGGCGAAGAGGTGGGCGACTGAGGATGACGCCGCACATGATGGTGAACGACGGTCCGCCGCAACTCCAGGCTCGTCCATATGAGCAACCCTCGCCGTGCAGGTCCCCCGATCGAACGGGGAGGTTCGGATCGTGCCGCTATTGGCGAGGACTGTCAAGAGCATTGCGGGAGGGGTCGGGGCCATCACGGCCGGAACGGCGGGCGGCGATCTTTATTTGGCGCCGTTCGACGCGCACCGCGGCGGAGCAGGTGACCTCGGGCAGCGTCGGCGGTGTTTCCGGAAATTGTTCCGGAAATAGGTCGTGTCCACCAGACGTAGCGTGCCGGGCGCTATTGACGACCTGACGATACTCAGTTAAGGAAATGCCGCCCCGGAGCCTGACGCGTGTGCAGTTGAGGTGCCTGTCCGGAACGAAAGGTGGGTGACCTATGATTCCTGTGACGCGGTTGGTGATGGCGGTGGCACTCGGCCTCCCTCTTTTGTTCCTCTCGGGAGCCCGCGCTGATGGACAGGAGATCCCGGGACAGTTCATCGTCGAGCTGAAGCCGGGCGTCGACCGCGATGCGTTGATCGCGCTGCACGGGATCGGGCCGATCTTCAGGTACGACCTCATCCACGGGTTTGCAGCGCGGCTGCCGGTGCCGCTGCTCCAACGTCTGCGGGCGGATGCGCGGGTGGCGGCGATCAGTCCCGACCTCGTCGTCAGCGCGTTCGCCAGGCCCGCGCGAGCGGGGCGTGTGACTTCGTCAGCGACAACAGCCAACGACGTCTTCGTGCCTGAGGCCCAGACTGGGGTGCGCCGCATCGGGGCCGATGTGGTCGCGGTCATAGGATTCAGGGGCGCCAGCGTGCAAGTGGCAGTCATCGACACGGGCATCGACTGCCTGCACCCCGATTTGCTGAACTGCAACGGCGGCGTGAACCTGCTCAACCCGGCGCTGTCTTCCGCCGACGATAATGGCCATGGCACGCACGTCGCCGGGATCATCGCCGCGACGGGGAACGGCTTCGGGGTGCAAGGCGTTGCGCCGGACGCCCGGCTCTACGCGGTGAAGGTGCTGGATGCCAATGGTTCGGGAGCTCTCTCCACCGTCATCAAGGGCCTGAACTGGGCAGCCAGCAATGGGGTGCAGGTCGCCAATCTGAGCCTGGGAGGATTCGATTTCTTCCTCGGCTCCAACCCGGTGTGCACGGCGATCGCCAACGCTGTCAGCGGCGGCATGACCGTCGTCGCGGCGGCGGGCAACTCGTCGTTCGACGCGCTCTTTTTCACGCCGGCCAACTGTCGCTCCAGCCTGACCGTCTCGGCCTTTGCCGATTTCGACGGCGCTCCCGGAGGTTTCGGTACCCCAGCCGGCGCCACCGAGAGGGATGACACGTTCGCGCAGACATTCAGCAACTACAGCAACTACTGCTACGATGTGAACCGTGACTTCAAGTGTACGGGCGTGGACAAGTACATCATCGACCTGATGGTGCCCGGCGTGGACATCGTCTCGACGCTGCCGACGTACCTGGTGAAGCTGAATGCCTCGCCCTACAACAAGAGTCTCTACTACGACAAGCTCAGCGGCACCAGCATGGCGACGCCCCACGTCTCCGGCGCCGCGGCGCTGCTCATCGGTGCGGGGCTTGCCTCGACACCCGAGCAAGTGAGGCAGGCGCTCAGAAATCATGGCGAGTGCATCGGTGGCCCCTTCGACGCCAGCTCGGGGAGGTGCCCGATGCGCTCGACGGACGACCCTGACAATGCCTGGGAGCCGTTGCTGTCCGTGGGCTCACTCCCGTGGCCGTGAGACGCCTTCGCTACGAGCGCGGACGCCCGCCCCCTCTCTGCCAATATGAGTGAGACAGTGACCCCCTGGGAGTTTAGTGTCGAGGGCGAGTCAGGATCGGAGAGTGATGAGCGCATTGGAGCAGGCCCTCGATGGGCCGGCGATCGAGGTGGTGGCGAAGGCGACACGGCGGCAGTTCACGCTCGAGTACAAGCGGAAGATCGTCCGGGAGGCGGACGGCGGTAAGAAGCCCGGGGCGATCGGCGCGCTACTCCGTCGGGAGGGGTTGTACTCCTCGCACCTGACGACGTGGCGCGCGGCGCGCGATCGGGGAGAGTTGGCCGGGGCGCCGAAGACGCGTGGGCCCGCGCGGCGGGTCGTCGATCCGCGCGACAAGAGGCTGGCCGAGCAAGCGCGGGAGATCAGCCGGTGGCAGAAGCGCGCCGAGCGGGCTGAGGCGCTGGTCGCACTGCAAAAACAAGTCGCGGCGTTGCTGGGAACGCCGTTGGCCACCGAGACCTCGTGATGGCGACGGTCACCCAGATCGGACCGCGGCTGGGCATCGCCCCCACGTGCGCGGCGCTCGGCCTGCCGCGCGCCACGTACTACCGCCGGCGCCAGCCCGCCCGGGCCGCGCCGCCGCGGCGGCCGTCGCCGCGGGCGCTCGGGGGAGCGGAGCGCGCGGCGGTCCTCGCGCAGTTGCACACGCCGCGCTTCGTGGATCTCGCGCCGGGGGAGGTCTACGCCACCCTGCTCGACGAGGGCCGGTATCTCTGCTCCGAGCGGACGATGTATCGCCTCCTGGCCGCGCACGCCGAGGTGCGGGAGCGGCGCGATCAGCTCCGGCATCCCGTCTATGCCGCCCCGGAGTTGCTGGCCCGCCGGCCCAACGAGCTGTGGAGTTGGGATATCACGAAGCTGCTGGGGCCGGCGAAGTGGACCTACTTCTACCTGTACGTCATGCTCGACGTGTTCAGCCGGTACGTGGTGGGCTGGATGGTGGCTCATCGCGAGAGCGCGACATTGGCCGAGCAGTTCATGCGGGAGACCTGCGCCCGCCAGGGCATCGGCCGCGAGCAGCTCACGGTCCACGCCGACCGGGGCCCGGCCATGACGTCCAAGCCCGTGGCCCTCTTGCTCGCGGATCTCGGCGTCACCAAGACGCATGCCCGGCCGCATGTCTCCAACGACAACCCGTTCTCGGAGGCCCAGTTCAAGACGCTGAAGTACCGGCCGGCCTTCCCGACGCGCTTCGGCGCGATCCAGGATGCCCGCGCCCACTGCCACGTCTTCTTCCCCTGGTACAACACCGAGCACCATCACTCGGCTCTCGGCCTGCTCACGCCCGCCGACGTGCATCCCGACGTGGCCGAACAGCGCGTGGCCGCGCGGGCCCTCGTGCTCGCCACGGCCTACGCCGCGCATCCGGAACGCTTTCCCGCCGGCCGGCCTCACCCGCCGGCGCGGCCCGTGGAAGTGTGGATCAACCCACCCAAGATCCGAGCGACCGAGGAGGCGCTCCTACACTAATCTCGTGAACCCACTGTCTCATTCTTGTTGACAGGCTCCGCGCGGCAGTTGGGTCAGCGGGGCGACTGCTAGGCCCGGCAGTCCCGCAGGCGCTCGTCATCTGTGCCGATCTGGTGCTCCCGTGAGGACGACGACGCTCGTGCTCGCGTTGATGATGGCAACTCGTCGGGCTCGCGGCATGCGCGAAACACCGTGTCGTCGTCAAGGCCCCGGGGCCGGCACGCAGTTCCGGGCGCGCACACGTTCCAGCCGACCGCCTCGCGCATAGCTGACCACGACCTCCGCTGCCCGGACCGTGCCGCCGGCGTGGCGCACGCGCACGACGGTGCTGTTGAGGCGGAGGCGCGCCGGCCCAGGCTCTTCGAGCCTTGTGTAGTCGGCGCGCCCCACCGCCACGCCGCCTACGCCGCGGCCGGGAACGACGCGTGGGTTCAGCCGCTGGACGAGCAGCCGGGCGAGAGTCGCGTTGCCGTCGGGGAAGTGCAAGAACGGCGAGCGCTGGCCGCGGCCCACGTCGAGTCCCATTCAAGGTCCTGCGGTTGGACCCAGCTTCATGCCCGCGAAACCGGGCAACCCGAGGCCCCACGCGTCGAGCGCCGAGACCGCGTCGATGCCCCGGGCCGGGTCGCGGTAGGCCCGGAGAAAACATCCAAGTGCAGCCGGCAGGGCAGGGCGCCCCGGCTCGTGATGTCATGAGCACGCCCGTGGTCGCGCGGCCCCCGCTCATGGTTGCTTATCGTTGCTACCGGGCGTAGGGTCAGTGTTCGCGGCGCTGAAGTAGAGAGCCGCTGGAAGCAGCAACGCACCAGAACGCCGGGGATTAGGCGGGATGTGTAACGGATGGAATCCGTAGAGGCGTTGCGCCGGCGCCTTGTCAACCGGGCGCGGTATCAACGCGGAACGGCACGCCCTTATGCAGAGGCGAAATAGCACGCCACCTACCGGCCCCGATCTGAGCCGCCGTGATCTGCTGAAGAGCGGCATCGCCGGCGGCGCCTGGCTGCCCCTGTTCAGGCCGGCGTCGCTTCTCGCTGGGGAGGTGGGGCCGGCCAAGCGGGGTGGAATCCTACGCGTGCGAGGCTGGGATCCGCCGCATTTCGACCCGCACCTGACGCGTAATTTCATGACGATGACGACCCTGAGCTTTGTCTACAGCAAGCTGTTGCGCCACAAAGTGGGGGCGGAGGTGCCGCCGGGCACCTTCGCCGTGGAGCCCGACCTGGCCGAACGCTGGGAACAGCCGGACGACACGACCTACATCTTCCATTTGCGCAAGGGGGTGCGCTGGCACAACAAGCCGCCTGTCAACGGCCGGGAGTTGGTGGCCGACGACGTCAAGTTCACCTACAACCGATTCCTCACGGTCAAAGGGAACCCTGAGCGCTACCTTCTAGACTCGGTAGACCGGGTCGAGGCGGTGGATCGCTACACCGTGAAGTTCGTCCTCAAAGAGCCCTATGTCTGGTTGCCTCACAAGCTGGCCAACGCGCTCTGCATGTGGATCGTCGCTCCCGAGGTGGTGGAGAAATACGGAGATCTAAAAAAACCCGAAACGGCCATCGGCACCGGACCCTTCACCCTGGAACGGTATGAACGGAACGTGAAGGCGAGCTTCAGGCGCAACCCGCTGTACTTCCGCTCCGGTCAGCCTGCCGTGGATGGCGTCGAGTGGCTGATCGTCGAGGACGAATCGACCGGACTGGCCACGTACCGCACCGGGCAAATCGACGCCGGGCCCTTCACTTGGTGGGCGGTGCGCCAGCCAGACCTGGGAGCGCTGAAGAAAAGTCACCCCCACCTGATCTACCAGGATTTCCTTGGCAACATGGTCTACGCCCTCTCGCTGCGGAACGATCAACCCCCCTTCACCGACGTGCGGGTGCGGCGCGCCATCTCGCGCGCCCTCGATCGCCAGTCGATCATCGAGTCCGTGTGGATCAGGGGCGAGCCGAGCGGGGCCGTGCCCCGTGGCCTGAGAGAGTGGTCGCTGCCCGTCGACCGGCTCGGCGAAGGAGCCAAATACTATCGCTACGATCCGCAAGAGGCCAGGCGGCTGCTCACAGAGGCTGGCTACCCCAACGGCTTCAAGACGCAGCTCACGGTCACGCCCGGCTACGGCACTGATCTCATCGATGCGGTGCAGCTGGTGCTTGGCTATCTCAAAGAGGTCGGAATCCAGGCGGAGCTGAAGCTGCAGGAATACGGCGCCTATCAAGCGACGACGATCCAGGGCAAGTTCGAGGGCATGACGATGGGCCCCTTCGCCGTCGCATGGGACCCCGATGACGCACTGTACGGGCCGTATGTCCCGGACCAACCGCGCAACCGTGGACACGTCAACGACGCCAAGCTAACGGCGATGATAAAAGAGCAGCGTCGGCTGAAGGACCTGGAGGCGCGCAAGAAACTCGTCTTCGAAATCCAGCGATATATGGCGGAGCAGCAGCACTACGTGTGCGTGGCCACCCCCATGTACACCGGCTCGTGGCAGCCGTACGTGAAGAACCATTCCCAGAATCCCACGTTCGACTACGGCAGCCGCGTCGCCGCCCTGTGGCTGGAACGGTAACCGCTCACGGAAACCGCGTGTCTTTCGGCGTAACCGGCAAGCCCTATCGCATCCGACCGCCGGCGCCCCGGAGCCGCGGGTCCAGCACGTCGCGCAGCGCATCGCCCAGCATGTTGAACCCGAAGACGGCCAGAGAGATGGCGAGCCCTGGATAGATCGCGATCCACGGCGCCTGGGAGAAGAACGACCGCCCGGATCCCGACAGCATGCCGCCCCACGAGGGATAGGGTGGGGGCACACCGAAGCCGAGGAACGAGAGGGCCGACTCGGCGAGGATGAAGGCGCCGAGCCCGATGGTGGCCCAGACGATGATCGTCGCCGCCACGTTGGGCAGGATGTGGCGCACCATGACCCGCACGTGCCCGGCGCCCAGGGCCCGGGCCGCCTCGATGTAGACGTTCTGCGCGACGCTGACGGTGGCTCCGCGGACGACGCGGGAGGCGTTGGCGGCGCCAAAGAAACCCAGGGCGAGGATGATGTTCAGGAGCCCCGGTCCCAGCACGGCCATGATGGAGAGAATCACGACCAGGAAGGGGAAGGACTGCCAGGCGTCCACCACCCGCTGCACGCAGAGATCGTACTTCCCGCCCAGGTAGCCGCTGGTGATCCCGATGCTGACGGCCAGCAAATTGGCGATGAGGACGGCGCAGAAGCCGACGGTGACGGAGATCCGGGCGCCATACACCACCCGGCTCCAGATGTCCCGGCCGAGATTGTCGCTGCCCATCCAGAACTGAGCGTTCGGCGGCTTCATGCGGGCTCCGCGGATGGTCTCGTCGTACGTGTAGTGCGCAATGTACGGCGCGAAGACAGCCATGACGATCATGACCAGCACGATGGCGCCTCCGAGGGCGCCGAGCGGCTTCCGGCGGCAGAAGCGCCAGATCGCGTGAAGCCGCGGCACGGCGACCGCCTGGCGCGGCACGTCCGCCTGGGTCGAGCGCGAGGCCAGGGTCTCGACGTGATCCGCCATGGCATCAGTACCGGATGCGCGGGTCGAGGTACGCATAGCATGCGTCCACCGCGAGGTTCATCAGGACCACCACGGAGACGATCACGAGATTGACGCCCTGGATGACGGGATAGTCACGCTGGTTGATGGCGTCGAAGAGAAAGCGCCCCATGCCGGGCAACCCGAAGATCGTTTCGAAGATCACCGTGCCCCCGAGGATCTGCGCGATCTGGATGCCGAGGACGGTGATGACCGGGATGAGCGAGTTCTTGAGGCTGTGCCTGAGCACGACGGCGCTCTCGCGCACCCCCTTGGCCCATGCCGTGCGCACGTAGTCCTGGCGGAGCACCTCGAGG
Source organism: Candidatus Rokuibacteriota bacterium (assembly GCA_023249095.1). Lineage (GTDB taxonomy): Bacteria > Methylomirabilota > Methylomirabilia > Rokubacteriales > CSP1-6 > AR31. The sequence goes on along the minus strand of JAHFDK010000100.1, from coordinate 2,082 downwards.
AGCTGGGCCCGGGTCAGGCGCATGATCGCGGCGGAGGAGGCAATGCCGAGGATGAAGGCGGGGATGATGAACTGCGAGACGTGCGCCCACGGGTCGACGCTGAACTCGGTGAACTGGATGGGCGGGCTCCAGTTCCACCAGAGTGACGGCAGAAGGATGACCATCGTGGCGATCCAAAATCCGGGGACCGAGAGCCCGACGATGGCGAGGCTGCGGGAGACGTAGTCGGCGAGGGAGTCCTGGCGGATGGCGGCGAGGATGCCGATGGGCAGCGCGATCGAGACGGAGAAGAGGAGCGCAAGGAGGCCGAGCTTGAGGCTCACGGGCAGACGCCGGCCCAGCTCCTCGAGGACGGGCCGCTTCGTCCACAGCGACTCGCCGAGCTCGCCCTGGACGACCCGGCCGGCCCACTCGAAGTATTGGATGTAGATCGGGCGGTTGAGCCCGAGCTTGGCCCGAAGGTCTTCCAGGTCCTTCCCGTAGGCCCGCTCCTCGAGCATGAGCTGCACCACGTCGCCGGGGATCAGGCGCGGCAGCGAGAACACCCCGAGGGAAGCGAGGAAGAGCGACGAGGTCGCGATCAGCAGTCGCCGCAGGACGTACTTGCGCATTCGTTTAGAGGACTATCGATCCAGCCACAGCGCGGCCGCCTTGTTGCCGGAATCGAAGCTCGGGTTCGGCGCGTAGTTCTTCACGTACGGCTGCCACGACCCGGTGCGTCCGTCGGAGAACAGGTACACGTAATACTGCTGCTCCGCGGCATACCGCTGGATGTCGAAGATGAGTTTCCGGCGCGCTTCCAGGTCCTTCGTGCGCATCTGCTCCTTCAGCATCGCCACGATCTTGAGGTCGTTCACGTGACCGCTGTTGCGCGACTGCTCGGGCAGGTACATCCCGTAGAGCGTGCTGTGCGGCTCCCAGGCGATGCTGAATGGCCCCAGGGCGAGCCCCTCGTATTTGCCCAGGAACGTCGTCGAGATGTACGCCCCGTACTCCTGGACCTTCAGCTCCGTGTCGATGCCGCTTTCCTTGAGCTGGCGCTGGGCGAGCTGGAAGGCGTCGAGGTAATCGGAGCCGTAGCCCCCGGTGACGGTGAGCGTGGTCTTGAGGCCCTGGGGGAAGCCGGCTTCGGCGAGGAGCCGCCTGGCCTCCTTCGGATCGTGGCGGTAATACTGGGCGCCCGGACCGAGCTGGTCGATGCGAGGAGACCACTCGGTCAGGCCACGGCCGATGGCGGGCGTTGGCTCTCCCCTGAGGTAGACTGACTCGATGATCGCCCGCCGATCGACGGCGTGGGAGATCGCGCGACGCACGCGCACGTCGTTGAACGGCGGCTTGTCCGTCCGCATGTAGATCCCGGTGGTGACGTTCATCACGAAGTCCTGGTAGATCAGCTGCGGGTGGCTCTTCTTGAGCGCGGCCAGGTCTTGCTGGCGAACGGTCCACTGGTGCCAGGGGCCGAGATCGATCTGTCCCGTTCGGTAGGCGGCCAGCTGGGTGGCCTCGTCCTCCATCACCAGCCAGTCCACGCCGTCGACCGAAGGGAGACCGGGGCGGAAGTAGTCCTGGTGGCGCCGGAAGACGGTCTTCACGTTGGGCTCGTAGCGCTCCAGGGTGAAGGGGCCGGTGCCGACCGCGGTCTCGGCCCTCTTCAGATCCCCGTACTTCTCCACCATCTCCCTGGCGATGATCCAGGTGCCGGCCGGGTTCGCGAGCATGTTGAGGAGCCAGACGAACGGTTCTTTCAGTCGGAACCTCACCGTGTGGCGGTCCACGACCTCCACCCGATCGACGGGGTCGAGCATGAATTTGAGCGGGTTCGCCTTCTCCGTCAGGAAACGGTCATACGTGAACTTGATGTCCTCCGCGACGAGCTCGCGCCCGTTGAGGGGCGGCTTGTTGTGCCAGCGGACGCCTTTGCGCAAATGGAAGACCACCGTGGTCTCGTCCGGTTCTTCCCAACGCTCGGCCAGGTCGGGCTCGACCGTGAAGGTCCCCGGCGTCACGCCCGCGCCCACCTTGTGGCGGACGAGCTTGCTGTACACGAAGCTCAGCGTGTTGTTGGTCTTGAAGTTCAGGGTC
>JAHFDK010000367.1 GCA_023249095.1 Candidatus Rokuibacteriota bacterium | reverse complement strand
GGCCGCTATCTCGACACCCCCGAAAACGACGCGACTGTCGTCCGCCGGGTGACCCTTCCGATCGGGGCTCGACACTAAATGCGTGCCCACGGTGTCTCAAAGTCGTTGACACATTCCGCGCAGTCGAGCAGACCGTCGCTCGCATGCGCTCGCGCCGGCTGCTCACCGCGAGCGTTCGCCACATTCGCGGTCTGTCCACGCCGATCGTCATCGGATTGGGTTATCCTGACCGTGCTGCCGAGTGCAGCCAAGGAGGCGCCGATGTCGACGGGCAGCGCTAAGCAGAAAGTCCTTGAGGTGATCGAGAAGCTTCCCGCAGATGCCACGCTGGAGGACGCGATCGAGCGCCTGGTGCTCTTGGCGAAGACCGAACGCGGGTTGGCGGAGCTTGATGCTGGGCAAGGTGTCGATCACGCCGAGGCGAAGCGTCGACTTCTCCGGTGACCCGGGTCCTCTGGGCACCCCAAGCAATCCAGGACGTTGAGGCGATACGCGTTCATGTCGCCCGCGACTCCGCTCACTACGCCGACCTTGTCGTCGAACGGATCGTGGCTGCCGTGGAGCGGCTCCAGGACCATCCTCGTTCTGGACGTGTCGTACCTGAGCTTGGCGACGAGTCCATCCGCGAGGTCATTCACGGTAACTACCGAATCGTCTACCGTCTTCGACATGACGTCGTCGAGATCGCGACCGTGTTTCATGGGGCTCGCCTGTTCCGCCTCGACTGACGACGATGACATCCGAGCGTCGAACTTCCCGATGAACCCGCCAGCGACTTCGCGTTGCTCAGCCGCCGCGGGTTATCGGGAGCGTTCGGCGACTACGGCCAACAGGGGCCGTCGTGCTAGCGTAAGTCGATGGACTTTGAGGTTGTTGGCCCGCTACGCGAGGTCACAACCATTGCCATGGGGCGAAAGATTCGAGAGTTGAGGCGACTACGCAGGCGATATGGCAAAGGTCGATGGCGAAAACGCAAGGGTCTGGCCGCCGTGCGGCTCTTGGACGGCACGGTGCATCAGGCAGAACTCCACTGGTATGAAGCGCATGGTATCGGGCGGCGGGAAATGAAGATCAAGTTCCCGCTTCTGGACTGAGAAATGAAGAGAACGAGCAAGTCGAGAACCCGCTTTGTCGTCTGCATCAAGAACAAGGGATACGAGGCCTCTCTTGAACTGTGCAAGTTCTATCGGCTTGTACCGGATCAAGACGCTGCGCGACGCGGATATCTCCGAGTCATAGACGAGAGCGGCGAAGACTATGGCTATAGCGCAGACCGCTTCTTGTCGATCGAGGTGCCAAAGCCAATTGAGAAGGCACTGCTCAAAGCCGCGTCGTAGTTGCGGGTCGCCGAACCAAGCGGTGCAGCAGACGCGCTTCGCGCGCTGCTGACCGCGATCGTTAGGTGCTCAATTACCCAGATAAGACACCAACAGGAAAGACTGTGCTGATTGAACTGGATAGTAACAACCGAGCCTCCGTACGGAGGCTGTTTGATCGTTATCCATGCTTGCACGGTAGTGTAGCAGCGGTCATCGAAGGCGGCATGGGGAAGGTCTTTGCGGACTCACGAGAGGAACCCTGCATGGCCCTCGCCGTGCTCGATTTTCATTTCCTGGCGGGGGATCCACTCCATGCAAATGCCCTGCGGCTCTTCAAGTTGCTTCAGTCTGGGGATGTGGTGATTGCCCCAACCCCAGCTTGGCAGCATCTAGTAACTGCTGCCTATCCGAGTGCGTTGGCCGTGTATCATCGCGAAGCTTTCCGGGCAGCAAAGTTCGATGTCGACACGTTGAGACGGTTATGTCAGGTACTGCCCAGCGGGTTTGAACAGCGGCAAGTGCGCCTGGAAGAGGTGACGCAATTCGCCACAGACCTTGCTCCTGCCCTGGTCTACAACTTTCGTTCCCACGAAGAGTTCATTACCCGGGGAGTCGGTCTGGGCATCCTGCATCAGGGCATGTTTGTCTCCGGCGCTTCCACTGCAGCGGTCGGTGGGGGGAGATTGGAGATTGAGATTCAGACACACCCTCTGTTTCGTCGCCGTGGGTTGGCCAGGGCTGTCGCTGCGGCCCTGATACTGTATTGCCTCGAGCACGGGTTAGAGCCGTGTTGGGATGCGGCGAATGAGCCGTCTTCAGCCCTCGCACGACAACTGGGGTTTCACTCGACTGGGAAGTACGAGGCGTACAGGCTGAAACAGCCGGAGGGCAATGGCACCGCAAGCTGAACTCTGTTGCCTCACGGCGCACCTAACCAGACAGTGGAGCCGACCGCCTACAGCGTCCGCTGCGCTCCCGCTTCCGACGGCGGCTCACCGCCAGCGTTATACCGACCAGGGAGACTCGGGGAGATAGACATGGCCAAGTTGTCTGAGGAGATGAAGACACTCGTAGAGCGGCAACGGTTGGGCTTCGTGGCTACCGTGTGCCCCGACGGCACGCCCAACGTCTCTCCCAAGGGGACGGTCTCCGTCCTGGACGATGAGCACCTAATCTTCGCTGACATCCGCTCGCCCGGGACCGTCTCCAATCTGCGCACGAACCCGAACGTCGAGGTGAACGTGGTCGATCATTTCGTGCGCAAAGGCTACCGGTTCAAGGGCACGGCCCAGGTTCTGGATTCGGGCCCGGAGTTCCATCGTCACGTCGAATTCTTCGCCAAGCGCGGGGTGTTTGACGCACCGGGCCGGATTCGAGCGATCGTGACTGTTCGGGTCGAGCAAGCGCGACCGCTGATCTCGCCGGGGTACGATCACGTCCCCGACGAGGCCACGGCGCGAGCATATTGGCTTAAGTACTACGTGGGTAAGGCTGGTGCGGTATAACCTCACGTTGCAGCAGACCGGGGCTCGCGCTGCTCGCCCCGGCTGCTGATCGTGAGCGTTAGGCCTCTCCGAGAAACCCGACAAACAGAAAGGAAGGGCAGAGTGCGAAACGGATCGAGACACGGGAGCGGAGTCCAGTTTTCTGACTCGTCGGGAACCCAAGGCGGTAAGAATAGTCAGAGGGGTCAGGGCTACTCACCCAGAGCCTGGCCTAACTACGACGTGTAGGCGACAGCTGCCAGCGTCCGCTCGTGCCTCGCTCCCGCTTTCAGCCGCGCCTGACGCCCAGCGTTGGGCGTCCTGTGGCCGGGAACGTTGGTGGCTAGGCTAATCCGAGGATAAAGCTCGAGCCTCCATCAGACGACGGAGGAATCACGTGAGCTACAAATCGATCAGCTTCCGCCAAAAGTTCGGGCTGTTCAGCGAACAATGGCAGCCAAAGGTCATCGCAGAAATGAACGACTACCAATTCAAGGTCGTGAAGCTGCAAGGGGACTTCGTCTGGCACGACCACAAAGATACCGACGAGACATTCATCGTGATTGAAGGCGATCTGCGGATCGATTTCCGAGACGGTGCGGTCCATGTTTCGACCGGGGAGATGTTCGTGGTTCCCAAGGGTCTCGAGCACAAACCCTACGCAGAACGGGAGGTCAAGTTACTCCTGATTGAACCGCGCGGGGTGCTCAATGCAGGGCACGAGGGTGGTGAACGGACTGCCCAGAATAATGTGTGGATTTGAACGGATCACGCTGGCGGCGTTCAATCGCGCCGTATTCCATCGACGCCCACGCCCGGGCGTCATCTTCCACAGCGATCGGGGGGTCGAATATGCCGCCTACGCGTTCCGGGACCGGCTCGCCGCGCTCGGCTTCGTGCAGAGCATGAACCGACCGCGCGAGATCACCGACAACGCGCACATGGAGTCGTTCTTCCACTCGATGAAGAGCGACGCGGTCCATGGCGTCATCTTCGCCCACGAGGGCGAGCTCGCGCACGTGCTGCGGAGCTACATCCCGTACTACAACGGCGTACGGCTCCATTCGGGGATCGGCTATGCTTCACCGGTCAACTATGAGGCGCGGGCGCAGTGAACAAATCGTGTGTCTACAAAATCGAGGGAAGATCCCCGCTGGCTCGCATTCGCTCGCCGCGGCCGGTCAACGTGAGCATTCGGCGTCTGAGGAGGCGAACCCGAATGGTCCGACCGCGGCACGGTGCCCAGGTGGCGTTGCATAAACCTGCCGACCCCGCGCTCGATAGAAGTTCGATGTCAGCGATGCGCAGCCATAGCCGCCGCCGGTTCCTGCAGGGGGGCGTGGTTCTGGCTGGCGTGAGCCTCCTGTCTGGCCGCGAGGTGGCCGGCCAGCAGGCCGCGAAGGTACCGCGGATCGGTTTTCTCGCCGTCGGCTCGCGCGAGGGCCGTGCGTTCATGATCGAGGGCTTTCTCCAGGGACTGCGCGCGCACGGCTACATCGAGGGCCAGAACATCGTCATCGAGTACCGCTTCTCGGAAGACCGTGACGATCGGCTACCCGCGCTCGCGGCGGAGCTGGTCGCCTTGAAGGTGAGACTCATCCTGGCTTCCGGTACGCCGGCGAGCTTCGCCGCCAAGCACGCCACCACCACGATTCCGATCGTCATGGGCGGCATCCAAGCCGATCCGGTCGCGACCGGACTCATCGCCAGCCTCGCCCGTCCGGGCGGCAACATCACGGGCATGAGCATGATGAGCGCTCCGCTCGGCGGGAAGCGGCTGGAGCTCCTCAAGAGAACCGTGCCCGGGCTCGCGCGCGTGGCGGTCTTCTGGAACCCGCCCAATCTGGCGTATGGGCCGATCCTGAAGGAGCTCGAGGCGGCGGCTCCAGCGCTGCGCCTGACGCTTCAGCGGCTGGAAGTACGTGTCCCCGCGGATTTCGAAGGTGCCTTCGAGGCCGCGACCAGGCAGCGCGCTGGGGCGCTGATCGCGCCAGGCGATCCCCTGGTCGCCAACCGGCCACGGATGGTCGCAGACCTCGCGCTCAAGTACCGACTGCCGGCGTTGACGGATAACAAGGAGTTCGTGGAAGCCGGGGGCCTGCTGTCGCTGGGGATCGACCTCGTCGAATCCTACCGGCGGGCGGCAACCCACGTGGACAAGATCCTGAAGGGGGCCAGCCCGGCTGACCTGCCGATGGAGCAGCCCACGAGGTTCGACCTGGCGGTCAACCTCAAGACGGCCCGGGCTCTGGGCCTCACCATTCCGCAGTTGGTCCTGTTACAGGCCAGCCACGTGATCGAATAGAGGACCGATCGAGGCGTCTGACAATGCCAACGCCGAACTTCCAGATGCAGCGGCCGGCGCATCAGCGCCGCCGCTGATCTCTGCGTTCGGCGCAGATGCCGACGGTCGGCGTGGAATTCCCCCGGGACAAGACTTGGGACGATCCGGACTTCAGGCCCGATCCCCGACGACGGCGATACCCTGAATCTCGATCTCCATACCGGGGCGAGCAAAGTTGGTGACGGTGATGAGCGCGCTCCCGGGGTAGTTGCCGTCCGGGAACTTCTGCTTGCGAATCT
>JAHFDK010000366.1 GCA_023249095.1 Candidatus Rokuibacteriota bacterium | reverse complement strand
CCTATCACGCGACCACCGCATGCGGAAAGCGCGCCGCCGACTCGGCGCCGCGTGCCCTCGCGGCGGCGATCCGGAGCGCGCGCCGCACGAACACCGCCACCATCTCGCGCTTGTAGTCGGCCGAGCCGTAGAGGTCGTCCGCCGGGTCGACGGTCGCGGTGGCCGACTCCGCCGCCGCGCCGGCCACGTCCTCGAGCTCGGCGATCGTCACGCCCACCAGACACGCCTCGGCGGCGGGCGCACGCGCGGGCCGCGGGCTGACGCAGCCGATGGCGACGCGCGCATCAGCAACCCGCACGCTCCCGCCGCTGCTCCTCGCGCCGCCGGGGCCCGCTCCGTCGAGCTGGAGGGCGACCGCGATGCCGAGCGTCGGGCGCTCATGAACGCCGAACTTGACGTAGGCGGCCGCGGTTCCGGCCGGCCACGGCGTGAGCCTCACCAGCGCGAGAAGCTCGTCCGATGCGCGCGCCGTCTCCCAGGGCCCGCGCACGAAATCGGCGAGCGGCAGCTCGCGGCGCCCACGCGGCGACACGAGCGCGACGGTCGCGTCGAGCGTCAAGAACAGCGTGGCGAGATCGCTGTGGGGATCGGCGAAGGCGAGGTTGCCGCCGACGGTGCCGACGTTCCGCACGCGCACGTTGGCCACGTGCCGGGCGACCGAGGCGACGAGCGGGCAGTGCGCTCGCACGAGCGCGGACCGCTCGAGCGCCCGATGGGTGACCGTGGCGCCGATCGCGAGGCGCGGACCGCCCGTGAGGTCGCCGAGCTCGCGGATGCGCTTGACGTCGACGAGGTGGCGCGGGCGGAGCCAGCCCAGCTTCATGAGCAGCAGCAGCTCCGTTCCGCCGGCATACGGCGCCGCGTCCTCGAGCCGCGCCAGCAGCGCGCACGCCTCGTCCGCGGTGGCGGGCCGGTGGAGCGTGAAGGGACGCAGCACGGTCAGCGGCCGAGCGCCGTCGCCGGCCGCACGATCTCCTCCGAGATCATCCGGAGGTACTCGATGCGCGCCTTCACCTCGCGCGGCAGGCTGTAGATGGTGAGGCCGAGGCCGTCGAGACCCAGGGCGCGCGCCCGAGCGATCGTCTCCAGACACTGGGCCGGGGTGCCGTTGATCGTCCAGTCGTCGAGGCTGCTGTCGAAGCCGAGCTGGAGTTGCACCATGCCAGGCTCCTGCATTTCCCAGCTCCGGTACATCGCGAACGTCCGCTCGAGATAGCCGCGCGCGGCCGCGCGCGCCGCCTCCTTGCTCGCGCCGACGATGAGGCTGCGCGAGGCGAACGCCGTGCCCGCGGTCCCCGCGCTCTCTGCCGCGCGCGCCTCGCGATAGACACCGACGAGACGTCCGACGTCGGCCCAGGCGACCTGAGGGCCGAAGAACACGGCGTCGACGAGGCGGGCCGCGCGCCGCGTCGCGCCGATGCTCTGGGCCCCCATCTCGAGCGGTGGATGGGGGCGCTGATGGGGTGGCAGCCCGAGGCGGGCCTTCGTCAATTTCATATAGGCGCCTTCGAGGGTGACCTCCTCGCCGCGCCAGAGCCGCTTCATCACGCCGAGCGATTCCTCGAGCTTGGGCACGCGGTCCCGGCGCCGGAGGCCCGCGGCCTCGAGCTCGAGCTCTCGGTAGCCGATCGCAACGCCGACGTCCAGCCGCCCATGGGTGATGTGGTCGAGCGTGACCACGCTCTCCGCGACATCCACGGGGTTCAGGAGCGGCAGAAGGAGCATCGAGGTCTTGAGCCGCATCTCGCCCGCCTCCGGCGCGAGCCGACCCAGCATCGCGATCGGGTGGGGCCAGACGGTCGGATGCGAGAGCCAGTGATGACCGATCGAGACCCATGCGAAGCCCATCCCCGCCGCCGCCCGCACCACCTCGATCGCCTCGTCGATGATGGCCGTGGGCGCGCGGTCCGTCGGGCTCCAGAAGGGTGTGAGGTGGAAGCCGATCCGCACCGGCGTATTCTACCCGGAGCCGCCGCCATGCGCGCCGCAGGCCGTCGCGGGGCCGCAGTGCGAGCCGCAGGGCCGCCCGGGGGCTGGGGCCCCCAGGCCCGAGGCGAGCAATACGAAATGGCCCCGCCGGCCGAGGCGCGGCTACAAACTGTCGGCGGCTCAAGGAGGTCACCTCACATGACGATGCTCGATGAGCTCTTGCGCACCCGCGTGGCCCGCTTCGTGGACCGCCTGCCCGACTGGGACGCCTTCGCCGACGCGCGCGTCGAGGGCTACCAGCGGGCCCAGCACCGGTACATCGGCGCCGGCGCCTCCGGCAAGAGCGACGCGCGCGCGATTCCCGCCGAGCAGTTCACCTTGAGCGTCATGTTCGTGCCGCCGGGCCAGGGCAACGCGCCCCACACGCACGAGGTCGAGGAGGTGTTCTTCATCCTCGACGGCAAGGTGAAGGTCTTCTTCGAGGACGGGGCCGGGCGCCGCGAGGAGACGGTGCTCGGGCCCTGGGACTGTGTCTCGGCACCGGCCGGCGTCGTCCACGGCTTCGAGAACGTGGGCCTCGAGCCCGCGTACCTTCAAGTCATGCTCGGCCGCGCGCGCCCCGATCTGATGACCTACGCGGATCCCGGGCTCCAGGCCAAGCGCGACGCGCACCTCGGCGCGGCGCGGGCGTGATTGCTCGCCTGCTGACGCTGTCGTAAGGTGCGGGCCGTGGCGAGCGACCGTGAGCCGCGCGAGCACGTGGGTCGCAACCGAGCCCGCTGGGACGTCGAGGCCAAGGACTATGTCGCCGCCGGCGAGAGATCCTGGGCGCGCGCGGAGCCGACCTGGGGCGTCTGGAAGGTGCCCGAGTCGCAGCTCGGCGTCCTGCCTACGAATCTCGCCGACAAGGACGCCATCGAGCTTGGATGCGGCACGGCGTATGTGTCGGCCTGGCTCGCCCGTCGCGGGGCACGTGTCGTCGGCATCGACGCGTCGATGGCCCAGCTCTCGACCGCCCGGCGACTCCAGCGCCAGCACGGCCTCGAGTTCCCGCTGCTCCACGCCGACGCCGAGCTCGTGCCGTGCCGAGATGCGGCCTTCGATCTCGCGATCTCGGAATACGGCGCCTGCCTCTGGGCCGACCCCGATCGTTGGCTCCCCGAGGCGGCCCGGATCCTGCGACCCGGCGGTGAGCTGATCTTTCTCGTGAACTCATCGCTCCTGGCGCTCTGCATGCCGGCGGAGGACGGCGTCGCCGCCACCGATCGGCTGCTGCGTCCGGCGTTCGGGATGTTTCGGATCGAGTGGCCCGGCGATCCGGGCGTCGAGTTCCATCTCGCCCACGGCGACTGGATCCGGCGGCTCCGGCGGAGCGGATTCGAGATCGAGGACTTGATCGAGGTGCGGCCCCCCGAATCAGCCACGACGCACTATCCGTACGTCACGCTGGAGTGGTCGCGACAGTGGCCGGCCGAAGAGATCTGGCGGGCGCGGCGCCGGTAGCGACGGCCATGGACGACCTCCTGATCCGAGGCGGGCAGCTGATCGACGGCACCGGATCGCCCGGCCGCGAGGCCGACGTGAGCATCAGCACGGGTCGAATCGTCGCGATCGAGCCCCGCGCCAAGCGCCCGGCCCGACGCGTGATCGACGCGCAGGGGCAGGTCGTCGCGCCAGGATTCATCGACATCCACACTCACTCCGATTTCACGCTCCCCCTCAACCAGCGCGCCGAATCGAAGATCCGCCAGGGCGTGACGCTCGAGGTCGTAGGCAACTGCGGCTTCTCGGCCGCCCCGGCGCTGCCCTGGCGCACCGCAATGCTGCGCGAGTACCTCGCGCCCAGCGCCCCGTCGCTGCCGTTCCAGCCGAGCAGCTTCGCCGAGTACATCGCCGGCTTCCCCGCGACCTCCGTCAACGTGATCTTCCAGGTCGGGCACAACACGCTCCGGCTCATGACCGGGGGAATGGAGAACCGACCGCTCACCAGCGACGAGATGGCGACGATGGAGCGCCTGCTCGACGAGGCCCTGGACGCTGGGGCGTGGGGGCTCTCTTCGGGTCTCTTCACCGCACCCGGCTGCTACGCCGACCCGTCAGAGATCCTGGCGCTCGCGCGCGTGCTGCGCCGGCACGGCGCCGCGTACTCGTCGCACATCCGCGACGAGGCCGATCACGTCGGTGAGGCCGTCCGCGAGGCGATCGCGGTCGCGGAGGCGACGGGCGTCCACGTCCAGATCGCGCACCTGAAGCTCTCTGGCATCGACAACTGGGGTGGCGCCCGCCAGCTTCTCGACGAGATCGCGGCCGCCCAGCGTCGCGGGCTCCCGGTCGACTGCGACGCGTATCCCTACGACACCGCCACCAATCCGCTCCGCAACCTCTTTCCACGCTGGGTCATCGAAGGCGGGATCCCGGCGATGCTAGAACGCCTCGACCATGCTGAGGTCCGCACGCGAATTCGTTCGGACATCGCGCGACACGGACTCAACAACTTCGGCCGGATCCCTTCGTGGGACGTCGTGCGCATCGCCGTCGCGCCCCACCTGCCGGAAGAGGCCGGCCGCACGCTCGGCGAGATCGCGCGGCGCCGGTCCGTCGATCCGCTCGACGCCGTCTGCGACTTCCTCATCGCGGATCGTGGCGAGACCCGGATCCTGATCACGTCGATGAGCGAGAAGGACGTCCACGAGATCACCCGCGCGCCGTGGGTGCTGGTCGGCTCGGACGCCAATGCGCTTGCCACGTCAGGCGTGACGAGCCGGGGAAAGCCGCACCCACGCTCCTACGGAACACACGCGCGTCTCCTCGGCGCCTGTGTCCGCGACCTCGGCCTGCTCACGCTGCCCGCGGCCATTCACAAGACGACGGGAGCTGCGGCCGCGGCGCTTGGGCTCGATGACCGCGGGGTGCTGCGGGACGGATGCTGGGCGGACGTGACGGTCTTCGACCCGGCCCGGATCGCCGATCGGGCGACCTACGACGATCCGCATCAGTACGCCATCGGCGTCTCCACCGTGGTGGTCAACGGCGAGGTGGTGGTCGACGGCGGCGACCACACAGGCGCCCTTCCCGGGCGCGTGCTGCGCCGGCCGGACGGGATCTAGACCCACCGAGACGTAGTTATAATGGCGTTGTTGACAAGCGCCGACTCCTGTAAAGTAGGCCAACTCTCGACGGGGTTGGTCGTATTTCCGTAAAACCAGAGGGAGAAAAAGGGATGCGCTCACGACGCCCGCTGCTGGGCTTGCTGTTCGGACTGACCGCTCTCGCCTGGATGATCGCCGTTTTCCCGCCCCTCGCCGAGGCTCAAACGCCCAAGCGCGGTGGGACTCTGCGGGTCTCCTACGGCAACGAGATCGCCCACCTCGATTTCCACACCGCCCCCGGCTACGAAATGATGTGGGTCGCCATGAATGTCGGCTGCGGGCTGGTCAACATCACGCCCGACGGCAAGTTTGTC
>JAHFDK010000099.1:5150-19313 GCA_023249095.1 Candidatus Rokuibacteriota bacterium | reverse complement strand
GCCAGACCTGACGCGATCGGGTCTGTCGGGCGGCCGCCCGGCTCGTAGCAGAGCGTGACGTCACGACGCCAGCGCTCGAGCTCGCGCCGCTGGTCCGCGCACTTGCTGCCGCGCTCGCCCCCCAGGTCGGCGATATCGTCCACCGTCCGACAAAAGGCGTACACGGCGTACAGTGCGGCCCGGCGGCGCTTGGGGAGCGCGAGGAAGGCGTAGTAGAAGTTCGAGCGGCTCTTGCGGGTCAGGCGGGCCGCCAGATGCCCGATCATGCGATCTTCCTGGCGAGCGTGACGTACCCGTGCGCGGCGAACCAGTCGGTCGCGTCACGGAGCGCCTCGCGCACGTCGGTCCGCGGGAGCCCGAGCTCGCGCTCGGCCTTGGCAGGGCTGAAGAACATACGCTTCCGGGCCATGCGCACTGCGGTCAGCGACGCTCGGGGAGCGCCGCCGGTGACGCGCGCGGCAACCTCCATGCACCCGGCGGCGAGCCAGGCCACGGCGTAGGGGATCCGGACGCGCGGCGGTCGGCGCCCGCTGATCTCCGCGAGCAAGACCCCAAGCTCGGCGAGCGTGAGGTTCGCGTTGCCCAGGATATACTTCTCGCCGACGTGGCCGCGCTCGGCGGCCAGGAGATGACCGCGCGCGACGTCGCGCACGTGGACCAGGTTGAGCCCCGTGTCGAGCGTCGCGAACATCTTCCCCTGGAGAAAGTCGACGATCATCTGTCCGGTCGGCGTCGGCTTGACGTCCCACGGACCGACTGGCGTCGAAGGGTTCACGATCACGACCGGAAGCCCCTTGAGCGCGAAGCCGATGGCGACCTGCTCGGCGAGGAACTTGGAGGTCTTGTAAGGACCGACCATGTCGGCGAGCGTGACCGGCGTCGTTTCCGTCCCGGGTGTCCCATCCTTCGGAATGCCGAGCGCGCCGACGCTCGAGGTGTACACCACGCGGCGCACGCCCGCATCGGCGGCGGCCTGGAGCACGGCGCGCGTGCCTTCGACGTTGGTCCGATACAGTTCCTCGGGGCGACGCGTCCACAGCCGGTAGTCGGCGGCGACGTGGAAGACGGTGCGTGCGCCCTGGACGGCGCGGCGGAGCGACGCGGGGTCGCCGAGGTCGCCGTCGCACATTTCCACCGCCAGCCCGGCGAGCGCACGACGGTCGCCGCGGGGCCTCACCAGCACGCGGACGGTGCCGCCCTCACGCAGAAGCTCGCGGACGACGTTGGCGCCCACGAAGCCCGTCCCCCCGGTCACAAGTGCGTCTATTGGACCGAGTGCCATGAGGCCGGCTTGGACCGAGGGTGGCCTGACACAGGAGCGCGTGGCTCCGATACGTTTGTTGTAGCGGGGGCCGTGAGCACGGCTTCGACCGGGGGTGGCCTGAGACAGACGCGACCCGGCTCCGACACGCCCGAACCGGCGCCGGGTTCAGATGTCATGCGCGCGCTACTTTGCCGAGGGCGGCGGCGACGGCTTTCAGCGCGGCGTTCGTCCCGCTCCGGAGCGTCATCGCCTCGGAGATGGCTCGCGGGCGCGACAGCACCACGCGTATGGCCCGCGTCGTACGGACTCGTCCGTCGGGCTCGACCACCGCGGCGAGATCGGCGGAGACGCCGCGGCTCGCGGTGTCCGACACTCCGCGCACGACGGCGACCGCGAGCCCGCGCGCCGCGGCCCACTCGAGGATCAGGGCCGATTCCATGTCGCAGGCGAGCGCGCCGGTCTCGACCCAGAGCCGCGCTTTCTGCTCGGCTGTCCCCACGATCGCGTCCACCGTCACGAGGGTTCCGGCGCGACGGAGCCCGGGCACGGCGGCGGTGGCGTGACGCGTGGCCGTCGAGCTCACGATGACCTCGGGCACGACGAGATCGCCTTCGACGAGATCGGGCGCGAGCGCGCCGCAGACGCCGGCCGAGATCACGAGCGAGGCCGGCACGGCTCTGGCGACCCGCGCCTCGAGGTGAGCGGCCCGCGGGCCGGCGCAGACCAGCTCGAGCGCGCCCCCCCGGAAATGCGGCCACGCACTCGCGGCGACGCGCTCGAGACCGAGGTGCCGAGCCAGGCCGTGGGCTTCGAGATCGACGGCGGTGACGACGAGGACGCGGGTCACGCGTCCCTGGGTGGCGTGCGGCCGGAGTCCTTCTCGGCGTGGAGGGCGCCCTTCGCCGCTTCCTTGGCACGGAGCCACGCCGCGTAAGATTGGCCCGCCGCCGTATCCCGGCCGGTGAACCGGATCGTGCGGATCTCGAGGTACGAGATGGTATACGGCCCCGCGCCGTTCACGTCGAACATCTGGACGAACGGCACCGGAACATCGCGGTTGCGGTTGAACAGGTACCCGACCGTCTCCGAGCCGTCGGTTTTCACCACGGTGACGTTGCCGCGGTAGTCGAACGCCTTGTCGACGACCGCCTCGAGGGACACGGCCCCTCCGATCTCTGGCGCCCAACCTTCGGGCGTGGCTCTGTCCGTCATGCCGGCCTGGGCGTCAGAAACGCCCGGTCACCGTGGCGTGGACGGTGTCGCGGAATCCGCGCCACGACGCGAACGTGTGGTTCACGGCCGTGGGCTCGTAGCCGCAGTGCACCATGCAGTCGCGGCACTTCTCGTTGCCGCTCCGCCGCCCGTAGTTCTCCCAGCGGGTGGTCTCGAGCAGCTCCGTGAAGCTCGCGGCGTACCCCTCCTGGAGGAGATAGCAGGGGCGCTGCCAGCCGAAGACGTTGTAGGTCGGGTTGCCCCACGGCGTGCACTCGAAGTCCTGCTTGCCCATGAGGAACTGGAGGAACAGCGGGGACTGGTTGAACCGCCACCGCCGGTTCGGATTCGAGAGAATCGCCGAGAACAGATCATGAGCGCGCTGGGTACGCAGGAAGTGCTCCTGATCGGGCGCCTTGGAGTAGCTGTAACCCGGCGAGATCATCATGCCCTCGACACCCAGATCCATCATCTCGTCGAAGAACTCGCGCATTCTGAGCGGGCTCACGCCGTCGAAGAGCGTCGAGTTCGTGGTCACGCGAAAGCCCCGCCGGAGCGCTTCCTTGATCCCCTCGACCGCCTGGACGTAGACCCCGTTGCGGCAGACGGCTTCGTCGTGCTCGGCGCGGAGCCCATCCAGGTGCACGCTGAAGGAGAAGTACTTCGAGGGCGTGAAGAGGCCGGCTTCGAGCTTCTCTTTCAACAAGATCGCGTTGGTGCAGAGGTAGACATATTTGCGACGCGCCACCAGGGTCTCGACGAGGCGCCCGATGTCCGGATACATGAGCGGCTCACCGCCGGGAATCGAGACGACCGGTGCGCCGCACTCGTCCACCGCCGCGAGGCACTGCTCGACCGTCAGATGCTTTCTCAGGATCTGCGCCGGGTACTGGATCTTCCCGCAGCCCGCGCAGGCGAGATTGCAGCGGAACAACGGCTCGAGCATCAGCACCAGCGGGTATCGCTTCCGGCCGGTGAGCTTTTGCTTCATGACATAGGACGCCACCGCCCACATCTGTGACACAGGCACGCTCATGCGCGCTGAATCCTTCCGCTCTCCGGGCCCAGCGCCATCACGCCGGAATGCCGGTACAGGTACACGATGGTCAGGGCGACTGCGACGTGGATCGCCGCACCCACCCCCGCCAACACCCACTCGCCGATCCATATCGTCATGGCGAGGTTGAACCCTAACACGACGTAGTATAACGCCACTCCTGGCCAGGCCCGCCGCCCGGAGGCACTGGGCGCGAGCGCCAGGTAGAGGCCGACGCCAACGACGCCGACGATCACCCACCCGGCGAAGTTCGAGAGCGGCACGCCGAAATAGACCCCGGGCTCGGCGTAGGTGAACAGGTGCCCGAGGAACCACCGGTCGCCGCGCACCGCGAGCGGATCGATGACGACGTCGAGCGCCATCATGAGCACGCCGGCCACCACCGCGATGACCGATCGCGGTGCAGCCCGGGCGGAAAGCGCCACTCTCGCGAGACAGAACGACGCGTAGGCGAGAAACCCGAAGGACAGGGGGTCGATCAGGGGCACGTCGGCGATGTAGAGCTCACGGCCACGCGTCAGCAGGGTGTACTGGTAGAGTCCGAACGGGACGCCGGTCCGCGTGGACGAGAATTCCGAGAGCCAGGCCATCGGCCAGAGGCACCCGGCGAATCCGAGGGTGCGCCGCCAGCCGAGATCGGCCAGCCCGGCCAGCAGGAACAGCGCCAGGAATGCGAACACGTACGGGCGCAACGTCACGGTACCGACGAGAAGATCCATGCGAGAAGTTTCCGTCGTCCAGTCAACATGTTACCATCACGCCCGTGAGGGACCTGCAGGACGCGATCGTGCGCGCCCAGGCGCACCTGCTCGGCCAACAGGCTCCTGACGGCCACTGGGCCGGTCAGCTCGAAGCCAACACGACGATCACCTCCGAGTACCTGATTCTCTGCCATCTCATCGACCAGGTGAATCGCGAGCGCGAGACGCGGGCCGTGCGATACCTGAGGCGCCAACAGCTCCCCGACGGCGGCTTCAGCCTCTTCGAGGCGGGCCCGGCCAACCTGTCGGCGACGATCAAGGCGTACTTCGCCATGAAGATGGCCGGAGTCGGGCTCGGTGATCCGGCGATGGTGGCGGCCCGAGAGCGGATCCGGGAGATGGGGGGCCCGGCGAAGGCTGACGTCTTCACAAAGATTCAGCTTGCGCTCTTCGGTGAGTACGACTGGAACGGCGTCCCGACGATGCCGGTCGAGATCATGTTGTTGCCGCGCCCCTTTTTCCTGTTCAACATCTACGAGATCTCCTACTGGTCCCGCACGGTGCTGGTGCCGCTGCTGGTCTTGATGGACCGCAAGCCGGTGAAGTGGCTATCGCCGCACCTCTCCCTCGACGAGTTGTGGCCGGTGCCCCGGGAAGAGACCAGCCTGCGGTTTCCACGCGTGCCCGAGCCTTTCAGTTGGCGTGGGCTCTTCTGGAAGAGCTTCTTCATCGCCGTGGACGACGGCCTCAAGATCTGGGAACGGTTCTCGCCGCGCCCGTTGCGCAAGCGCGCCATCGAGGCGGCGCGCGTCTTCCTCGAAGAGCGGCTCGCCGTGCCAGGGGGCCTGGGCGGAATCTATCCGGCGATGGCGAATTCCATCCTGGCGATGCGGCTCCTCGGCTACCCGGATGATCACCCGCTCGTGATGGGACAGCTCAAGGAGATCGAGGCGCTCGCCGCCGAGGACGGCGACTCGATTCACTATCAGCCCTGCCCCTCGCCCGTCTGGGACACCGCCCTCGCGGTCAACGCGCTGATCGAGAGCGACCTGCGACCGGATCATCCGGTGTTGCGCCGCGCCGCCGAGTGGATGATCGAGTGTCAGGTCCTCGTGCCGGGCGACTGGCAGGTGAAGCGGCCGCACGTGCAGCCCGGAGGCTGGGCGTTCCAGTACCGCAACGACTTCTACCCGGACCTCGACGACACGGCGATGGTCGTGATGGCCCTCGAGAAGGTGCACGGGCCCGACGCCGACGCGACGCGCGCTGCCAAGGAGCGGGGGCTCGGCTGGTTCCTCGGCATGCAGAACGGGGACGGGGGCTGGGCCTCTTTCGACGCCGACAACAACCGCCTCTATCTGAACCACATCCCCTTCGCCGACCACGGCGCGCTGCTCGATCCGTCGACGGAGGACTTGACAGGGCGCGGGCTCGAGCTGCTCGGCACGCTCGGCTATCGGAAGGACTTCGAGCCCGCTCAGCGAGCGATCGATTTTCTCCGCCATGCGCAGCGGCACGACGGGCCGTGGTTCGGTCGCTGGGGCGTGAACTACATCTACGGCACGTGGTCCGTGCTGCGTGGCCTCGCCGCGATCGGCGAGGACCCGCGTCACGAATACGTCCAGCGCGCGGTTCGCTGGCTCGAGCGTCATCAGAACAAGGACGGTGGCTGGGGCGAGACGTGCGAGAGCTACGACGACTACGAGTTCGCGGGCGTCGGCCAGTCGATTCCGAGCCAGACCGCGTGGGCGCTGCTCGGACTCTTCGCGGCCGGGCGCACGAGCGGCCCGGTCGTCGAGCGCGGTGTCAACTACTTGCTGCGAACGCAGCACGCCGATGGCTCGTGGGAGGATGCGCTCTGGAACGGGACGGGCTTCCCGCGGGTCTTCTATCTGAAGTACCACCTGTACGCGCAGTATTTCCCGCTCTGGGCGCTGGGAATCTACCGTCGCGCGCATGCCTGAGCGACCGCTCGCGCCGACGTTGCGCCCGTTCGACGCCGTCGGCGGCTGGACGATCGCGCTTCTCGATTCGCTCGGTCGGTTCGGCACCTTTTTCGCGGAAGCGCTGGCCGCCGTCGTCACCCCGCCGTTCAAGCTCCGCGCGTTCATCGACCGGATCGACTACATCGGCTACCGCTCGCTCCTGATCATCCTCCTCACCGGCACGTTCACCGGCATGGTCCTCGGGCTCCAGATCTATCTGACGCTCGTCCGGTTCGGCTCGGAGGCGTTCCTGGGTCCGGCCGTCGCCCTCTCGCTCATCCGGGAGCTCGGTCCGGTGCTGGCGGCGCTGATGGTCACGGGCCGCGCCGGGTCGGCGCTCACGGCCGAGATCGGCATCATGCGCATCACCGAGCAGATCGACGCGCTGACCGTCATGGCGCTCAACCCGATGCGCTACCTCGTCGCGCCCTCGATCCTGGCCGGACTGGTGACCTTTCCGTTGATGACCGCGATCTTCGACGTCGTCGGGATCTTCGGCGGCTACCTCGTGGGCGTGAAGCTCCTGGGGCTTTCGGAGGGCACGTACTTCGGCGAGATGCAGACGTTCGTCGACCTGAACGACATCATGACGGGGTTCTGGAAGTCCGTCTCCTTCGGGGTCGTCGTGACGTGGGTTTGCACGTACAAGGGGTTCCACGTCGGCCACGGCGCCGAGGGCGTGGCGCGCGCGACGACGCAGGCGGTCGTCCTCTCCTCGGTGTTGATCCTCGTCGCTGACTACTTCATGGGGTCGATCCTGCAGTGATCGGGGCTAACGATTTCCCATGATTAAGGTCGAGGCGCTCACGAAGTCCTTCGGCCGCCAGCAGGTGCTGCGCGCGCTATCCCTGGAGGTCCCCACCGGCTCCATCACCGTCATCATCGGGCGTAGCGGCGGCGGAAAGTCGGTGCTCCTCAAGCACCTCATCGGCCTGCTGTACCCCGACGAGGGCCGCGTCCTCGTGGACGGCGTCGAGATCACGGCGCTGCGCGGGCGCGCGCTCGACGACATCCGACGCCGCTACGGCGTCGTCTTCCAGGGCGGCGCGCTGTTCGACTCGATGTCGTGCCACGACAACATCGCCTTCCCGCTCCGGGAGAAGCTGCGCCTGCCCGCGGCGGAGATCGCCAAGCGCGTCGAGGCGGCCTTGGCCCAGGTGGGCCTCGAAGGGATGGGCGCCAAGTTCCCGGCCGAGATCTCGGGCGGCATGCGCAAACGCGTGGCTATCGCGCGAGCACTGGTGACCGAGCCCGAGATCGTGTTCTTCGACGAGCCCACGACGGGCCTCGATCCCGTGCTGGTGAACACCATCCACCACCTCATCCTGGACCTCCACCGCCGGTTCCGCTTCACGGCCGTGGTGGTGAGTCACGAGATTCCCGAGATCTTCGAGATCGCCGACACGGTGGCGATGCTGCACGAGGGCCGGATCGCCGAGGTGGGACCACCGGCGGCGATCCAGGCCTCGCCCAACCGGGTCGTGCGTCAGTTCATCCGAGGCGAGCCGGACAATTCGGAGGAACGCTGATGGAGCGATCGCGCGCGAACATCGCGGTGGGAGTCTTCGTCATACTCGGCATGGTGGCGCTGGGCTATCTTTCGATCAAGCTCGGCCAGGTCTCGTTTCTCGGCGGCCGCGGGTACGCGGTCACCGTCGACTTCCCAACCGTCGGCGGGCTGAAGTCGGGCTCGACCGTGGAGATCGCCGGCGTCGAGATCGGGCGGGTCGAGTCCATCGGCCTGGCGGACTATCAGGCCCGCGTCACGCTCCGGGTGCAGTCCGGGATCAAGCTCCAGGAGGACGCGATCGCGTCGATCAAGACGAAGGGGCTGATCGGGGAGAAATACATCCGCATCAGCCCGGGCGGGTCCGAGAAGATCATCCCCCCGAACGGCAAGATCCGTGAAGTCGAGGCGCCGGTGGACTTCGAAGAGTTGCTGTCCAAGTACATCTTCGGCAAGGTGTAGGGTGTAGGAGGGAGGTCGCCGATGACCCGTTTCGCCCGCGCACTCACGCTTGCCACTGCGCTGCCGCTCATCCTCGCCGGCCCGGGTCGGATCTGGGCGGGTGTGCCGACCGACCAGCTCCGCGCCCAGATCGACCGGACGGTCAAGATCCTGGATAACCCGGAGCTCAAAAAGGACGGTAAGCAACGGGAGCGACGGGCCGCCGTTCGCCAGGTCGCCAACGACATCTTCGATTTCTCGGAGACGGCCAAGCGCTCGCTCGCGCGGCACTGGGCGACGCGGACACAGGCCGAACGCGACGAGTTCGTCCTGCTCTTCACGGACCTTCTCGAGCGTTCCTACATCTCGAAAATCGAGCTCTACGGGGGCGAGCAAATCAAGTTCGTGGGCGAGTCCGTCGACCCCGATGGCGCGATCGTCCGGACGCGGCTCGTGACGAAGCAGGGGAGCGAGATCCCCATCAACTATCGGATGCTCGCCCGGGGCGACAAGTGGCTCGTCTATGACGTCCTCATCGAGGGCGTGAGCCTGATCTCGAACTACCGGACCCAGTTCAACAAGATCATCACGACCTCGTCGTACCAGGAGCTGGTGAAGAAGATGAAGACCAAGCAGGGAGAGTTCCTTCCTGTGGAGAAGCGGACCTCGCAGCGCTGAGCCACGCATAGTGTCCGGTGCCGAGCTCGCCGCCCTTCTCGATCGCCACGGCTTCGACTTCTACACCGGCGTCCCCTGCTCGCTGGTCGAGGACCTCATCGCGGCGCTCGAGTGTCACCGGCGCGCTCCCTGGATCCCGGCGGTGCGTGAGGACGTCGCCCTTGGGCTCGCCGCCGGCGCGTGGCTCGGCGGACGCCGCCCGGTGGTGGTGATGCAAAACTCGGGGCTCGGCACCAGCCTCAACGCCCTCGCGTCCCTGTCGCTCATGTACGGACTGCCAGCGTTGCTGATCGTCACCTGGCGCGGCTTCGGCGGCAAGGATGCCCCCGAACATCTTCTGATGGGCGAGATCTCGCCGCAGCTTCTCGACCTCCTCGGCATCCCCTATCGAGTCCTACGCCCCGAGTCGGCCGACGAGCTCCTCGCCTGGGCCCGGGAAGAGATGGACGCCCGCGAGACCCCTGTCGCGATCCTGGTCCCGCCCGGCGTCGTCGCGACCGGAGCCGGAGCCGGGGGAGGGGTCGACCGGACCCGTTCCCGCGAAGCGGCAACGGGCGCCGCGCGCCCGGATGGAGCCCAGCCGCCGCGGAGCAGCGAACGCGCGCCGCGTGGTCCAGCGACCCCTCCCCCGGCTCCGGCTCCGGTCGCGAGGACGCCCAGCGCGGCGGACGAGGAATTGCGTCCGGTGATCTCGAGGCGTGAAGCGCTCGCCGTGGCCATCAAGGAGCTCGGCGACGAGCCTGTGATTCATGCGAACGGCTATGTCTGCCGCGAGTCGTTCGCCACGGACGACCGGCCGCAGAACTTCTACATGATCGGCTCGATGGGGTTGGCGTCCGCGATCGGACTGGGGCTGGCCTTGGTCCGGCCGGCGCGGCCGTGCGTGGTCTTCGACGGCGACGGAAATCTCTTGATGAGCCTCGGGACGCTGGCCATGGTTGGCAGTCTCGGCCCGCGGAGCTTCATCCACCTGGTCTTCGACAACGAGGTCTACGGCTCGACCGGGGGGCAGCGGTCGCCCTCGCGCGAGGTCCGGCTCGATCGTCTCGCCCTGAGCGCGGGCTATCGCACGGCGACGGCCGCGACCACGCCGGACGAGATCGCCGCGGCCCTGCGGTCGGCTCGCCTCGACGCAGGCCCGCACTTCATCCTGGTCAAGGTCACCACGACGGAGACGCCGGCCCCGCGGATCCCGCACACGCCGCGAGCGATCCGGGACCGGTTCCGGCAGGGTACGCGAGTCGAGTGAAGGGCCATCGCCCTACAGGCGGCCGGAGTCACGCACGGCATTCCGGAAAACTCGCAGCGCATGGTAGACTCAGCGCAATTAGCTATCCGCTCGAGTGAGCAACGTCTAGCGAGCAACGTCTGAGGAGGCGTCAGTGGGATCCGTGAGAGTAGCCATCATCGGCGTTGGCAACTGCGCGTCGGCTCTCGTCCAGGGCGTGGAATACTACCGGAACGCAGCGGAGGATCGATTCATCCCCGGCCTGATGCACCCGCGGCTCGGCGGCTATCACGTCGGCGACATCGAGTTCTCCGCGGCCTTCGATATCGACGAGCGCAAGGTCGGGCGCGACCTCTCGGAGGCGATCTTTCAGGCGCCGAACAACACGGTGCGCTTCGCGGACGTCAAGCCGCTCGGCGTGCCGGTCCAGCGGGGGATGACCCACGATGGCCTCGGGCACTACCTCGCGCAGATGATCAAGAAGGCGCCGGGCTCCACGGCCGACATCGCGGGCACCCTGCGCGACACCGCCACCAACATCGTCGTCAACTTCCTGCCGGTCGGCAGCGAGATGGCGACGAAGTGGTACGTCGAGCAGGTGCTCGACGCCGGGTGCGCGTTCGTCAACTGCATCCCGGTGTTCATCGCGCGCGAGGCCTACTGGCGTCGCCGCTTCGAGGAGCGCGGACTGCCGGTGGTGGGCGACGACGTCAAGTCCCAGGTCGGGGCCACGATCATCCACCGCGTGCTCACGAAGCTCTTCATGGATCGGGGCGTGCGGCTCGACCGGACGAGCCAGCTGAACTTCGGCGGCAATACCGACTTCTACAACATGCTCGAGCGCGACCGCCTCGCGTCGAAGAAAATCTCGAAGACGGACGCCGTCCGCTCGCAGCTCGGCCACGAGCTGCCGAGCGACGCGGTCCACATCGGCCCGAGCGACTACGTGCCCTGGCTCGCGGATCGCAAGTGGGCGCACATCCGGCTCGAGGGCAGCGGGTTCGGCGACCAGCCCATCAACGTCGAGCTGAAGCTCGAGGTCTGGGACTCGCCCAACTCGGCGGGCGTCGTCATCGACGCGATCCGCGCCTGCAAGATCGCCCTCGACCGCGGCATCAAAGGCGCCCTGCTCGCGCCCTCGGCCTACCTCATGAAGTCGCCGCCGGAACAGTGGAGCGACGACGCCGCCCGTCAGCGGCTCGAGCGGTTCATCGCCGGCGACGAGTAGGTGACGCTCGCTACACGAATAGGGCCTCCGCTCCGCCGGTTGGTACGGATCGCGTGCGCGCGACCCGCCCTGACCGTCGCGATCGCTCTCGCCCTGGCGATCGTCTCGGTTGTCTACGCGCTCCAGAACCTCGCCTTCGCCACCTCCACCCGCGCCCTGCTGCCGCCGGGCCGACCCTATGTCGAACGCTTCACGCAGTATGACCACGAGTTCGCGGACCTCGAGAGCATCGCCATCGTCGTCGAGGCACCCTCCCTGACGGAGGCGACGATCTACGCGACGCGCCTCGTCCGCCAGCTGCGCGACAGCAACGTCCCGCTGAAGCAGATCTCGTACCGGATCGACCCGAAGCAGTTCGAGGGGCGGGCTCTGCTCTACCTCTCGACGGAAAAGCTCGTCGCGATCCGCGAGAAGATCTTCGACTACCAGGAGTTCATGGAGGCGTTCGCGGGCCGCCCGACGCTCGACCAGCTGGTCGACGGCATGGCCACTCAGATCGCGACCGCCTTCGTCTCGAACTTCATCGACCTGGGCCTCTCCGACGGCAAGGGCTCCGACGATCTTCGATTCGTGCAGGACCTGGTCGGCCAGATCTCGACTCGCCTCGAGCGGCCGGGGCCGTACCGGTCCCCGTTCGGGACGCTCTTCGCGGTCGAGGGCGCCGACCGTCCCGGCGCTGGCTACTTCCTGTCCGAAGACCAGCGCCTGCTCTTCATCCTGGCCGAGCCCGATACGGAGCGTGGGAGCTTCACCGGCGATAAGCGCGCCATCGAGGGCATTCGCGCCGTGATCGCGTCACTCAAGCGCGACTTCCCGGACGTCGCCGTTGGGGTGACCGGCAAGCCCGCGCTCCAGAACGACGAGATGGTCGCGGCCTTCCGCGACAGCGGGCGTGCCACGGTGCTGGCCTTCATCCTGACGCTCGGGCTCGTGCTCGTCGCATTCCTGCGCGTCGGCAAGCCCGTGGTGCTGATCGCCGTCCTCGCCACGAGCCTCTGCTGGTCGATCGGCATCGCGACCCTGGTGATCGGGCACCTCTCGCTCTTCTCGGTGATGTTCATCTCGATCGTGATCGGCCTCGGCATCGACTACGGCATCTACTTCCTGTTCCGCTACGAGGAAGAACTGTTTCTCGGCCGCAACCTCCGGGAGGCGATCGAAATCACCGCCGCGCGCAGCGGCCCGGGCATGCTGCTAGGCGCGGTCACGGCGGCCGGCACTTTCTATGTCCTGTGGCTCACCGACTTCCGCGGCGTGCGCGAGCTCGGCTTCATCGCGGGCACCGCCCTCCTGCTCGCCTGGCTCGCGACGATGACCGTGTTCCCGGCGGCGCTCGTCCTCGTGGACCGGCGCCATGCGAGCCGGCCGGCCGGCACGATCCCCCGCGCGATCGCGCTCGAGCGTATCCACGTGCCGCTCGTCGAGCGGCTCGTCGCCTACCCGAAGACGGTGGCGATCATGACGATCGCCCTGACCGGCATCTCCGCGTGGGGTCTTCAATATATTCGGTTCGACTACAACCTGCTCAACCTGCAGGCCTACGGCACCGAATCCGTCGCGTGGGAGAAGCGCATCCTGGCGACCGCGGGGCGTTCCGGGTTTGCGGCCCTCGCGAGTGCGGACTCGCTCGACGAGCTTCGACGCAAGCACGCGGCCTTCCGGGCGCTCCCGAGCGTCTCGGAAGTGGACTCGGTGCTGCTGCTCATTCCCGAGGACCAGCCAGCGAAGCTCAAGATCATCGGGGACTTCGCCCCGCTGGTCGCGTCCGTCCGGGTGGGCCGGCCGACATCCGTGGACCTCGGCCGGCTCGTCTCCGCCCTCGAGACGCTCAAGCGCCGCTTCGGCATCGCGGCGAACGAGGCGCCGGAAGGCGAGGCCAAGACGAAGCTCGCACTCGTCGTCGAGGACATCCGACGGCTGATTCTCAGAATCCGCCAGCTGGATCCCCAGGTGAGCGAGCCGGCGCTGACGCATCTGCAGCATCAGGTCTACCGCGACTTCGTCCGGAGCTTCCAGCGGCTCCAGGGGAACCTCGTGCCCCGGCCGATCGGTCTCGCTGACGTCCCGAAGGATCTCCGATCCAAGTTCGTCAGCGATCGCGGGCGCTTTCTCCTCCAGATCCACCCGGCGGTCGACATCTGGGACCGCGACGGCGCGCGGCGCTTCGTCGGCGACCTCCGATCGGTCGACCCCGACGTGACCGGGACTCCAATCATCACATTCGAGGCTCTGCACCTGATGGAGCGCGCCTACCAGCAGGGAACGATCTACGCGATCGTGCTGGTCAGCTTGGCCACCGCGCTCACACTGCGCCGGGTCCGCGAGACGGTGCTGGCGCTCCTGCCGCTCGGCCTCGGCCTCATGTGGGCGTTCGGGCTCATGTATTTCTTCGACCTCACATTCAACATGGGCAACGTCTTCGGTCTCCCCCTGATCCTCGGCGCCGCGGCGGAGTACGGTCTGAACATCGTGATGCGCTTCATGGAGGGCCGGGATCACGGAGGGCCTTTGATCGCGCGCTCGACGATGATGGCCGTGCTGGTCAACGGGCTCACGACCATGGCCGGGTTCGGAAGCCTGATGGTCGCCGATCACCGCGGCATCTTCGGTCTCGGTCTGCTCCTCACGCTCGGCACCGCCACGAGTCTCATGGCCGCGCTCGTCGTGCTCCCGGTGCTGCTCAAGCTGATGCCCGCACGGACGGCGACCGCGACGTCCCACCCGATCGGGAGTGAAGCGCCGCCCCTCGCCGCCGCCGGCCACGACGTCGACCGAATCCGCTGACCCCACGCGCCGCCGAGCCCACGCCGACTCCCTCCGGAACACCTGGTCTCGCCGACCGTCGGGGCGCGGTGGCGCCCG
>JAHFDK010000099.1:3642-5050 GCA_023249095.1 Candidatus Rokuibacteriota bacterium | reverse complement strand
GCGCCCGACGCGCGTTTGGGACTACGTTTTGTGGACTTGGACGAAGCTACAGCACGACGGGCAATCGTGAGGGCAAACGGACAGCATTCGATACGAATGAAGGTATCATGCCCGCGGATGCTCGCTCTCGTCGCGCGGCTCAACCCGTTCAAGACCGCCGACGCCAAGCGACTCGCTATTCTCTTCGGCGTCGTCTACTTCGCCCAGGGCATGTGGTACCTGCCCAACCAGTCGATCACGATCGTCCTCAAGGAACGCGGGCTCACCGCGGGCCAGGTCGCGGACTTCTTCCTGATCACGATGATCCCGTGGCTGGTCAAACCCGTGTACGGCCTCCTGTCCGACTTCGTGCCGCTCTTCGGACGGCGGCGGCAGAGCTACTTCCTGCTCGCCTGTTCCCTGGCGGCGGCCGCCGGGCTGATGCTGGCGTGGGGCGACGCGATCGCTCAGGGAGCGATCCGGACGCTCGACGTCTTCGGCGTCGGAAGGTTCACGCTGGTTGCCGGTGTCGGCCTCTTCACCGCGATGGCCCTCGGCCTCGCGTTCACCGACGTGCTGACCGACGCGATGATGGTCGAGAACGGTCGGCCGCGCGGCCTCACGGGTGCGTTTCAGTCCGTCCAGTGGGCGTGCATCACGGTCGCCTCGGTGCTGGTCGGCGTGCTCGGCGGGTATCTGGCGGAGACGCGCAGCCTGCGCGTGGCCTTTTTCCTGGCGGCGTGCTTTCCGCTCATCTCCTTGATCATGGGGGTGTTCTTCGTCCGCGAGACGCCCACCCGCGCGGACAGGGCGGCGTTCGGCGAGACGTGGCTGGCGATCCGCGCGACGCTGGGCGCGCGGGAGATCTGGCTCGTCGCAGGCTTCATCTTCTTCTTCTGGTTCAGCCCGTCTTTCGGCCCCGCGTTCCTGTACTATCAGACGGACACCCTGAAGTTCAGCCAGCAGTTCATCGGCCATCTCGCGGCGATCGGCGCCCTCTCTGGGGTCGTCGGGGCCGTCGTGTACGCACCGCTCTCCCGCCGGGTGCCGCTCAAGCGCATCATGAACCTCTCGATCGGCTTCGGCGTCGCCGGCACGCTCTCCTATCTCCTCTACCGCGGCGCGACCTCTGCCGTGATCATCACCGTCTCGTTCGGCAGCATCAGCATGATCATGCAACTCGCCTTCCTCGATCTCGCCGCGAAGGCGTGTCCGCGCCACGTCGAGGCGACGTTCTTCGCTCTCCTCATGTCCGTGTTCAACCTGGGGGTCCAGCTCTCGGAGAACGTGGGAGCACGCCTGTACGACGTGGTCGGGTACGAACCGCTCGTGTACATCGCGGCGGCGATGACGGCGATTACCTGGGTTCTCGTCCCGCTGGTCAGGATCGACCGCATCGAGGCGAAGGCGCGCGATGAGGCGACGGCGC
>JAHFDK010000099.1:0-3542 GCA_023249095.1 Candidatus Rokuibacteriota bacterium | reverse complement strand
GTGGTCGGGTACGAACCGCTCGTGTACATCGCGGCGGCGATGACGGCGATTACCTGGGTTCTCGTCCCGCTGGTCAGGATCGACCGCATCGAGGCGAAGGCGCGCGATGAGGCGACGGCGCCTTAGCGGTCAGTCTCTGTTTCGTTGGCCCCGCCGCGAGCGGCCGCCGCGTGGGCGCGCCGGAGCCAGCGCAGCGCTCGCTCAAGGTCCTCGACGCCTTCCACGTCCAGCTCGACCCATCCCTTCCTCGAGAAGTGCCGGTGCGGGCGAACCCGGGCGTCGCCGAGCGCGCGGGCCTGGTCCTCTCCGGTGAGCCGGATCCAGAGATCGCGCTCCTTCTCGCGCAAGGGAAAGCACGCGAAGAGCGTCTCGCCGACGAAATAGCCCCATCGCCCGAACATCGGCGTGATCCGGACGTCCGGCCAACGCGCCAGCGTCTCGTTAAGCCGTTGCGCCTGGCCCGCGCCGCCGCGCTCGAGGGCGCGACGGGTCTTGCGTCCCTTCCCCATGCCACGAAATCGCCTGTTCATTCCCCAAAACCGTTGGGCATTCTGCCATTGACAGCCGCGCCGTTGCTATGCGAAAAGTTTCATTGCTGATGTCGACGCGAGTGAAATTCGCCCCGGTCGAAGGGGCGGCGGCGCTCTTCACACCCGCCTTCTGCGAGTATCTGACGCGACTCCACGACCACCTGGACGCGCGGGCCCACGAGCTTCGTCACCGGCGGCTCGCCGTGCTGGAGCGCGCGCTACGGCAGCACACCCCGCCGACCCACCCCGCGGCGAGCCCGGCCAACTCCGGATCGTGGCAGGTTCCGTCGATGCCCGACGAGCTGAAAAAGCCGGGCATCGAGATCTCCGGCCCGTGCTCGATCACGTCCATGTTCATCAACGCGCTCAACCCCGGGCCCGAGGGCGAGCGCGCTGTCGGCGACCTGGACGACGACGAGGACTCCGGTGGCCATCGCTTGATCGACACGGTACGCTCGGCCAACAACCGCCTGGCCGCCGTGAACCGCGAGCTGTCGTTCGTCGACCGAGAGCGCAACCGGAGCTATTCGATCGCCGACGGCGAGCTGCCGTTCTTCATGCACCGGGAGCGGGGCCTGCATCTCGACGAGCCGGACGTCACCGTGGACGGCGCGCCCGTCAATGCGGCGCTGCTCGGCACCGCCCTCACCCTGTTCTACGCCGGTCGCGCCCAGGCCGACCGCGGCCAGGGCATCTACTTCTATCTCCCGAAGCTCGAGGCCGCCGCCGAGGCGCGCTGGTACCGGGATCTGTTCGAGCTGAGCCAGCCGCAGCTGCCGTCTCTCGCGCGGGCGACGATCCGGGCGATCGTGCTCGTCGAGTCGCTGCCCTGCGTGTACGAGATGGAGGAGATGCTGTACGAGCTTGGCCCCTACGCGGCGGGGCTCAACGCCGCCCGCTGGGACCTCAAGGCCTCGATCTTCGAGTTCGTCATGACGGATCCCGACCAGGTCTGGCCGGACCGGTTCGGCGTGGACATCAAGACGACGCCGTTCCTGGCGAACATCTTCCGGCGACTCGTCGCGATCTGCCTGAAGCGCGGCGCCGTCCCGATCGGCGGCATGGCCACCGCGCTCCCGAACCCCGACCCCGAGGTCAATCGCGCCGCCGCCGAGGCGATCCGCGCAGACAAGCAGTGGGAGGCCGAGCAGGGCTTCATCCGCGGCTGGGTCGCGCACATCTTCCACATGAAGACCGCCAGCGAGCCGTTCAAGAAGCTGATCGGCTCCGGCTGGAAGCCGACGGAGCAGATGGCGCACCCGGACAACTACCCCGTCGCGATCAAAGTGCCCGAGGGCCCCGTCACCGTCGAGGGCACACGGCGAAACGCGCGCATGCTGATCGAGTACGTCGAGGGCTGGCTGGGCGGGCGCGGCGCCAAGAGCATCGACAGCCTCGAGGGCAAGCCCGGGATTCATCCCGCGCTCATGGAGGATCTCGCGACCGGCCGCATGTCGGTCGCGCAGATCGCCCAGCGCATCATCCATCGGGCGCGCGACACCGGCACTGGCGCCCCGCACGACGAGGTACTGGTGAAGCGGCTCCTCGGCGAGGAGCTCGCCGACATCCTCGCGCGACGCCAGGGCGCCGAGACGCACGAGCGCTATCGCAAGGCGGTCAAGATCGCGATGCGCTGGATCAAGAACTACACCGAGCTGAACTTCCGCAGCCTCGGCGCCTACAGCCGCGCCGAGCTCGACCAGATCGCCGCCGCGCCCGACGCGTTCTGAGATACATGGGGGGCCTCGACGGGCCCGCCGTCTGACATGGGGGACCTCGACGGGTCCCCCAAGCCCCCTGACGCTCGGAGACGCCCCGGCGCAGCCGGGGCGCCCCTCGAAATCCCTTCACGTTCTGGGGTCTCGACGGTCCCCCAAGCCCCCGAGGCGGCTCGGAGCGCCCCGGGGAACCCGTGACGCTCCTCGATTTCCCGACAGACTCAGCGGGGCCCGGTCTTGTCGATCGCCAGCGCCTCTCGGATCGCCTGCTCCGGCACGCGAATCTCGACGCCGGCCCGCTCTTCCTGCAGGAGCATCGCGACCCGCGAGTCACGCTCGGCCCAGCCGCGATTGAGCGCCTCGGTCATCTCCTCCAGCGTGATGTTGGCGAGGCGCATCGGCACCTTGAGCTCCCGGCCGAGAGCGGTCGCCAGCGTGACGTCCTTGTGGGCCAGCCGCAGCGCGAACGACGGCGGCTCGAACTTGGCCGGCAGGAACTGATCGGCCAGGCCGTCGAACGTCCGGCGCCGGCCGCCCGCGCCCTGGCGCACCGCTTTCCACAGCGCGATGGGCTCGACGCCCGCCTTGACGCCCATCGTGAAGACCTCGGCCAGCGCCGTCTGGACGATGTAGCCTGCGCAATTGTGGACGAGCTTCGCTACTGAGCCTGCGCCGATGGGGCCGACATAGTAGGGCTGATCGCCGATCGCGTCGAGCACCGGCCGGTAGCGCTTGAAGACGTCCTCGTCGCCGCCGACCCAGAGCGCGAGGCGTCGCGACTCGGCGCCCCGAGGGCCGCCGCTCACGGGCGCGTCGAGCATGTGGATTCCGCGGCGCTTGAACACCTCGTGAATCCGCCGTACGAGCCCTGGGGAATTCGTCGAGAGATCGAAGTAGACCTTGCCGTCCGCAAGCCCCGCGAGGAGACCCTGCTCGCCGAGCGCTACCGCCTCCACTTCCGCGGGGCCCGGGAGCGACGTGAACACGACCTCGGTCGCCTCGGCGACGGCGCGCGGCGTGTCGGCCCAGGAGGCCCCGCCCTGCAGGTGGGGCGCCGCCGCCTCGCGTCGCACGTCGTTGACCACGAGCTGGTGGCCCGCCTTCATCAAGTTGGACGCCATGTGACGTCCCATGGTGCCGAGTCCGATGAAGCCGATCTTCATGGCTTCCTCGCGTCGAAGACCCGCCGTGCGATCTGGCCGGCGGTCATCGCCGAGGGCCAGCCCGCGTAGAAGGCCAGATGCGTGATCAGCTCGCCGATCTCCTCGCGTGTGACGCCGTTGGCCAGCGCGCG
>JAHFDK010000365.1 GCA_023249095.1 Candidatus Rokuibacteriota bacterium | reverse complement strand
GCCCTGGAGAACAGTCGCCTCTACCAGGAGACGCAGTGGGCCTACGAGGAACTCTCGGAAACCCAGGACCAGCTCACCCAGGCGCGCAAGATGGAAGCGGTGGGGCGTCTGGCCGGCGGGGTCGCCCACGACTTCAACAACCTCTTGACCGTCATGATCGGGCGCAGTCAGCTCCTGCTCCGGCAGCTCCCGACCGAGGCCCCCGTGCGCCCAGCGATCGAACTGATTGAGCACACCGCGGGCCGGGCCGCCGACTTGACCCGTCAACTGCTCGCGTTCAGCCGAAAGCAGATCCTGCAACCCACGGTGCTGAATCTCAACGCGGTGGTCGCCAAGAGCAGCGAGCTGCTGAATCGCGTGATTGGCGAGGATGTCGCGCTGATCACGGTCCTCGATCCAGCGCTCGGCTGCGTCCAGGCCGACCCCAGCCAGATCGAGCAGATCGTGGTCAACTTGGTGGTGAACGCCCGCGACGCGATGCCGGAAGGCGGGCGGCTCACGCTGGAGACCGCGAACGTCGAGCTGGACTCGGCCTACGCGCGCCGCCATGTCGAGGTGCGGCCCGGCCCGCACGTCATGCTCGCGGTGAGCGACACCGGCGTCGGGATGGACGCGGACACCCGGGCCCGGATCTTCGAGCCCTTTTTTTCCACCAAGGGGCCGGGCCAGGGGACCGGACTGGGGTTGGCGACCGTCTACGGGATCGTGAAGCAGAGCGGCGGCCACATCTGGGTATACAGTGAGCCCGGGCGCGGCACGACGTTCAAGATCTACTTGCCCCGGGTGGCCCCGGTCGCCGGACCGGTGGAGTCGCCACCGCCGCCCGCGCAACCGGCCCACGGGCGCGAGACCATTCTGCTGGTCGAGGACGAGGCGGCCGTGCGGGACCTGGCCCGCGATGTCCTCCAGGCCAACGGCTATACGGTCCTGGAAGCGCGTCACGGGAGCGAAGCCCTCCGGATCTGTGAACGGCACGCAGATTCGATCCACCTGATGCTGACGGATGTCGTGATGCCGGGTATGAGTGGTCGCCAGCTCGCGGAACGGCTCGCCCCCCTCCAGCCGACCATGACGGTGCTCTACATGTCGGGCTACACGAACAATGCCATCGTCCACCGCGGCGTGCTGGACGCCCGCACGGCGTTTCTCCAGAAGCCCTTCACGCCTGACGCGCTCGCCCGCAAGGTGCGTGCGGTGCTCGATGCGGTCCTCGAGCGGTAGCGACCGCACGGCATGGGGACGGTGGAGGGCACTCGCGCTGATCCTCGTGGGGGCCCTGGCCGTGCGGGCGGGCGCCGAGCCGTCGGGGATGAGCGAGATCAACGTGCTCGTGGGGTCCTATCCGCTTGAAACTGCCGGATGGGACCCGTGACGGGAGAAAAGAGAGGAGGACCGTGCGCCGCACCCCCAGCACCCCCGGATACGCGCGACGCTCGCACACCGTCCTCGTCGTAGACGACGAGGTCTATCTCCGCAACGTGATGGCGGAGGTGTTGGTGATGAACGGCTACGCAGGGCTGGCAGCGGAGGGCCCGCGCGCGGCGCTCCTGATCGGCGGGATACACCGGGGATCGATCGACCTGTTCCTTACCGACGTGGTGATGCCCGAGATGAGCGGCTTCGAGCTCGCCGACCGCTTGCAGGCGGCGCGCCCCGGGCTCCAGGTGCTCTACATGTCGGGCTACCTCGACAGGGACGCCATCCGCTATCGGATCCAGGAGGCCGGGGCGGCGCTATTGATGAAGCCGTGCACGCCGGCGGCGCTCGTGCGCCGGGTGCGCGAGGTGTTCGATGGGCCCGCGCCGGACGCTGCCTCGACACACGGACCTGCCTGAGTCCGCTGCGCGGACGAGCAGGAGCCGGGGGGCGCGAATGGGAGACACTGAGCACGCCGCCACCGCTGGCGCGCCTGCGCGACGACGCGCTCGAGGAACGCTGTGAACTGGAAGAGGGTCTGGCCGCTGGTCGACCTCGCGACAGGCCTCACAGGGTTGGCCCTGTTGGTGGTCGGGGATCTCCGCGGCCACCGTCCCGTACGTGCCCTCGGCGTGATCCTCATCGCGGTCGCGGTCCTGGCCATGGTCGCGCACCTCTGGTCGCGGCGCGGAGGCAAGGCGCCGCCGACCGGAACGCAATGACGAGCCGAGTTGGTCTTGGGTGCCGAAGCACCCCGGAACTCCTCGAGCGCAATGCGTCCCAGGAAGACAGGCGGGGTGGTGGTGGGTTCAACTCGGAGGACTCAACATTACCAGCCAGTCCAGTAGCAGGATTCGGATCAGGTAGTGTTTCAGTTTGAGCCCGAGCGGTACGGCAAGTTCCAGCGATAGCCGCGCAGGGTTTGTGACACCTGTGGGTGTGGCGTCGATGGCAGTGCCGTCGTGGTACACGCCTGCACGTGATAGGCTCGGCGTAGCGGATGGCGTCGCGTAAACATCGTAAGCGTCGCGAGCGTCCCCATCGCACGGCAGCCCAGTGGCTGGCCCTGCTCACGGGCAGCAGCGGGAAGGTAGGCGTTCAACTGCCGCCAGACTTCGTGCTCTGGGTGCTCGCCGGTCTGCTCGCCCACCTCGATCGCCGGGGCGACTCGTACCTCGCTGACCTCGCCGCGGGCGCGCTCATCCATGGGGGCGGCCTGGCTGTGCACGAAGGCGCCCGCTGGCAAAGGGGCGGGCCCGCTCACCAGGCGGCCCTTCGGACGATTGCTCAGGCCTTTGCCGACCTCGACCTCCGTCGCGGCCAGCGGCAGGACAAAGGTGCGTGGGAAGTCCTGAACACGGTCGAAGCGGCTTATACGGGGCTTTGTGTCGGGCTAAAGCCCGATGGTTCGGCGTCCGACCGCGACTACCTCGACGAGGAGATGCAACGCCTCGAGCGCAAGGATCTGGGCGATCCTGTGGTCCGGAGGCAATTCAGAACCAACCTTCGCCGCCGAATCCTGCGCGTGGCGCTCGAGGAAGTCGCCCGCCGGCAGCTCCCAGGCCGCGCGACAGAACGAGACATCCGCGCGCGCGGCCACGAGATCCGCCGGCGCCTCAAGCGCGCGGGGCTCCTCAAGCTGGTGGGCGGCTCGGTCCCATTCAGCTCGCCTGAGGGGACCGAGATCTAGCAACGGGCGGAAGTGACGTCGCCACTGCTGGTTCATGTGATGGACAACCGCGGCCGACTCCTCGTGGCGGCGCTCTCCCCCTCCACCCGTTCTCGATGCAGCGCTCGTCGTTGTGTCTCACCTGAGCGAACGCGGGAATGACGAACGCAAGCACCACGATAGCCGCCGCGAGCAGGGCGCCGAGGATGATGATGAATCTCCAGGTGCTCGTGCTCTTCTGCATTCGCCGTCACCCAGGTCTACGCCACAGCAAAGGGTGTGCCGGGCCATCCGGGCCCGACGCTGACGGTCCGCGGCGTTGATGCTGTCGTTCCCACGTCAAATCGAGTCAAGATCCGAAGTACGGATGCTGTCGCATATTCGCGCGGCGACAGCTACTCGATACCACCGCGCGTCTTTCACTGCACCGAAGTCTCCGCCGAGGCGGCGGTGACGATTGTTCGGGCAGAGGTCGTCGCTTCGGGCGGACCTCGCACGCTTGTTCCCGCTGGCTATTCTGGGCAGGCGCCGGCTAGAACATATTTGACGGACGCAGGGGCCCACGCCGTATTGCTGGAGATAGAGAACCTTCTATCCTAGGTTTCACGTGAGATCCCCGCGCCCGGGATCTGCGCGTCACCCCGCATCGCCTCGCCGACCCTCGCGACCAAACGCCGGTGGAGTCCGACCCAGCTCCTCGAGCATCTGGCCGACGTCGAGCAGCAGGAACGCGCGCGCCGCAGCCTCGAGCGCCGCCTGCTGCGCAGCCGCCTCGGGCGCTTCACCCCCATGGACGCCTTCGACTGGGCGTGGCCCACGCGCATCGACCGCGCCGCCGTCGAGGCCGCGCTCCGCCTCGACTTCCTCGCCGCCGGGCGCAATTGCGTCCTCGTCGCCGCCCAGGGCCTCGGCAAGACCATCCTCGGGCTAACGATCCCGCAGTCAGTACTCGTTCGCGCGGACGAGATCATCCAGTGACGGAGCGCGCTAATGACGGCGGAAGCTGCGCCTCGAACACTTTCCACAAGAATGGGGACACTACCATGCCCGGCACGCTCCTGGTTGGTCACGGAACAACGTGTTCTACGACCCCGCGTGCTCTTCGTCTCTCGAGCAGTGATGAAAGAAATCCGACGCCTTTTGCAAAGCACCGCCGCCGCATAACGTGATGTTCTCGCCGTCTCCTTACATGGCTTTCCCCGCAGTCGTGGCTCCCGGGACTTCTTCCAACCGGCCAGTTTTTACGTCGTAAATATATCCGTAGATCGGAATGGACCTGGGAATCAGGGGATGATTGCGAATGCGCCTCACGTCGGCGACGACAGCAGCCGCATTATCCTTCATCGTGAGCCAATCAATGAACTCGCCCTCCGTCGATCCGGGACCTTTGCCGACATCGCGAAAGCCGTTGGGCGTGAGCTCCGCGGTCTCGAGGCTACTGACCAGGAGACCCCGCATCACCTCGTCAGTGAAGAACAGCATGCCGCAGTCGGTGTGGTGAATGACGAAGAACTCATTGGTGCCGAGCAGCTTGTAGGAGATGACCAGGGAGCGGAGCGCGTCATCGCTGGCGCGTCCTCCGGCATTGCGAATCACGTGGGCATCGCCCTCCGCGAGTCCGGCGTACTTGGCAGGATCCAGACGGGCGTCCATACACGTGAGAATCGTAAAATGGCGCGCCGGTGGTATTGTCAGCTTGCCCTTCGCGCCAAACGTCGCAGCGTAGCCCGCATTCGCCTTCAGAACTTCTGGTAACACGCTCATCATTGTCCTCCTTGTCTCACAGACGCCCCTTGCTCAGCGGCTACTCTGTCTTCGCTTCTGACACCAACGGCGCCGGTGACCACCCTTCTGGGCTTGCGGCGAGCCCGCGCCGTGCACGCACTCGACGATCGGCATGGCGTCCGTCATGTTCTCGATGAGCCGGCCCAGGCGAAGGGAGCCTTGAAACTTCAAGAGCCCTTTCGCGGCCGCCAACCCGTGCCTCCCGCCCCCCGCCGCGCGCCACGATCGCGCCCCCGGCGGCCGAAGTCAAGCGCCTCCGGGAGGGCGAGGCCCCGTGGTCTGAGGCGCGGGAACCGATCAGAGAAGCATCAGAACTTCTCAGAGGGTGTTCCGGCGGAACAGGTACGGGGCAAATGCAGGATAACTTCGTGTCAATTCATATCATTCTCCCGCACCGAAGATTTACCTCCGGAACGCTTCTTCCGGGTCAAACATCAGAAGTGAGAGTGAGAGCGATCCCCCGATCTTCCATTCGCCGTAGACGAAGGGCTCGGCAGGGAGCGGGCGGAGGGCCGGCTGATCCAGGCGCTCGAAGAGCTCACGGCGGCTGGCGCGGTAGAGGCGCATCGGGCGCGCGTTC
>JAHFDK010000364.1 GCA_023249095.1 Candidatus Rokuibacteriota bacterium | reverse complement strand
CTCAGCATGCTCACAACCCCCGCATTCTAGCGCGATTCGCCCCACCCCGGGCCCCTAGCTGGGCCCGCGTGCAGGCCAGGCGCAGGTCGGCCGGCCGACCTGTTCCTACCGCCAGTGGACGTTAGAGCTTGACGAGCTTGGCGAGGACGATGTCGGGCATGGCGCGGATCTCCTCGAGCGCACCCGCGGCCATTGGATCGTCGAGATTCAGGAGCGACACGGCGCGTCCGCCCCGGCGCTCACGGCCGAGCTGCATGCCCGCGATGTTGATCCCGTGGCGGCCGCACAGGGTTCCGATGCGGCCGATCACGCCGGGCACGTCGAGGTTCGCGAATACGAGAATCCAGCCCTGCGGCAGCGCCTCCAGCGAGTAGCCATCGACCCGGACGAAGCGCGGCTCCCGCTTGAAGAAGACGGTGCCGGCGACCGACGTGACGCCACGGTCGGTGCGGAGCTCGGCGCTGACGAGGCTCGCGTAGTCCGAGCTCTCCGTCGTCGAGGTCTCGGTGACCCGCAGCCCGCGCGCCTTTGCGATCAGCATCGCGTTCACGTCGGTGACGTGCTCGGAGAGGATCGTGCCAAGGAGTCCCCGGACGAACGCGAGGGTCAGGGTCGCCGTCGACCGCCCGACGATCTCGCCCTCGTACGTGAGCCGCGCCTCCTGCATCCGGCCCTCCGCCATCTGCGCGAGGAAGCGGCCCATCGTCTCGGCGAGTCCGATCCAGGGCGCCTGCTCCTTGTAGGTCTCGGCGTCCATGGCCGGCAGGTTCACCGCGTTCACGACGACACCGCGCAGCAGCGCGTCGACTACCTGGTCGGCGATGGCGAGCGCGACGGCCGTCTGGGCCTCGTCGGTCGCCGCGCCCAGATGGGGCGTCACGATCACCTGCTCGAGCTTGAGGAGCGGGTGATCGGCCGGCGGCGGCTCCTGCTCGAAGACATCGAGCGCGGCGCCGGCGACGCGGCCCGACTGGATCGCGCGCGCCAGCGCCAGCTCGTCGACGAGGCCGCCGCGAGCGCAGTTGATGAGGCGTGCGCCCGGCTTGAGGCGCGCCAGCTCTGCCTCGCCCAGGAGGTGCCGCGTGTCCCCGGTGAGCGGTGTGTGGAGCGTGATGAAGTCGGCCCGCGCGAGCAGCTCGTCGAGCTCGACGCTTTCCACGCCCAGGCGCGCGGCGGCCTCGCGCGTCAGATACGGGTCGTAGGCGATGATTTGCATGCGAAAGGCGAGCGCGCGGCGGGCCACCTCGGAGCCGATCCGGCCGAGGCCGAGGATGCCCAGCACCTTGCCGAAGAGCTCGACGCCCTGGAGCCGGCTCTTCTCCCATCGCCCGGCCTTGAGCGTGAGATCGGCGGCGGGCAGGCGGCGCGCCATCGCCAGGAGAAGCCCCAGGGTGTGCTCGGCGACCGCGGTGGTGTTCCCGCCCGGGGTGTTCATGACGATCACGCCGCGCTCGGTCGCGGCATCCACGTCGATCGAGTCGACGCCGGCGCCCGCCCGGCCGATGACCTCCAGCCGGCGGCCCGCCTCGATCACGGCGCGCGTCACTTTGGTGGCGCTGCGGACGATGAGCCCCTCGTACTCGCCGACGCGGGCGGCGAGCTCACGCTCGCCGAGCGAGCCCGCCACCTCGACGTCGAGGCCGTGCTTGCGGAGCGCGTCGACGCCGACAGACTGGAGGCCGTCGGTGACGAGAACCCGCTTCACGACTTCTCGACGAAGATCTTCTGCGCCGCGCGGACGCTCGAGCCGAAGTCGACGGGCTGGCCGAGATCGGCGAGCACCTGCTCGAGCGCCGACAGCGCCACGATGGTGTCGAACTCGGCGGCGTACCCCATGTGCCCCAGGCGGAAGAGCTTGCCCTTCATCTCCCCCTGC
The DNA here is from genome assembly GCA_023249095.1 of Candidatus Rokuibacteriota bacterium. Lineage (GTDB taxonomy): Bacteria > Methylomirabilota > Methylomirabilia > Rokubacteriales > CSP1-6 > AR31. The sequence goes on along the minus strand of JAHFDK010000364.1, from coordinate 3,582 downwards.
CCGCCCGCGATCGTGATGTTGTGGCTCTGGGAGTATGCCGCGACGATCTTCTCGCTGTCGACGCCGGTGGGCGGCCGGATGGCGGTCAGCGCCGGGCTGGGCGTGTGCTTGGCGAACAGCTCGAGCCCCAGCGCCTCGGCGCCCGCGCGGGTGGCGCGCGCCAGCCGGTCGTGACGCTTGAACACATTGGCGAGCCCCTCGGCCTCGAGCAGCCGCAACGCCTCGCGCAGGCCGACGATGATCGACACCGCGGGCGTGAAGCGAACCTCGTTCTTCGCCACAAACTTCAGCTCGTCGGTGAGATTGAAGTAGTACTTCGGCAGCGTCGAGGTCTTGGTCTTCCGCCAGGCCTTCTCGTTGAGCGCGCAGAATCCGATGCCCGGCGGCAGCATCAGCCCCTTCTGCGAGCCCGCAACCACGAGGTCGACCCCCCAGGCGTCCATCGGCAGATCGGCGATCCCGAGGCTCGACACCGCGTCGACGATCAGGATCGCGTCGTGCTGGCGGGTGACTGCCGCGTACGCCCGGACGTCGTGGAGCACGCCGGTCGAGGTCTCGCTGTGCTGCGTGAGCACGGCCTTCACCTCGGGATGGGTCTTCAGCGCATCGGCGAGGCGCGCGGCGTCCACCGTGTGCCCGAACGGCGCGGTCAGATCGATGATGTCGAGGCCGTAGGCCCTGGCAATCTCGAGCCAGCGGTCGCCGAACTTCCCCGCGCGGACCACCGCGACGGCGTCGCCCGCGGAGAGCGTGTTGACGACCGCCGCTTCCATCGCCCCCGTCCCGGAGCATGCGAGCGGCACCACCTCGGCGCTCGTCTGGAAGAGCTTCTTGAGCCCGGCACGCACCTCGACGAACAGCGCCTCGTACTGCGGGGTCCGGTGGTGGATGATCGGCTGCGCCATCGCGAGGAGGACCTCGCTCGGCACAGGCGTGGGACCCGGCGCCATCAACTGGTACTTCTTCATGCAGAGGGCCTCCTTCCTGTCAGACTCGATTCGATCGTAACACGGTCTCCCACGGCCGAGCGCCCCAGCGCGGTCACGAAGATCGCGTCCTTGCCGGCGGCGTGCGGCGAAAAGAACTCGACCACGTGCGCGTCGTAGAACGTGAGACCGGAGGCGCCGAACCCCTGAGCGTACGCGGCGAGATAGGCGCGCCCACCGGCGAGCCCCGCCTCCAGATTGGCCAGGCGGTAGCCGCGATCACCGAACACGCGCAGCAGATCGTCGAGCCGCGCCATGAAATAGATGACCGCGGCCGCGTCCCCACCGAGTGGTTGTTCGAGACAGAGGTAGGACGACCGGTTCCGGAAGTCGCCGGCGGCCAGGAGCTCGAGCACGTGGGCGGCGGGCTGGTAGTAGTACGCCCCGGGCGAAACGTCCACGACGCTGTTGACGATGAGATAGAGGTCGACGAGTCCCGCCGGCACGTCGGCCTCGAAGCCGCGGGTCGCGGCCCAGAGGGCCGTCGCCAGCTCTTCGGCCGTGAGTGGCGCGTGCCCGAACTGTCGGGTCGAACCGCGCCGCTGAATCGTCTCGCCGAGCCCTCGCCCGGCCTCAATACGCGGCGCCGGCAACGCCACCACACGCGCGGACCGCGCATCGGTCTCGGCAGCCATCCCCCGCGCCCCCGCCCCGCCCGGCAGACGCCACGCGCGAACGGCCTCGGACGTCGAGAGCGATGACGCCAAGTGGATCTCGCGAACGAGCGGATAGTCGACCTCCGATGAGGAAAGCGGGAGCGTCGGATGATCGATCGCTTCGAGCGCGCCGCCGGGAGGTGCGATGGAGGTTTCGTGACCGACCACGACCAGCTCGAGAGCGACCTCGCGCGCCGCATCGAGCCCCAGCAGACGGTTGACCTCGCCGTCCGCGAATCCCGTCAGCACGCGCGGGGCGAGCTCGAGGCCGCCGGCGACGGCGAGGAGGTTGGCGAGCATCGTCCCGGAGTCCCAGAAGAGGTGGCGGTAGGCGCGCGCCTGGTACTTCCAGGCGTTGCGCCAGTAGATCCCGGTGAGCAGGACGGTCGCGGCGCGGCGCGCGAGCGAGTCGTCGCCGGCAGCCGTCGCCAACGCCTGGCGAACGTCGCCGGCGCGTAGCCGGCGAAGCGTAAAGTCACCGGGACAGAAGTGATAGAGGCCCGCGTCGAGCCCCGCGACCGGACCAACCGCCACATACATCTCGGTCTGGTAGAGCGCGCCCGTCGAGGCCGCGGCGCGGAAGAGGATCTCTCCCCCACCCGGGTAGGTCTTCTTCCTGGTCACGCCGGCGGAGTGGTAGAGGAGCGTCGCGAGCTCGCTCAGCGTGAGTGTCGCGCCAGCAGTCGGCGGGCCGGCGATGGCGGCGAGCGTGTCGATCGCCGGAGGGTCGAGCTCGCGCGGCAGCGCGAACGACGAGAGCTCCGTGTAGATCTTGAACGGGAACGGCTTGATGTCCCACTCGAGCGTGTGGCCACCGGTGCGGATCGACGCGGGCGAGTGCGCGGTCCGGTCGTGGTATTCGCGGGCGGTCAAAAGCGATACGGCGGGCGGACGACGCCGCGCTCGGTGATGATCGCCGCGATGAGCCGGGCGGGCGTGACGTCGAAGGCCGGGTTGAACACCGGCGAGGCGGCCGGCGCGGTTTGCTGCGCGCCCACGCGGCGGACTTCCGACGCGTCGCGCTCCTCGATCGGGATTTCCGCGCCCGAGGCGAGCGCCGGATCGATCGTCGAGAACGGCGCCGCCACATAGAACGGCACCTGGTGGTGGGCGGCGAGCACCGCGAGCGAGTAGGTTCCGATCTTGTTGGCGGTGTCGCCGTTGGCGGCGATGCGGTCGGCACCGGTCACCACCAGGTCGACCTCGCCGCGCGCCATCAGCGAGGCCGCCACCGCGTCGGCGATCAGCCGATGGGGGATTGCGTCGCGGACGCACTCCCAGGCGGTCAGCCGTGAGCCCTGCATCACCGGACGGGTCTCGTCCACCCACACGAGCGCGACTTTGCCCTGAGCGTGCGCGGCGCGCACCACGCCGAGAGCGGTCCCGTACCCGGCCGTTGCGAGGGCGCCGGCGTTGCAGTGGGTCAGAATGCGCGCGTTCGGCGGCACCAGCGACGCGCCGTGGGCGCCCATGGCGCGGTTCGCGGCGATGTCCTCGTCGCGGATGGCCTGTGCCTCGGCGAGGAGCCGGACGCGCACCTCGGTCAGCGGAAGCGCGCCCGACGCGAGCGCCACGCGCTTCATCCGCTCGAGAGCCCAGGACAGGTTGACGGCGGTCGGCCGCGTGGCCGCGAGGCCCTTGATCGCCGTCTCGAGGTCCACCAGCAGGCCGTCGAACGTGCCGGCGCGGCTCTGCCGCGTCGCCAGCACCACGCCGAAGGCGGCGGCCACGCCGATCGCGGGCGCGCCGCGCACGACGAGCGCTCGGATGGCCTCGGCGACGTCTTCCCAGCGCTGGTAGCCGCGCTCGACCTCGCGCTCGGGGAGCAGCGTCTGGTCGAGGAGGATCAGCCGGCCCCCGGACCATCGCACGGGTGCGATGGTGGTTATTGTAGCGGGGTCCATGAGCACGCCTTGGATCGAGGGTGGCCTGAGAGAGGA
>JAHFDK010000363.1 GCA_023249095.1 Candidatus Rokuibacteriota bacterium | reverse complement strand
CGGTCTGCACGGCGATGCGGGCGCCAAGGATCCCTAGCCCGTTCCGTTGCCCGCCCGAGCCGTTGAGCCTTCCGTTCCCGTTCCGTTGCCCGATCCGTTGCCCGTTCGCCACCAACAACGACGGCAATGCTGTGATTTTGCGAGCTTTACGCCACCTACATGTCTGTCGCCAGCGCGGTCCCATTGGGCCCCGCGAACGCCAAATGGCGCGACGACTATGGCTCACAAAATCTCCTCTGCCACCTCCACCCGCAGGAGCGATCTCACGTTCTCGATCTGGTTAACGATCGTTGCAATCGAAGAGCCGGCGAAGAGCAGCCCGACTGCAACATTATCAAGAGTGGTCACCAGCGAGCCCGAGTCTCCTCCCGCGGAAATGTTCGTGGTAACGATCTGGTCGATGAAGCGCGCCACGCGCCCCCCGCCATAACCCACGTCGACGGTCGCGTTGATCGTTGTTATCCTGCCGGTGGTATAGTTGGTCGTCCGCCCCGTTTTCTGCACGAGCATCCCGACTGTTACGTTTGCCTTCCGACGCCAACCGCGCACGTAGCCGCTCCAGTAGACCTCGCGGTCCAGATCGTGGAATGGCCCCTCCGCGATCGCCGCATCAACGAGGTTTCGATGCTGGGTCCGGGGCGTCGGTGGCTCGAGCGTGATCGGGATGAAGCGGCTCAGGGTAGCGATGCGGTCGGCCGGATCGGTCCCGCCGTCGTAGGGCCCCGGCTGAAGGATGGGATCACCCAACGATGCAGCGTTGGAATTCGCGAGGACGTGATTGTTGCTCAGAATGTAATACTTGGGCGGGATGCCGATCCCATGAGCGGGCGGGCTCACCGTGCCCCCGGGCAGAATGTCGTAGACGCAGGAGGCAATGGTCCCGGCCGTGATGTTCTTGTGTCCGACGCTGTAGCCGCCTTCGGCCGGGCGCAGGCGCTTGGCAAGCGTCTGACTGCCGGCTCCGAGCTCGCCTCCGCCGGCGATCGGATAGCCGATGGCGAGAACATCGGTCTGCATGTTCCCGAGCCGTGGCGGAACCAAGTCCTCGGCCCGCAGTTGTTCCTTCTCCAGCTTCTGGGCCACCAACACGACAAGCGCGGGCTCGCCGGTCGGCTGACCATTCGTCCACTTCACGCCCACTCCCATCCCGACCACGTTGGGTCGCAGTCGCGCGGGATCGAGGAGCTCCCCAGCTGCCGTCGCGGACGCCCGCTGTACCTCTCCAAGTGCGGACGCTGACAGCACCATCCGGCTTTCGTCCTGTCGCATAGGTGCCTCCCGAGGACTACGTCTACTGCGATTCTCCGGTTGCTTGGCCATCTCGCTATCCACCGCACGAAAGTCGCATCGGCATCCCAGGACCCAGGACTACGTGGGCTGCGCCGTCACAACTCCGATCTCTTCCACGTCAGTCTTGAAGCCCTCCAATGTCTCCGGCACGACCTCCTCCGGCCGCAGCGCCGACTTCGGGAACTTGCGGGTCACGAGGACCTTGATCACGGGTGCGCCGGCCCTTTCGCCGATGCCAACGCCCGCGACATTCGGCAGTTCCATCAGCCGCGCCTCGTACTTCGCCTTCACTGCCTCGATGCTTGCCATGACGTCCACCTTTCCACCGACCAAGGAACTCCCCACGTCGGCGGTCAGGACCGCACGCAAGGGGCCTGAATCGGTGGAACCACGGTACTCCCCGTCCAACGACGACGCCAACACGCGCGTCCCACCGCTCACGGCGGCCGCTGATGATCACGCTCGCGACTTCGCCGTCAAGATCGGGGCCTGTGGGCCGCGCGCGCCATGCGATCAGATCGATCCGTCAGCACTTTTTATCTCCTACTTGATCTCCACCGCCTTCAGCACCTTCATTTGTTCCAGCATGGCCTTAGCGGCGGCGACATACTCTTCGATCTCCTTCAAGGCGGTCTTCATATCGGCACGGGTCCGCGCTCGCTGGGCGTCGTTGTCCTTAAGAGCCTCGGCTCGGGTGACGATGGCGAGCAGCAGTCGCCCCTTCTGCTCCTGGATCTTAGGCAGGAGATCCTTGAGGCAGAAGTCGACGAGCGGGTTCACACTAGCCCGCGGTTCGGCCTTGGCAGCGGGCGTCGTCACCACGGGGGCCGCGGCCAGGTCACCCGCGCGGTCAAGCGCAGAGACGCAGGCTACCTCTAGCGCGTCGAAGTTGAGGTTCTCGATGTACTTCCGCTGCATCTCGGCCAGGGTTTTGGCCACCTCGGCGTTGGACCCCGGGGTGATTCCGCCCGCCGCAGTGAGCGTGGCCACCTTGGCCGCGCTGGCCGCCTCGGCTTTGAGGCTGTCATGGACCGCCTTCTGAGCTGTGTCGGTGTCCGCCTTGGCGTGCTGCTGCTCCTGCTGCGCTGCTGGCTGGCCGGGATCGCCCTTGGTGGCTTGAGCCTGGGCGTCTGCTGCGGCCTGACGCTGTTTAGCTCCCTCGAGCCCTGCTTCCGCGCTCTTCGTCTTCGCCATTTTGTCGGCCAAGTCGGCGGCTGCTGCGGCGTGGCCTTCGCTGCCAGCCCCGGCGCCGGCCAGCGAACGGCCGAAGGCGCCAGCGGCCAGTTCGCCGAAGAGCAGTGTCACCATCAACTTGTCGAACCGGCTTAAGATCACCGCGTAGGTCGTGTCCGAGATGGCCCCGTTGGCGTAGGCCTCGCAAGCGCTGTGTAGCCCGTCGCGCAAGAGCTGGGTGGTGGCCAGACGCTCCGTCAGCTGGACCAGCGCCTCAGCCCGGGCTCGGCTGATGGCCAGCGCCACCTCTGGTGTTACCCCGCTGGGAAGGGTGGCGCTGCCTGTCGCGGCGACGTTGAGCGCCGTTGAGACGGCTTTCGCGACATCGGGACTGGGCTCGGCGCAGGTGATGTACGCGGGTCTCACACGTCCGGCCGGCGACGCCTCGCCGGCCGGGGTCTGACTTATGGCGCGGTAGTTCGCCGTGGTCATCACCAACTCGCCGCCACGCAGCAACTGGTGACTGATCTCTCCGCACCCGGTAAGGCCAAGGGCGATGGTGGCCTGGGCCAGGATGAGCGCGGAATGACGTGGGCTCACAATGAACTCCGGGGCTTATAAGCCCATCTGCCGTCGCACGTTGGCGTTGGCCAGGACGGTGTCGATCACGTAACGTCCAAGTGCGTGGTAGCTCTCGAACTGAGATTCGCTGAACCACTGGTCGCTGGTCGACTCGTGGGGAAAGGCCTCGTGGGCCTCGGCGTAATTGCGGATGTCCAGCGGTTCGTTGGCCTTGTAGAAGCACGGCTTGAGGTACAGCAGCCTTCCCGCCTGGGCGCCGGGGTCAACCGCGTTGTACTGGATCTCGCCGATGGCGTAGTAGTCGCCTCCATTCTGACTCGTTCTCGGTCTTATCTTGATGGGGTCAGGGAACACGACGGGGATGCCCAGGTCCACGCGGATTTTGCGGATGGCGTTGCCAAGGTCCTCGAAGGCGCACTCCGGATCGTAGCCAGCGTCCACGACGACGACCCGGCCGCAACGGCGGGCCACCATCTCATAAAGACCGAGGTTCTCGAAGTGCCCGCCGTCGGAGAGGTAGACATAGCGGCGGGTGTCGTCGGTGAGGCCAAATAACTCGGCCAGCATGGGCCCGACCGCGAACTTCGGCCCCCAGCGGCGGTACGTGCGCTCGCCGGCTTGGCCAGGGTTGCCAAGCCACCAGCCGAGCCGGGCGTTGAACAGGGTCATGAGAAAGGCGACAGGAGGCGAGGAGTGGTAGCCCATGTTGGGGCTAGCCGCGGCGCCGGAGATCGCCATAGCGGTGCCCAGCGAAATGCCGACCGAGCCGTGCTTGTTGCTGCCGTAGACGCTTGACCGTCGGTAGCCGAGCCCGCGATTGTCGGAAGCCACACGGGAACCCAGCCCGGTGCCGCAGTGCAGGCGGCTCGCGGTGAATGACGCCGCCTTGCGCTCCTGCCAGGCCAGATTCTTACTGCGGACCAGGTTCAGCGCCATATTGACGATGTGCAGGGGTCGGTCCGCGCCGAGCTGGTGCATTTGCATGTTGTCATGATCGTCGAAGCCGGTGAACCAGTCGGGGCTGCGCTCCTCGTTGGAGGCACCAAGATACGCCCGGATGAGGCGATTGCGGTACATGGCGTGGAGCGAGAACTTGTTGACGTTCACGAAGCGAGCGGCGATGACGCTGATCGCCACCATCAGGACGATGAACGCCGCCACGAGCTGGACCGGTGCCTCGAAGATAACGCTCTCATGCCAGGCTGCCGGCGGCAGCAACAGCGCGGCGTGATCCCACTGAAGCCCCAGCGGGTGGGCGTTGAAGAACTCACCGAGCAGCCCCATCAGGACGTTGGTGAGCATCGAGAGGCCCATGACGATGAAGCCGATGAACACTGGCGCAGCAACCACGGTAGCGTGGGCCACTAACCAGTCGAAGAGCCAGCTAGGTACCTTGCCGGCTTTGGGGCGCCCCTCGGTGCCGGGCGCGGGTGTGCGTCCGCTCTTGCCGCCCAGGATGGCGATGAGCCCCGAGAGCACGCCTACGCTACCCACGCTGCCGTTAGCTGTCCAACCTGAGTCGGTCCAGAGCCACACCGCAGCCTGAGGGCCGAACACCACCAAGAGGCTACCGAGCCAGAAGACCACGACAATCAAAACCCAAGCCCCAATCCGCGCCCACCACTCGAGGTCCTCATCGGTCGACCACCGAAAACGGTTGGTCAGGCCCACGTAGGCAGTGACGGCCAGCAGCAAGGCAACGAGGAACACCGGCACCGCGAAGGAGGCGTAGAGGTCCGCCCATTCCCTCACCGGCCCCGTCGGCACGAGCTCCTGATCTTGCAGAAAGCTCACGGGCGTCCAGTTGGCGCTGCCGATGTTGCTGGCCCACGCCCAAGTAATCGCGAAGGCCGCCGCGGACCACACCAGTGGTGTGAGGCAGCAGCAGAGAACTCCCCGCTGGTCGAGGATGGCGGCGGCCACCCGGTTCCTATCGCTTCGGACGGGCGTCCACTGGCAGATCGCCACGTAGAGCATGGCGACGATCAGGGCCACCCAGGCAGAAAGCTGGACCCAGGTCAGCGAACCGCTGCCTGCCTCGAACGATAGCTCCATTAGCGCCACTAACAGCCGCGGCACCGCCAGCGCGGCGAGCAGTAGCGGCACCAGCATTGCCCAGTTCAGGAGGAGGTTTCGCACGTAAGTGGCGAAGAGTGTCCATGTGTCGGCCGAGAGCCATCCCAACCGGGGATTCAGATAATTGGTGTAGTTGCGCAGGTGCTGAACCTGCTTCAGCTCAGGCGCGGCCGCCGTGCGGGACGCTTTCAAGTCGGCGATGACCTCGCTGGCGCCCCGCCGCGTGATCCATGCCGACAGCCAGCTGCCAACATAGCCGCCGCCTGAGACTGTTGAGAGGTAGTGAATCTTCTCTAGGAGCCCGCCGCGGGCGAGGCCCTGCAGGACCCCGAGCCCGAAGGTC
>JAHFDK010000098.1:16172-19563 GCA_023249095.1 Candidatus Rokuibacteriota bacterium | reverse complement strand
CGCGTACGCGCGCGCGGCGGCCACGACCTCGCCGACGGTGTCCGCTTCGTTGAAGACGGGAACGACGATGAGCGTGTTCACGCGAGCGCGCGCTCCTCGGGACGCCGTGGGGGATCCTGAACCGCTGAAGAGCTCGCCTCGTCCGTCGGCCGGCCTCGGCTCGCACTGCCTGGCCCCGCGACGACGATGGCGACCTGGTTGCCGCCTCGCGCTACCGAGTGAACCAACGCCAGCCGGTCGCCCGCCTCCGACGCGGCCGTCGCGACGGTCCGAGCCGCCAGGCCGGAGTGGCGCCCGGTGGGCAGGCTCAGCGATCTCTTCGGGGGTCGGTGAGGCGCCAGCGCCCTGTCGAGGATAGCGCGCTCCCACGCCTCGCGCGGTCCGTCCCCGTTCGCCGAGGTGTAGACGCGGCCGATTTCCGCGGAGTCGGCGCCGGCGTCCGCGAGGGCGGCGGCGATTGCCCGCGAGGCCGCGCTCCGGCCGATCCCGTGGGGGCGGGCGGGCAGCGCACGCCAGGCGGCCCCGACGATCTCGCCAAGGACCCCGGCGCCTCGAGCGCGCGCCGAGTCGAGCGATTCGAGCACGACGAAGCCCGCTCCTTCGCCTCTCACGTCGGCTCCGGCACCGGCCTCGCGCAGTATGTTCACGACGAATGGCGGGGGCTCGTCGGCGCCGCCGGCCAGACACGCCCGTATCCGGCCGGCGCGGACGGCCGCGAAGGCGCGCGCGATCGCGAGCTCGCCGGCCACCGTCGGAGCGTTGAGCGTCAGCGAGAGATCCTTCGCCGACACGGCGATCGCGGTCGCTGCCGCCATCGTGTTCATGACCGTGTGCGGGAAGAGGAGCGCCGAGAGGCCTACCGGCCCGCGGCGCAGGTAGCCGTCCACGAACGCGATCGTGGAGACCATGTCGCCGAACTCCGTGCCGATCAGTAGCGCCATCCCACCCTGGGGATCGAGACTGGCGTCGGCCAAGGCCAGGCGGGCCGCGGCCACCGTGAACTGACACACGCGCGAAAGGCGCCGCGCCTCCGACTGGTCCAGGAACTGGCTCACCACGCCGGAGGTGTGTCCGTCGATGACGCCGACCCCGGTGATGACGACCCGGGGTGCCATCACGCGGCGCGCCTGAAGAGCAGCGTCACGTTCTGGCCACCGAAACCGAACGAGTTCGACACCGCGAGCTCGACGGCCGCTTCGCGCGCCACGCGCGGCACACAGTCGAAGGGAATCTCGGGATCGGGGGTCTCGAGCTGCGCGGTCGGCGGGATGACCTCGTTCACGAGCGCCAGCACGGTCGCCACCGCCTCGAGCGTCCCGGCTGCCGCCATCGTGTGCCCGATCATGGACTTCGTCGAGCTGACGAGGAGACGCCCCTCGCCGAAGACGTCACGAATCGCCCGCGCCTCGATCCGGTCGTTCTGCGGCGTGGCCGTGCCGTGCGCGTTCGCGTACCCGACGGATGCGGGCGTGACGCCCGCCTGCCGCAAGGCCGCGCGCATCGCCCGCGCCATCCCCTCACCGTCCGGGTGCGGCGACGTGACGTGAAAGGCATCGCTCGTCATGCCGTAGCCTGCCAGCTCCGCGTAAACCCGCGCCTCGCGCGCTCTCGCGCGGCCAGCGTCCTCGAGCACCACGAACGCGGCGCCCTCGCCGATGGACATGCCGCGCCGATCACGATCGAAGGGACGGCACGGCGCCGAGTCGAGGAGCTTCAGCGCATTGAACCCCATGAAGCAGATCCGCGTCAGTGCATCGACTCCCCCGGCGACCGCCAGCGGAGCGACACCGTCCGCCACGAGATCGGCCGCGAGCGCGAGCGACACGGCCCCGGAGCTGCAGGCCGTCACGACCGTTTCGCGCGGCCCACCGAGGCCCAGGACGCTCCCGATCACATCGGCGTGCGCGGATGGAAAGCTCGACGCGAGAGTCCGCGGCATGGGCTCGAGGACACCGCGCGCACGTCGCCAGTACCACGCTTCGGCTTCCAGCATCCCCCCGCCGACCGCACCCACGATCAGCGCGGCCTCCGCACGCTCTCCGCGAACGACCCCGGCGTCGTCCAGCGCTTCGCGCGCGGCGGCGAGGGCCAATCGGTCGGCCCGTGTGCGCCGTGCCGAGCCGGCGATGCCGTCCGGCACCTCGGCCGCGATCCGGCAACGGAAGCCCTCGGTGTCGATCAGGGTGATCGGTCGGATGGCGCAGACGCCGCCACTGATCCCCTCCCAGTAGGCCTTCACGCCGGCCCCGAACGGGCTGACGACCCCGAGCCCCGTGACGGCAACGGGCTTCACGCGCCGGCCGTCCTCGATGCGACGTAGCGCGAAAGCGTGTCGAAGGACATGAAATGGGGGGCCAGGTCCGCAGAATCATCCATCACGATGCCGAAACGCTCTTCGAGCGCGATCGACAGCTCGATGAAGTCGAGCGAGTCCAGACCGATCGAGCCCTCGAGGTCCTTCGGCAAGGTCGTCTCGAGGGTCAAGTCGACGGCGCGGCGCGGGTCGAACTTGAGCCGCGTCACGAGAATCGTTTTGAGCTCGTCGAACACTTCTTTGGGTTCCATACCCCTCCTAGGCTCTGAAGCGTCGCCTCCCGGCGCGGCGCCGTTCGGCTCCTACGACCCCCGCCCCTCTGAAGCGTCGCCTCCCGGCGCGGCGCCGTTCGGCTCCTACGACCCCCGCCCCTCTGAAGCGTCGCCTCCCGGCGCGGCGCCGTTCGGCTCCTACTACCACTACTGCCAGTGGAGTCCAGCGCGGCGGCCGCGCCATTCGCCCGTGACACTGACCGATCCCGCTGCTCCGCCGTCGCGCGCGAGCGCCAGCGCGATGAGCGGCGCGCACGCGAGCGTCTCGCCGGCGCGGACGCGCGCCAACGTCTCGAGCGTCGACGGCGTCCGCGGCGCGTCGTACCGTGCGCGGAGAGCGCCGGGCACGAGCAGCGCGCATGCCGCCGCTTCGACCAGCGGACGCCTCACGAGCCAGCGTCCCCGCGCGTAGAGGGCGGCGCACTCCTCGAAGGTCTCGACGGCGAGCACGAGCGCACGCTCGCACCGTCCCCCGGCCAGGAGTCGCGTCGCCTGCCAGAGGGCGTCGATCGTCGCTGCGGCTCCGCCGATCAGGATGCCATACGGGCCAGTCAATCCGAACTCGATCGCGACCTCGCCAGCCATCGCGCTCGGCGCCGTGTACGGGAAATGCAACGTGCCGCTCGAAACCACGGAGCCGACTCGCTTCTCCGAGAGGCCACCCTCGGATGAAGCCTGCCTCATGGACTCCGCTACAACAGAGCCGCGTTGCTTCTCGCTCAGGCCACCTTCGGTGCGAGCCTGCCTCACGGACTCCGCTACAATAAACGCCTGGTTCGAGGCGCCATAGGCGGCGCCGGTGACG
>JAHFDK010000098.1:0-16072 GCA_023249095.1 Candidatus Rokuibacteriota bacterium | reverse complement strand
GGACTCCGCTACAACAGAGCCGCGTTGCTTCTCGCTCAGGCCACCTTCGGTGCGAGCCTGCCTCACGGACTCCGCTACAATAAACGCCTGGTTCGAGGCGCCATAGGCGGCGCCGGTGACGTAGATGAGCGCGGTCGCGCTTCCCCGTATCATGTCACGGGCGATGTTGCTCTCGCGCAGGAGGGCGTCGACCGCCGCGACGCCCAGCAGACACTCGCGGGTGGCCCGCCTGAACCGCTCGCCCTCGAGTACTGGACGGAAGAGCGGGATCACCGCCCGGCCCGCCGCCGCCCGCGCAGCGTCCGCCGGCAAGGCGCGGACGCCGCGACCCCACCCGGTGAGCACCGCGACGGCCTCGACCGTGGTCCCCGTCGTCGGCGTGGGGTTCGCCGGACCCGCTGCAGCCGACCGGGACTCGAGCGAGACGGTCATGTCTCCGCACCTTCCAGGACGAGCGCGGCGTTACAGCCGCCAAAGCCCAGCGAGGTGCTGAGGCTCACCCGGGGACGCGTGGCACGGGGGGACCCGACGACGTGGTCCAGATCGCACGCCGGATCGGGCTCCTCCAGACCGAGTGTATGAGGCACGACGCCCTCGCGCGAGGCGAGAAGGCACATGATGGCCTCGAGGGCTGCGGCCGCCCCCATCGAGTGGCCGAGCGCCCCCTTGATCGAGTTGACGGGAATCGCGGAGGCGCGGCGGCCCAGCGTCCGCCTGAGCACTTCGGCCTCGATCCGGTCGTTGAGCGGCGTGCCGGTCCCATGGGCGCTCACGAAGTCCACGTCGGCCGGCGTCACCGCGGCTTCGTCGAGCGCCGCCCGGACCGCGAACTCCAGGCCACGACCGTTCGGATCCGGGGCGGCGATGTGCGAACCGTCGCTGGCGCTCGCATGACCGAGCAGCCTTCCGAGCTTTGGTCCTCCCTTCCCGTCGTCGCGGGTCATCAGCACCAGGGCCGCCGCCTCTCCCAGCAGGAGGCCGCTGCGCCGGCGGTCGAATGGCCGCACGCGCTCACGAGTGAGCGAGCGCAGGGCGTCGAAGCCACGCATCACAAATCTACAAAGCCCATCATAGCCACCGGCGATCACGACATCGACCGCGTCGGCGCGCAGCAGGTCCGCCCCGATGCCGAGCGCCGTCGCCCCCGCCGCGCACGCCGTGCCCACCGTGAGCACAGGGCCTCGTGCGCCGAGCCGGTGCGCGAGCGCGTGCGCGGGGCTGTCGTAGAGCGCGCCGACGGCGTGGCGTGGACGGCCCCCCCGCGCCAGGGCGCGCTCGAGCTGTTCGACCCCGCCGAGCGCGGTGCCGAGAACGACCGCCACCCGTTCGGGCACGGCCGAGATGACGGCACGGGCCAGGAGGTCCTGGGCCGCGGCCAGCAGAAGCTGCGTGGCGCGACATCCCGTGTGGCGTGTGTGGGGCAGTGGCCGGAGCTTCTTGATCTCGCCACCGCGCCCAACCCGCAGGTCGTCCACCGGGAAGCGCTCGATCATCGAGATACCATCGGTTCCCGTGACGAGCCCTGACCAGAACGCGTCGAGGTCGGCGCCGAGCGGGGTCACGGCTCCGGCAGCGATGAGGGCAACGGGCTCAGCGCGCAGGCGCGTTCCTCCCGACCTGACCAGGATGGAGCCAGGGTTCCGGGCACCGCCGCACGGCGTTCTCGAGCACGCTCAGCAAGAGCGTCATCATAACAGTCGCGAGTAATACATCCGAAACGCCCGGATGGGTCCCGGCTCCGTGTCGTAGAGACGCGTCGCCCAGAAGCTCCGAGCGCTCTGGTCGAACGTCATGATACCGGGCTCGGCCGGATTGTTCGGGTCCCACACGACGAACTCGACGCCACTCCCGGACGGGCGCGATTCGAAGGCAACAACTGTGTGATTCAACTCGGGCTTTGGCCAGTTGGTCACGAGAAGCTGGACCAAGCGTCCCGCCCGCAGCTCTTCGAGAATCTCGTGCGCGACCACCTCCTGATGGTCGCCAGTGACCGGGAATACCACGCGCCAGTTCGTCCAGTGCACGAGCGTCAAGAACCGGCCTCCCAGCCCTTCCTTGACAGCAGCCTCCTCCTCGCGGGAGAACTCGCGGAGATTCGCGTAACCGGGAATCACGATCCGATCGTCGGGGGGCCTGGCCGGCTGCCAGGGCGTCAACGCAGCGACCTGCCTGACGCGCTCGACATACCCAGCTTGATCGAGCTTCGGCAGCGCAGGATCGAACCGGGCGAACTGCACGAACTGGCGCATGCCCCGTGCCAGCACGAAGCAGTAGTTCGCGTAGAGACCGGGTTCGTCGGGATGGCGCGATCGGATCATGTTCGGGAACTCGAACGTGTCGGCCGTGAACGAGAACGCGGGCGCGACGAGCCGTTGATCGAGGCCGAGCGGCGGCCCGCCGCTCGACGGCGGCGTGCCAGCGCACGCCGCAGTCACGGCTACGACGCTGAGGAGTGCTGCAAGGCGCGAGTTCACGATGAAATTCAATGCCTTACCCTAAATGGCACCGTCGCAATCGTCAAGAGCGCGTGTTATTCTGCGACCGGTCGTCCCGCATGAGCCGAACGATCGCGGTGCTCTACCGGTTCCTCTATGCCGGTCTCCTCTCCCGCCTCCCCGAATCAGCCGCCATCTCGCTGGGGCAGAGCGTGCTCCGTCGGTTGCCACTCGACCGGCTCGGTTGCTTCCAGCTCCAGGATCCGAGGCTGGCGATCAAGCTGGGCGGCGTACGATTGCCCAACCCGCTCATCCTGGCCGCGATGTACTACGACCCGGCGATCCTCGCGCGCGCGATGGGCCTGGGCTTCGGCGCCATCACGACTAAGTCCATTACAGTTCAGCCGCGGCCCGGCCATCCCCAGCCCAATCTCGTCCGGACGCGCACCGGCGCCGGGCCGGGGCTCGTGAACTGCAACGGCTTTCAGAACCCCGGCCTCGAGGGCTTCCGCGCCGCGGTGGCGTCACTCCCCCACCGGGTGCCGCTGATCGTGAGCGTGGCCGGCGAGGCGGTCGACGACTACGTGAAGCTCGTGCGCGAGCTCGGGACGCTCGGCGACCTGGTCGAGTTCAACATCTCCTCACCGAACACGAAGCTGGTCTACGAGTGGAGCGAGAAGCCGTTCGAGCTCGCCACGCTGCTCCGCGAGGTGCGCAGGGCGACGACCAAGCCCCTCATCGTCAAGCTCTCGCCCGATTTCGCGGAGGTCAACGAGCGTGAAATCATCCCGGCGGCACTGGCCGCCGGCGTCCGCATCGTCAATTACGGGAACACCCAAAAGGTGGTGGATCGGCGCCTCTCGCAGAGCACGGGGGGGCTCTCCGGCCCCGACCTGTTTCCCGCGACGCTCGAAAACTTGCGCCGGACACGCCGAGCCTTCGGCGCTGACGTCGAGATCATCGCGACCGGCGGCGTGGACTCGCCCGAAAAAGCGTGGCAACTCCTCCACGAAGGCGCGAACGCGATCGGATACTTCACCGGATTCATCACCCGGGGGCCGATCCTGGCGCGACAGATCCTCGAGCGTCTCCTCGACGGCCGTTGAGCGCGCTCGGTCGGCACCAAGAATGCCCACACCTTATCCACTTGTCCACAGATGTCCACAGATGACGAAAACACACGGTCTAACGCGGTCTCGCAAACGCGTCGCCGAAATATGACGGTCCGTTCGTCCACGGAGAGCACACCCACAAAGAATCCCGGATTCTACGCGGGTCCCCCTCGCAGCGGCGCGTCCGGGCTCGCATTTTTCGCGGACAAACGAGAACTTGACACTGAAATCACGGCGCTCGTAAGGTTGGCGGGCGATGTTCTCGGTTCATTCCAACGCTGCACCGCGACCGTCAGGACCGGCCCTGTCTGGAGGTACAAAGCACGATGGACGGCAGTAGCAGGAAACCACTTGCAAAGGTGGAAGGCCGGCGACGCCTGCGCTTCAGCGGCGTTACCGTCGCGTGGCGCGGCACTCCCAATCTCGACGACTGGGTGGCCTACATCGTGAACGGGACCCGCTCCAAGAAGTTGATACTGGCCGATCACTCGTCCGAGCGAAAAGTGAAATCGCTCCTTTCACGCCTGCAGACGCTGCCGCGGAGAGACATCGAGAAGCTCGCGAAGAGTTGAGCGGTCAGACCGGGCCGGGGCGCCCTAGATGATGCCTCGTTCGGCCAGGCTCACGAATCTGCCGTGTCCGATCACGAGGTGGTCGTGGATGCGGAGATCCAGCAGGTGTGCGCATTCGACGAGTTGCCGTGTCAGTCGGATGTCCTCACGGCTTGGCGTGGGATCACCGCTCGGATGATTGTGGAGCAGGATCACCGAGGCGGCCGACTCGAGAATCGCCGGCTTGAACACCTCCCGCGGGTGTACGAGGCTCGCCGACAGCGTTCCCTGGGAGATCACTCGGTCGCGCAAGAGGCCGTTCTGCGCATCGAGGAGCGCGATGCGAAACACCTCGCGCTTGAGATCTTCCATGAGCGGTCCAAATGCCGCGTACGCTTCGGCGGGGCCGGACAGGACGACACGGGCGCCTGGGGTCCGAGCCCTCAGGCGCCGCGTCAGCTCGAACGCGGCGACCAGTCGCGCGGCCTTGGCCGGCCCGATGCCTGAGAGTTTCGCGAGCTCCACGACCTCGCGGCCCGCAACTTCGGCCAACGAGCCATAGGCGGCCAGCATCTCGCGCGCTAGGTCGATCGCGCTCTTTCCGCGGGTGCCGGAGCCGAGCTGGATGGCCAGGAGCTCGACGTCGGCGAGGGCCTCGGGACCGTTCCAGTAGAGCCGCTCGCGCGGCCGCTCGGCCTCAGGCCAGTGTTCGATCGCCATACGTCTGTCGTACGCGACTCGCGCCCGCCGGTCAATGCGACGAGTCCGATACGGTACCTGCGCTCACGTGCGGATCGTGATCGCCCGGGGCTGGTCGCCGACGCCATCGATGTGCACGTGGATCGCCTCAGGCGGTAGCAGCGACTCCAGCTTGTCCGCCCACTCGATGACCGTCACTCCCCCGCCGCCCAACAGCTCGAGAAGGCCCAGATCCATCAGCTCGGTCAGGCTCTCGGTCCGGTAGGCGTCGACGTGATAGACGGGCACACGGCCGGGGTATTGGTTGATGAGCACGAAGGTCGGGCTCGTCGCGCGGCCAGTGACGCCGAGGCCGCGAACGAGCCCCTGGATGAAGCAGGTCTTCCCGGCGCCGAGCTCCCCCGTCAGCGCCACGACGGCGCCGGGCCCGAGGGTACGGCCCAGACGCTCGCCGGCGTCTTCCGTCTCCTCGGGTCGCGCACTGGTGATCTCAGCCCGAGGCGCCACCCAGCCTCCTAAACGCCTCGGGGATCGCCGCGACGACATCGCGGGCGATCAGCGCCTCCTCCCCGACACGCTCGGCGGCGATGTCTCCGGCGCTCCCGTGCAGGTACACGCTCGACTGCAAGGCGGCCCCCGGATCCATGCCGCGCGCCAGGAAGGCGCCGAGCATGCCCGTGAGCACGTCGCCGGTGCCCCCACTTGCCATCCCGGGATTACCCGTCGGATTCACGAAGACGCGCCCGTCGGGCGTGCCGATCACGCTCCGGGCGCCCTTGAGAACAACGTACGCCCGGTAGCGGGCCGCGAACTCCCGGGCGGTCTCGATCCGATCACGCTGCACGTCGTCCACTCGGGCTCCGAGCATCCGCGCCATCTCGCCGGGATGAGGCGTGAGGCAGCGCACCGATGGCGCGGCAGCCAGCACTTCGAGATGGCCGGAGAGGGCCGTCAGCGCGTCCGCGTCAACGGCCAGCGGCTTGCGAAGCTCCTGGATCAGACTCCGCACGGCCTGCTGGGTCTCTTCGTCAAGGCCGATGCCGGGGCCGATCGCGACGGCGTCGCGAGACGCCGCGAGCTCGGCGATCACTTCACGCGCCTTCAGCGCGAGCGTGTGGGTGGGGGTCTCTGGCAACGGCTCGGTCATCGCCTCGAGCACGAGGCTTGCGACGATCGGTTGCTGGCTCACGGGCGTCGCGACCGTGACGAGCCCGCTTCCGCTGCGCATCGCCGCGGCTGCCGCGAGTGCGGCCGCGCCCGTCTTGCCGAGCGAGCCAGCCACCAGGAGCAGATGGCCGTAGGTTCCCTTGTGAGCCACGCGGGGGCGGCGCGGAAAGTGACGGGCCACGTCGCTCGGCTCGAGGAGAAACGTCGTGACCCCGCGCGCCACCTCGGCATCCGGGACACCGATCGGGACCACGCTCACACCTCCGGCGAGCTCATCGCCCGGGGACGTGACCAGGCCACGCTTGAGTCCGGCGAAGGTCAGGGTCATCGTTGCCCGGACCGCGGCTCCCGCTTGCGCTCCACCGTCCGCAGACATCCCCGAGGGAATGTCGAGGGCGACGACGGGCCGGCCGCAGACGTTGATCAACTCGATCGCGCGCAAGACCCTCCCTTCGGGAGAGCCCCGCGAGCCGGTTCCGAGGAGCGCGTCGACGACGAGGTGGGCCCGCGCCAGCACGGCGGCGATCGCGCGGTCATCTTCGAGGCGAAGGGGGCGAACGCCGCTGCGCCGCAGCTCCTCGAGCTTGAGCCGGGCGTCGCCGCCGATCTCGGCGGGCGAGAACGCGAGTAGCACCGACGGGAGCGCGCCGCGGCGCTTGAGCCACCGCGCGACGACGAAACCGTCGCCGCCGTTGCCGCCTTTGCCGCACACGACGACGACACGCGCACCGCGGCGGGGCGCGCCGAGCGCGGGGAGCGCGGCAACGATCGATTCCGCCGCGCCGCGACCGGCGTTCTCCATGAGGGTGGCCCCAGGAATGCGCAGCTCGGCGATCGCGCGCCGGTCGAGCCGCCGCATTTCATCGGCGGTGAAGACGCCCAGCACGGCGGCTACTTCCCGGGAGGGGGCGGGAACGCCTGGACGAGGAAGTCGGCGAGGATCGCGGTGTAGGTTTCCCGCCACTCGGTGCGCGCGGCCTTGGGAAGCTCGATGTGCAGCGCCAGCTGCGGGAGCCTGAGGATACCATCGCGCTTCGCACCGGACGCGGCGTAACGCACGGTGTCGGCAGGCTCAATGAGGATCTCGAGATGTGGCGCTCCCCGGTTCACCCGCAGGTGCGCGTCTCGGACCAACTCGAAGAGCGTTCGAAGCCTGACGGCTTCGGCACGGTCGACACCCACGGTGGCGATCTCGATTCGGTTCATCGCGTCGTGATGGTTGTTGCCGTGGATCTCGGCATAGAGGGTGAGCGGCCCCTGCGCGACCTCACGCACGCGTGGCTCGTACGCCTCGTAGACCTGCCGAGCGCTCTCGCTAGTGACCTCTTCGGACGCCGGACGCCCTGGCGTGCCCTCGAGCGGCCGGTTGACCTGGTAACGCCGGCCGGCGCGCGCGCGCGCGTCCGGCTCGAGGTTGAAGCCGGTCGCGATGACTACGCCGAACCCGGTGCGGCGGCCGAGCT
This sequence comes from Candidatus Rokuibacteriota bacterium, assembly GCA_023249095.1. Taxonomy (GTDB): domain Bacteria; phylum Methylomirabilota; class Methylomirabilia; order Rokubacteriales; family CSP1-6; genus AR31. Next base: position 8,645 of record JAHFDK010000098.1, on the reverse strand, counting down.
CGGCGACGATATCGCCGGTGCGCGCGTCAGAGATGCCGTGCGGCGCTGCGATCACGACGCCGCGTCGACCGATCGTGCCGGCGAGCGCGCCGGGCAGACCCTCGATCTCGGGGAGGCTCGCCCGGGTGGCGCAGCCGGAGAGAACGATGGGTCCGATCGCCAAGCTAATCGCCCACCAGAATCGCCTGCGCGAGCGCATATTCCCCTTCGTGGGTCAGCGAGAGCAGCATCCGGCTCCCACCCTTGAACAACCCGATCTCCTTCGACTTGCCCGACAAAACGAGCGTCGGCGCCTGGGTACGTTCACGACGGACCTCGAGCTCGCGCCAGTGCACACCGAGCTGCAGCCCGGTGCCCAGCGCCTTGAGCCCCGCCTCCTTGGCGGCAAAGCGGGCCGCGAAGTGCGGCGCCGGATCCCTCCGCGCGCAACAGTACGCGATCTCTTGCTCGGTGAACACGCGGTGCAGGAATCGATCCTGCCAGCGGTCGATCATCGAGCGCATGCGCGAAATGCTGACCAGGTCCACGCCGATGCCGGAGATCGTCATCGGTCGCCGATCTGAACGCGGATGAGACCGGCGAGGTCGTCGGCCATTGCGCGGATGCGGGCCCCGTCCGCGCCTTCGATCATGACGCGGGCCAGCGCCTCGGTGCCCGAGTACCGGATCAGGACGCGCCCGCGGCCGTTCATCTCGTGCTCGAAGGCGGCCATGCGCTCGCCGACCCCGGTGATCGAGTCGATCGGCGGCTTGGACCGGACGGGTACGTTGATGAGCACCTGGGGAAACTTGCGCAGGCAGGCCGCCAGCGATGCCAGCGGCTCGCCCGTCTCGGTGGCCACGCTGAGCAGCGCGAGCGCCGAGAGGATCCCGTCCCCCGTGGGGGAGTGGTCGAGGAACAGCAGGTGGCCGGATTGCTCGCCGCCGAGATTGGCGCCGAGGCGCTGCATTTCCTCGAGGACGTAGCGGTCCCCGACCTGCGTCTTGACGACGCGGATCCCCGCGGCCTCGAGGGCCTGGTCGAGGCCCAGGTTGGCCATGACCGTGGTGACGACGAGGTTCTGCTTCAACCGCTGGCGCGACGCCAGATGGCGCCCCGCGATCGCGAGCGCGTAGTCCCCATCGCGGATCTCGCCCGTGTGGTCGACCGAGATCAGCCGGTCGCCGTCGCCGTCGAACGCAAAGCCGATCGTCGCGCCGCTGGCACCGACCTTCCGCTGGAGGTTGTCCGGGTGGAGCGCGCCGCATCGGGCGTTGATGTTGGTGCCGTCGGGCCGCACACCGATCGTGATCACCTTGGCGCCGAGACGCCGGAACACGCGCGGCGCGACGCGGTAAGTTGCGCCGTGGGCGCAGTCGAGGGCGATGGTGAAGCGGCTCAGGTCGAGCGGAAAGCAGTCGCACAGGAAGTCGACGTACACCGCCTCGGCCCGGTCGTAGCTCACCAACGCGCCGATCTGCGCGCCGCGGGCGCGGGGCGCGCGATCCGGGCCCCCGAGCCGCTGCTCGATCTCGGCCTCCCACGCGTCCGGAAACTTGGCCCCCTCGGACGAGAAGAGCTTGATGCCGTTGTCCTCGAACGGATTGTGCGAGGCGCTGAGCACGATGCCACCGTGAGCCTCGAGGCGCCGCGTGAGCACCGCGATGGCGGGGGTGGGCAGCACGCCGACGGAGTAGCAGTCGGCGCCGGCGGACAGGCCGCCCGCGATCAGTGCCGCCTCGAGGAGCGGGCCCGAGCGACGCGTGTCGCGTCCGATGACGAGTCGCACCCGGTCAGCGCCGTGGTCGAACTGGAGCGTTGCCACGAGCTGGCGGCCCACACGGAACGCAAGCTCGGGCGTGAGCGGCTCTTCGTTCGCCACGCCCCGGATCCCGTCGGTGCCGAACAGGCGCGTCATTGGACGTTCACTGGATTCGCCACTGCGGCTCTCGCTCCTGTTGTATTTTCGCTCGACTCGGACGGCGGGGGCCCAGCCCCCGGCCGCGCTGCGGCTCGCACGTCTGCTCCATTTCGCACGCCTCGGACGACGGGGCCCCAGCCCCGCGACGTCCTGCGGCTCGCAGTCATGGGCTCGCCTCGCGCGCGGGGGCCCCAGCCCCCGGCCGCGCTGCGGCTCGCACGTCCATTATAGGGTGCGGGGTGCCTCGCGGATGCGTTCGGCGATGCGTGCCGCATCGAGCGTTTCGGCGACGTCGTGGGCCCGGATCAGTGCCGCGCCGTTCCACACGGCCACCGTGGTCGCGGCGAGCGAGCCCGCGAGCCTCTCCTCGGTTCTCGGCCGGCCGGTAATCGCGCCGATGAAGGACTTCCGGGACACGCCGACGCAGAGCGGGCGCCCGAGAGTCTTGAGCGCGCCGAGCCCCGCCAGCACTCGTACATCCCACTCGTCCCAGGGCACCCCTTCGTTCCGGAAGAACCCGATCCCGGGATCGAGGACGACACGCTCCTCGGAAATCCCCGCGGCGCGGGCGCGCTCGAGCCCCCGCGCCAGCAGCGCTTTCACACACGCCATCGGGTCCACGCCCGATGGCAGGGGCCTCTCGACACCCGACGCGACGGGGTTCGCGAGGGGCCCGGGTCCCTCCGGAGACGCCATGAGGATGATCCCGGCGTCACGCTCGCGGACGAGCGCGGCGACGGCCGGGTCACGCAGGCCCGTGACGTCGTTGATCACCCGCGCGCCGGCATCGAGCGCGCCACGGGCCGGTCCCGGACGGGCGGTGTCGGCCGAGATCGGCACCGGCACCTTGGGCGCCAGCACGTCGATCGCCCGCGCCAGCCGCGCGCGCTCGTCCTCGGCGCTGGTGGCGGTATCGAGGTAGGGCGCCGTCGATCGGGCGCCGACGTCGATGAGCGCCGCCCCCGCCTCCACCATCGCGAGCGCGACGGTGAGCAAATCATCGCCCGCGGTGTGTACGGAGCCAGCGTGAAAGGACTCAGGGCTGACGTTCAGGACGCCCATGACGGCGACAGGAAGGTCGCTCCCGAGGGAGACGCCTGCGAGGATGGCTCGATGGGCCAAATCGAGCCGCGAGCCGCTACGCGGGCGCGCCGGCCTCCTGGAAGGGGCGGGTGCGCAGGATGCGGGCGATCTCCTCGCCGTCGAGGGTCTCCCGCTCGAGCAGCGCGCGCGCCAGCGCGTGAAGCTTCTCGATGTTCTCCTGCAGGATCTGCTTGGCGCGGCTCGCACACTCCATCACGATCCGCTTGATCTCGGAGTCGATGAGGAGGGCGGTGTCCTCGCTGTAATCTTTCGCCCGGGCGACCTCGCGGCCGAGGAAGATGTGCTCCTCGTTCTTCCCGAAGGTGAGTGGCCCGAGCCTGTCCGACATGCCCCACTCGCAGACCATCTTGCGCGCCATCTCGGTCGCCTTCTCCAGATCGTCGCCCGCGCCGGTGGTCTGCTGGTTCAGCACGATCTCTTCGGCGGACCGCCCGCCGAGCAGGATCGTAATGCGGTTGACCAGGTACTCCTTCGAGTAGTTGTACTTGTCGTCAACCGGGAGCTGCTGCGTCAGGCCGAGGGCCCGGCCGCGCGGGATGATCGTCACCTTGTGGACCGGATCAGTGCCCGGCAGAACGTCGGCCACGAGCGTGTGGCCCGCCTCGTGATACGCGATCGTCCTCTTCTCGGTGTCGCTGATGATCATCGAGCGCCGCTCCACGCCCATCAGGACCTTGTCCTTGGCGCTCTCGAAGTCGGACATCTCGACGAGCTTCTTGTTCTGGCGCGCCGCCAGCAGCGCCGCCTCGTTCACGAGGTTCGCCAGATCCGCGCCCGAGAACCCGGGCGTCCCCCGCGCCAGCACCTTGAGTTCGACGTTCGGAGCCAGCGGGATCCGCCGAGCGTGCACGCGTAGTATTTCCTCGCGCCCCTTCACGTCGGGCCGGGGCACGACGACCTGACGATCGAACCGCCCGGGCCTCAGCAGTGCCGGGTCGAGAACGTCGGGCCGGTTAGTAGCGGCGATCAGGATGACGCCCTCGTTCGTCTCGAATCCGTCCATCTCGACGAGGAGCTGGTTGAGCGTCTGCTCCCGCTCGTCGTGGCCCCCCCCGAGGCCGGCCCCGCGGTGGCGCCCGACGGCGTCGATCTCGTCCATGAAGATGATGCAGGGCGCGTGCTTCTTACCCTGCTCGAACAGATCGCGCACACGGGAAGCGCCGACGCCCACGAACATCTCGACGAAGTCGGAGCCCGAGATCGAGAAGAACGGGACGTTCGCCTCGCCGGCGATCGCCTTCGCGAGCAGCGTCTTGCCCGTGCCCGGCGGCCCGACGAGAAGCACGCCCTTCGGGATCTTTCCACCGAGCTTCTGGAACTTCTGCGGGTCTTTCAGGAAATCGATGATCTCGCGCAGCTCTTCCTTGGCCTCGTCCACCCCGGCGACATCTTGAAAGGTGACTTTATTCTGCTTCTCCGAAATCAGCCGGGCCCTCGCCTTCCCGAAGCTCAGCGCCTTGGCGCCGCCCCCCTGCATCTGGCGCATGAAGAAGATCCAGACGCCGATGAAGAGCAACATCGGCACCCACTGCAGGAAGATCCCGTACCAGGGGGTGGAGTCGGGCGGCTTCACCGCGATGCGGACGCCGCGGTCCTTCAGGGTCTTGACAAAGTCGGGATACTCGACGATGTACGTGCGCTGCGTCTGGGGCGAATCCTTGAGCGAGTACTGGACGAGGTTGCCGCGGATGACGACGGACTCGACCCGACCCTGATCGAGCGCCTTGAGGAACTCGGAGAAGTTGGGCTGTTCCTGGCCGCTCTGCTGCGCACCCTGGAAGACGGTGAACAGGAGGATGACGATGAGGCCGATCACCATCCAGAGCGCGAGGTTCTTGTAGACCTGGTTCATATCCGCCCGGTCATTATAGCACCGGGCGCAACGACGGCGGAGAGCCTCAGATCGCGTCGAGCGCCGCGACGTAGGGCAGGTTGCGGTAGAGCCCGTCGTAGTCGAGCCCGTAGCCTACCACGAAGACGTTCGGGATCGTGAACCCGAGGTAGTCGATGGTGACGTCCGTCTCCCGACGACCAGCCTTGTCGAGGAGCACACACGTGCGCACGCTCCGCGGCCGGCGCGCCTCGAGCATTCGTTTCAGCGCGCCGAGCGTGAGGCCCGTGTCGACGATGTCGTCGACGATGAGCACGTGTCGGTCCGCGATGTCGACCGCCAGGTCGGCGACGAGCCGCACCGTGCCCGAGGAGCTCGTCCCCGCGCCGTAGCTCGAGGCGCGAATGAAATCGACGGTGAGGTCGATCGGGAGCGCACGCATGAGATCGGCGACGAAAGGCACTGCCCCCTGGAGAACACCGACGAGCACCGGATTCTCCCGCGCGTAGTCGCGCGCGATCGCTCGGCCCAGCTCGGCCACGCGCGCGGTGAGCTCGCCTTCGGCGACGAGCACTCGCCCCGGCCTGGGCGCCCCCATCTCACCGGGACGTCACGAAGGCCGAGAGCGAACGCTCGCTGCCGATCCGGTCGGCGACCTGCTGGGCCGCTTCCCGCGTGGTGAAGGAGCCGACGCGCACGCGGAACCGGACGCTACCGGGGGCGTCAATCTGGACGACGTACGCGGGGTGGCCCGCGGCGGCGAGCCGCGCGCGCAACGCCTCGGCGGGCTCTCTCGCCTTGTACGCGCCGACCTGGACGGTGAACGCCGCCTGGTTCGGCGCCGGTCTGGGGGTCTCGGGCACCGCGGTCCCCTCGGTCGTCGGCGTGGCGTCGGGTTTGTCGCTCTTCTCGACGCGCGGGGGCTTCGCGGGTTTCACCGGCGGCGGCGACGCGAGCGGCGCGGTCAGATCCTGATAGAAGGTCAGCGTCGGAGCCGGCTCGGCCTGACGCGCAGCTCTGTCCCCCCCTCGCGCCGGCGACGCCTCCTTCGCGCCCCTCGCTGCGGTGGGGCCCTGGGAAGACGGGGGGCGCGGCCAGAAGCGCCCCGCCATGACCCCGAGCATGAACGTGCCGCCGAGGACCGTGAGACAGCCGACCAGGAAGAGGACGGAGGCGGTGCGATTTCTGTTCCGCCGCGCCCGTCCGGCTCGCCCGACTCTGTTCATAGGCTCGCCTCGCACGGTGGGGCCCCAGCCCCACGACGTGCTGCGGCTCGCACGACCGTCACATAGTCTCCGGCGCGCTCACACCCAGGAGCTCCAGGCCGTTCCGGATGACGGTGTCCACCGCCGCGCAGAGGGCCATGCGCGCACGCATGAGGCGAGCGTCGTCCTGAATGACCCGGTGGGTCTTATACCAGGGATGGAATTCGGCCGCGAGCTGTTGCAGCCAGTAGGCGACCCGGTGCGGCTCCAGTGCCCGGGCCGCCCCGTTGACGAGCTCCGGGAATTGCAAGAGCAGCTTGATCAGCGCCAGCTCCGCGGGCTCGACGAGCGGGCTCGTGTCGACGTCGGTCAGGATCGGCACCGCGATCCCCTGCTCCACCGCCTGGCGGAAGATCGAGCGAATTCGCGCGTGCGCATACTGGACGTAGTAGACGGGGTTCTCGTTCGACTGCCGCGTCGCGACCGCCAAGTCGAACTCGAGTGGGCTGTCGTGCCGGCGTGTGAGGAACGTGAAGCGGGCGGCGTCCCGGCCGACCTCCTCGAGCAATTCCTCCATGAGCACGAACTCGCCCCGGCGCTTGGACATGCGCACGGGCTGCCCGTCACGCAGCAGGGTCACGAGCTGCACGATCAGGACCTCGAACGCCTCGGGCGGGTGGCCGAGCGCCTGCATCGCCTCCCGCATCGGCGCCACTAACCCGTGGTGGTCGGGACCGAGGAGGTTGATCACACGGTCGGTGTTCGCGAACTTCAGATAGTGGTGGTAGGCGACGTCGACCGCGAAGTAGGTCGGCTCGCCGTTCGATCGTCTGAGCACGCGGTCCTTGTCGTCGCCCGCTTCCTCGCGCTCGGACGAGCGGAACCAGAGCGCGCCGTCCTGCTCGTAGCTCAGGCCACGCGACGCGAACTCCTCCAGGACCTTCTCCGGAAGGCGCTTATCACGGACGTCGCGCTGCTCGGACGACCAGACGTCGAACTCCACGCCGTACCCGCGCAGGGTCCGGCGCTGCGCCTCGACCATCCGCGCGACCGCATAGCGCCCGAAGTGCTCGATGCGCTCGCGCTCGGGAGCGCCGTTCATGAGGCGGCCACCCTCGTGCCGGTACGCCTTCGCGAGATCGACGAGGTACTCACCCGGGTAGCCGTTCTCGGGGAGCGCGGCCGGCTCGCCGAACTCCTGCTTCACGCGCGCCTCGAACGAGCGCGCGAGGGCCTCGAACTGATTGCCCGCGTCGTTGACGTAGAACTCGGTCGTGACGCGCGCGCCTTGCCACCGGAGCAGCCGCGCGAGGGCGTCGCCGACCGCGGCGGCGCGCGCATTGACGATGACCAGCGGGCCGGTCGGGTTCGCGGACACGAACTCCAGACGGATGCGCCGCCCCGCTTGACTCTCACCACGTCCATAGGCGGCGCCCGCCGCGAGAATTTCGCTGAGCGCGCTGGCGCACCAGGCCGGAGTCAGGAACACGTTGAGGAACCCGGGCCCCGCGACCTCGACGCGCTCGACCTCGGGCATCGGCGGGAAATGCTTTGCGACGAGGTCGGCGATCTGTCGGGGCGTGCGCTTCGCGATCCGTGCGAGAACCATGGGGAGGTTGGTCGCGTAGTCGCCGTGCTCCGCCTGGCGCGGGATCTCCCACGCACATTCTGCGGGCTCGGGCAGGCCCGCCTTCGCGAGCGCCGTCCGCACTCCGTCCGTCAACCGGTCTGTCAGCCGCACTCTCGTAACAGGGTACCTGCCCGGCGCTGCGCCGTGACGAAGAAAAAGCGGGCCGCAGTGCGAACCGCACGGCAGCCGCGCGCTGGGCCCTTGCGCACGGCGTGAGGCGAGTGAAGATCAAGGCCGTGCGAGCCGCAAGACGTCGCGCGCTGGGGCTCCACCGTTCGAGGCGAACGGAGATGATAGATCGTGCGAGCCGCCGCGCGGCCTGGGGGCTGGGGCCCCGCGCGCGAGGCGCGCAGCAGTGAATCGCACGAGCTCGCGGTACGGCTCGGACGAGTTCGTGTGCGGCCGTCGGTTGCGGGTGGAGAACGCCCGTGCGGCGGCGGTTCTCGACGCTGAAGCTTCAGAACGCTCCTCTCAGGGCACTGGAAGCGCCACGTCAGGGCACTGGGAGCGACGCGCCCCGGAAGCTCGACGAGCGAGACGACAGCCGTACTCGCGGAGAGAGCCGCAGGGTCCGCGGCAGGCCCATCAGGCACGATCGTACGTTCCAGTCTTCTCTGAGATTCAGACATGTAACCCACTGTCAATACGCCGATCAACGTCCTGGCCGGAGCGAGCTATCGCCTCTAGGCGGACAGCCCCGCCAGCTTCCTCCCGACCACGAACGCCGCGGCCATGAGCAAGAGGCTAACCGCGGCTGCCGCTCGCAGCACTCTCACCGACCGCTCGATGTCCCTCACGATTGGCAGGGCGCCGGCACCAAGCCGATGGACGGTCGGCTTCTCGAGGACCACGCTGAGGGCACCCGCCATGGCAGCCATCGTCCATCCCGCGTTCGGGCTCTCGGTGCGCCACCGATCGCGTCGAAGGATCGCCAGGGCCCCGCGGGCACTTTCCCCGGCGAGAGCTGCTCCGGCG
>JAHFDK010000097.1 GCA_023249095.1 Candidatus Rokuibacteriota bacterium | reverse complement strand
ATCTGGAGGCCCGACTCTATCGCTTCGGCATTCTCCGCGACGAGCGTGGCGAGCTGGTGGAGATCCTTGACTTCGCGGCGCTTGAATGTCAGCTTCATCGACACATCCCCGACGCCCGTCAAGCAACTGCTGTGCCAGGAAAGTCTCAGAATTTTAGGTAGAGAAACCAAATGGTTACGATGAGTCCATTGCCAGGATCGTAGCCAGAGTGACACGGGCAAGATCAACCACTGCCACGCGGTCACCCACTGAGCTTGGCAGGCCGGCAAACAATTGATCAATGGTAAGCATTTCCTTGGTCAGAGAGTTGCCAGACAGTTACCTTGACTTCGAGGAGGATGACGCGATTCCTAGAATTTCAAAGACTATTCCAAGGAACCCTTCTCCAAATCATCCTGGCATCGCGTTTGCTGTGTTGTCACACGAATTGGTCTGACTCGAGTTCTTGGGGGGACCGGCGTTGAATCTGACCCAGGCGTTCAGGGAACTGGTGCAAATCGGGATCACCCTGACCGGCGAGCAGGGGGACGTGGGAACCCTGCTCGAGCGCATCCTGACGGAGGCCCGTCGGTTCACGCGCGCAGAGGCCGGGACCTTGTTCCTCCGCGAAGGCGACCTGCTCCGCTTTTCCGTCGTCCAGAACGACAAGCTGGCGAAGGAGCTGGGCCACGACGAGATGCGCCGTCGCCTCCAGGCCGAGCCGCTGAGTCTCCGTGAGTTGAGCCTCGCGGGCCACGTCGCTCTCACGGGCGACATCCTCAACCTGCACGACACGTACATGATCCCGCCGGACCGGCCCTACGCCTTCGACCCCCGCTCCGACACGCGTCTGAGCTACCGCACGCAGTCGATTCTGGTGGTCCCGCTCCAGGACACGGCGCACAACATCCTCGGCGTGCTCGAGCTGATCAATGCCCTTGAACGGGGACGCGTCGTGCCCTTCGACTCGCAGTACGAGACGCTGGTGCGTTCGCTGGCGTCGCAGGCCGCGGTGGCGCTGCGCAACGCCCGGCTCGAGGATCTTTCGTTCAAGGACGCGCTGACCGACGTGTACAACCGCCGTTACTTCGCCGTCCGGATGGAAGAGGAGTTCAAGCGCCATTGCCGCTTCGGCGAGCCGCTCTCGCTCGCCCTGGTCGACCTGGACCACTTCAAAGAGATCAACGACCGGTTCGGTCACCGAGCCGGGGACGAGGCCCTGCGCGACGTCTCCCAGCTCCTGGTGAAGCACTCGCGCAGCTTCAGCATCGTCACGCGCTACGGCGGCGACGAGTTCGCGATCATCCTGGTGAACACGTCGAAGGCCGGCGGCCTCACCTACGGGGAGCGCATCCGGAACGTCATCGAGCAGCACCGCTTCGCGCACGCGCCGGTCACCGTCAGCCTCGGCGTCGCCAGCCTGCCGGAGGACGCGACGACCGTCGACGATCTCATCGTCGCCGCCGACCGGGCCCTCTACGACGCCAAGCGGCTCGGCCGAAACCGGGTGGCCGTCCCGTGAACCCACTGACGATGATCGACCGCGAACAGCTCGTCGAGGAGCTCATCGAGATCGGCCTCGCGCTGACGAACGAGCGCGACCTGTACGCCCTGCTCGACCGGATCCTCGAGGCGGCGCGACGGTTCACGCGGGCCGAGGCCGGCACACTGTTTCTGTGCGAGGGCGATCACCTCCGCTTCGCGGTGGTGCAGAACGATCTCATCGAGCGAAAGCTGGGTAAATCCGAGATGCAGCAGCGGCTCCAGGCCGAGCCCCTGCGGCTGAGCGAGCCGAGCCTCGCCGGGCACGTGGCGCAGACTGGAGCGCTCATCAACGTCGCCGACGCGTACGCGATCGGCGTGCACGAGACCCGGGCGTTCAACCAGCGATTCGACGCCGCCAGCGACTACTCGACGCGCTCGGTGCTCGCCGTCCCCTTGCAAGATCTGACCGGAAGCATCGTCGGCGTGCTCGAGCTCCTGAACGCCCTCGACGACTCCGGGGCGATCGTTCCGTTCGAGCCCGACCACGAGAAGCTGATCCGCGCGCTCGCCTCCCAGGCGGCGGTCGCCATCCGCAACGCTCGACTCGAGGATCTCTCGTTCCGGGACAGTCTGACCGAGCTCTACAACCGGCGCTACTTCGCCCTGCGGATCGACGAGGAGGTCAAGCGCCACACGCGGTTCGGCCACCCTCTCTCGCTCGTCGTCTTGAACATCGATCGCTTCAAGCAGCTCAACGCGGATCGGGGGCCGGCCCTGAGCGACGAGGTGCTCCGGGAGGTGGCACGCCAGCTCGTCAAGCACTCGCGGAGCTTCACGATCATCGCCCGCCTGGACGGCGACGACTTCGCGGCGCTCCTCGCCAACACGCCGAAGGCCGGAGCCGTCACCTACTCCCAGCGAATTCGCGGGATCATCGAGAGCCATCCCTTCGCGCACGGCACGGTCACGGCCAGCTTCGGCGTCGCCGGCCTCCCCGCCGACGCGGCGTCGGCGGAGGACTTGATCGCGGCGGCCCAGCGAGCGCTCAGCGAGGCGAAGGGACTCGGCCCGAATCGCGTCACGGCGCTCTAGGCACGCTCGTCCCCCTTCGCCATCCGCTCCACCCCGCGCTTGACTTGCCTCCTGGTCATATGCCATGAGATTCCTCGACCCCCCGGCCTCGTGCGAGACGACTTCGGTTCGACACACCGAGGGAGGAGCCCATGAGCAAGAGTCAGTTCCGCACACAACTCGAGGGCGCCGTCAGCGCCCGCCACAGCCGCCTGAACCCGTTCACGGAGAAGTGGGTGAAGGGTGAGCTCACGCGTGCCCAGCTCGGCGCCTGGGCGGCCCAGCATCACCAGTACGTCTCGCAATTCCCGCGCTGGTGCGCCACCGTGTACGGCCAATGCCCGGATCCGGACGCGCGGGACTTCCTGCTCGAGAACATCATCGAGGAAGAGTCCGGCACCAAGCACGTCGACCTGCTGATCCGCTTCGCGGAGGCGTGCGGTGTCGCGCGGGCCGAGGTGGAGTCCAAGCAGCAGCTCCCGACGACCCGCGGCCTCACCGCGTGGTGCTTCGAGATGTCCCATCAGCCGTTCCACATCGCGGCGGCGGGGCTCCTCGTCGGGCTCGAGTCCCAGGTGCCTGGCATCTACCAGCGCAACCTGCCCCCGCTCAAGACGCACTACCGCTTCACCGATCACGAAGTCGAGTTCTTCGCGATCCATATCGAGGCCGACGAGGTCCACGGCGAGCGCGGCTACCAGATCGTCGAGCGCCACTGCGCGAGCCCCACGCGCCAGGCGGAGGCGGTCGACGCGGTCCGTCAGGCGACGGAGATGCGCTGGCAGTACATGACCGGTCTCTACCGCGCCTTCGTCGTGAAGGATGAGATGTGAGTCGCTGCCGCGTCGGCCGGATGGACGATCTCCCGGCCGGCCAGCTGACGCTGGTCGCGGCCGGCGGCACGCGCGTTGTGCTCGCACGGGTCCATGACGAGGTCTTCGCGTGCAGTGACGAGTGCCCCCATCAGGGCGGTCCCCTCAGCGAGGGACGGCTCTCGGGTGCTCGGCTCTCCTGTCCCTGGCACGGTTGGATGTACGACGTGAGATCGGGCGAGTGTGTGATGCCCGCGCGCGGCGTGCGCGTCGCCAGTTATCCCGTGACGGTCGAGGGCGGAGAGATCTGGGTGGAAGTCCCCTGAGAATGGCGCTCACACGGGACCGGGCCCGCGAGTGCATCGAACGGGGTCTCGTCGAGGCGCGGGCGCTTGGATTCAACGTCGCCATCGCGGTCGTCGACGACGCCGGTCACCTGGTCGTCTGCGACCGGATGGACGGCGCCCTCTGGGTGACGCCCGAGATCGCTCGAGCGAAGGCCAATGCGGCGGCGGCCTTCCACGCAACGACGCGCGATCTCGAAGAGCGGTTCGGCAAGCGCCAGCTCTTCGCCGACAACGTTGCGACGCTCGGCGACTATCGATTCGTCTTCGGCAGAGGCGCGGTCCCGCTGGTGGAGGACGGGCGGATCGTCGGCGCGGTGGGCGTGAGCGGCGCCGTCCCGGCCGACAACGACCACACGATCGCCGACGCGGCCGCGGGCCATCCGACTCTTCCGCGCAGCCACTAGGGAGCGGCCGCCGTGTGGGTCGGGCGGGAGGGTGTGTCCTCGGCCCGACCCACACCGTCGGGACCCCTGGTGGCGCTTTCTGATGGTAAAGTGGCGGGCATGCAGTTCGAGGTCGAGGTGCATCAGAACGAACTGGGCGATTGGGTCGCCGTGGCCATCGCCTGGGGTGTCCAGGCCACCGGACGTACTGAGACCGAGGCGCTCGCCCGCATCATGGACAAGCTGACGCAACACTTCAAGACGTCCTCCCGCACGTGAGCGGCGCGCTCGACGGTCTGCGGGTCATCGACTGCTCCCGCCTGATCGCCGGCGGTGTGCTCGCGACCATCCTCGCCGACCACGGCGCGGACGTGATCAAGGTCGAGAACCCGCGCGGCGGCGACCCGCTGCGCACATGGCTCCGCGACCGTGGCGAGCTCTGGTGGAAAGTGTACGCGCGCGGAAAGCGCTCGGTCACGCTGAACCTCGCCCATCCGCGAGGTCAGGCGCTCCTTCGGCGTCTGAGCCTGAGCGCTGACGTCCTCATCGAGAACTTCCTCCCCGGTACCTTCGAAAAGTGGGGGCTCGGCTGGGACGTCCTGTTCAAGGACAATCCCCGCCTCGTCTTCGCCCGCGTGTCCGGCTGGGGCCAGGACGGCCCGTATCGGGACCGGCCGGGGTTCGGCACGATGGTCGAGGCGATGAGCGGCTTTGCGGCATCGACCGGCCCGTCCGACGGGCCGCCGACGCTTCCGTCGTTCCCGATGGCCGACATGGTCGCCGCGCTCTCGGGCACGGTTGCCGTCCTGGCTGCGCTGCGTCACCGCGATCACGTCTCGGGACGCGGCCAGGTGATCGACATCTCGCTCTACGAGCCGCTGCTTTCCGTGCTGGGGCCCACCGCCGCCGAGCACGCGCTCGACGGCACGGTGAGAGCGCGCCACGGCAACCAGTCCGACAACGCGAGCCCGCGCGGGACCTACCAGACGCGTGACGGGAAGTGGGTCGCGCTGTCGGCGTCGACACCCGCCTCGGCGACCGCCCTCTTCGAGGGCCTGGACCTCGGAAGCCTGCTGAGCGACCCGCGCTTCGCGACCAACGACGCGCGCGTCGCCCACAACGACCTCGTGGATGCAGCGCTCGCGCGCGCCATCGGGTCCCGCACGCTCGACGAGATGCTCCGCCTTTTCGAGACGACGGACCTCACGGCGGCCCCGGTCTATGACATCGCCGACATCACCAAGGACCCGCACGTGCTCGGACGCGGGATCCTCGTGGACGTCCCGGATCCCGACCTCGGGACCGTGCGCATGACAGCGCCCACGCCGCGTCTCGGAGAGACCCCCGCGACGCTCAGCTGGGCAGGACCCGCGCTCGGGGCCCACAACCGTGACGTCTACGCATCGCTCGGCCTCGACGAGGCCGAGCTCCACGCGCTCACGCGAGACGGCATCATCTGATGGGGGTCCCGTGCGGCGTGGCGCCTGGGGGGGCCCCGGCCCCGACCACGACTGCGGACATCGCGGCGCGGCGGCGGCGCGCGCGGTGCGGTCCGTCAACGCTGACAACACGGGTCGGGGCCGGGGCCCCCCCAGGCGCCACGCCGCACCGGACCCGCGCGAGCCTCTTCATAGGCTCCCTCGTGCTTGGCGTGCTGCTCGTAGCGGGACAGGCGTGGGGCGCTGACTACGGGGGACCGCTGATCGACGCCCACTCGCACGTACCGAACGCGACCGCAATCGACGCGTACGTCACGGCGATGAAGCGGCATAACGTCATCAAGGTGGTGCTCCTGGGCGTCGGCGGGCTGCAGAAGGACGACACAGCCTGGCTGACGGCGGCGAGCAAGAAGTACCCCGATCGCGTGGTCGCCGGCCTGCCCCTGCCCGACCCAACGTCCGAGAGCGCCGCGAGCCAGCTCGAGGTCCAGCTGGACCGTGGCCGGCCCCTGGTGATCGGGGAGGTCCACGTGCGCCAGGTCGGTCGCCGCACGATCGACCGCGACCCGACCGGCGCCGCCTTCGGCAAGATCCTCGACGTGGCGGCGAAATTCGGCGTGCCGATCGTCATCCACTATGAGCTGACCGATGCGGCGGAGACCACCCTCGATCGCGCCCTCGCCGCTCACCGGAAGACCACGGTCGTCCTCGCCCACGGCGGCGAAGGTCCGCCCGGCCGTCTCCACCGGCTTCTGATGCGCAATCCCAATCTCCTCGTGGATCTCTCCGGCATGCACTTCCAGCGGACGCCCGCGCTCGCCTCCGAGACCGGCCCCATCGATCCAGGTTGGAAAGCGCTGATCGAGAAGATGCCCGATCGCTTCCTGATCGGCATGGACATCTGGGCGGCGCGGCTCTTCGAGCCGGCGATGCTCGATCGGCTCTTTCGGTGGACGCGCCGGATCCTCGGCGAGCTCCCGCCGGACGTCGCCGAGCGCGTCGCGCATCGCAACGCGGCGAAGCTCTACCGCCTCGAGTAGCCCCGTGACCGCCAACCCGTTCGCCGAGGCGACGGCACGGGCGCTGCTCGACGCCGTCGCCGCGCAATCGGGCGAGCGCCTCGCCATGGTGTTCGGCGACGAGCGCGTCACGTTCGCGCGGTTCCGACAGCGCGTGGAGACACTGGCCCGCGGCCTCTCGGCGAAGCGTTCGTGGAGCGGATCGGCGTGAAGCACGGGTACGAGCCCTACGGTATGACCGAGCTCAACGCGATGGCGATGTTCCACCACCTCCACGAGCCGCTCGAGCTGCGGAAGCTCGCCGGGATCAACCCGGCGCCGGGGCTCGAGGTCCGCGTGGTCCACCCCGAGACCGGTGCGGTATGCACGCCCGGCGACGAGGGCGAGCTGCGGTTCAGGGGCCCGCGGGTGACTCGTGGCTACTACAAGAAGCCGGAAGAGACCGCGGCGGATTTCACGGCCGACGGCTGGTTTCGCTCCGGCGACCTCGGCGTCCAGGACGGAGACGGCCACACGATGTTCAAGGGTCGGCTCCGCGAGACGCTGCGAATCAGTCACTTCATCGTCGCGCCCGGCGAGATCGAGGCGTTTCTGATGTCGCACCCCGACGTCGTGCAGGCGTTCGTGGTCGGTATTCCGGGCCCGAGGCGCAACGAAGCGCCGGTCGCATACGTGATCGCGGCCGAGGGCTCACAACTGACCGAAGACGAGCTGCGGGCGTTCTGCCGCGGCAAGATCGCCTCCTACAAGATTCCGATCGTCGTACGGTTCGTGAAGGACGTGCCGCGCACGCCCGGCCCGCACGGTGACAAGGTCCAGCGCGCCAAGCTCCGCGAGCAGGCGATCCAGGAGACCGCACCATGACCTTCCGCACAACGCTGTGCGATCTTCTCGACATCGAGTACCCGATCGTCCAGTCCGGCATGGGCGCCATCGCCGGTCCCGACCTGGTGGTGGAGGTGTGCCGCGCCGGAGGCCTCGGGATCCTGGCCGGGCTCAACGTTCCTCCGGACGATCTGCGCAGGATGATCCACCGCACGCGCGAGCTGACGAACCGCCCGTTCGGCGTGAACCTGTGGCTGCACCGCGCCCTCCGGCCGCCCATCGATCCCGACGCGATTCGCGAGGAGACGCTGCGCGGAGCCCAGGAGATGCTCAACCGCTTCCGCCAGCGCCTCGGGATTCCGACGACGATAGCCCGACCCGCTCGGGCGCCTGATCTCGTGGATGCCGCGATCAAGGTCGTGCTCGACGAGCGGCCGCCGGTCTTCTCCGCGGCCCTCGGATGGCTCGAGCCTGGGCTGGTCGACGACTGCCATCGGCGCGGCATCAAGGTCATGGCCATGGTCTCGACCGTGGAGGACGCGCGCACCGCGGCGGCCGGCGGCGCCGACGTGATCGTGGCTCAGGGGGGCGAGGCAGGCGGCCACCGATCGATTGACGGCAAACCGGCGTCGCCGGATGCCACCACGGTGGGGATCATGGCCTTGCTGCCACAGGTCGTCGACGCGGTACGAGTTCCCGTCGTGGCCGCGGGCGGAATCGCCGACGGCCGCGGCCTCGTCGCCGCCCTCGCCCTCGGGGCGAGCGGCGTGTTGCTCGGAACACGCTTCGTGGCCACCCGCGAATCGATGGCCCCCGAGCTCTACAAGAAGCGGGTCCTCGAGAGCGAGAGCGGCGCGACCACGGTGACGGACGCCCTCAGCGGCCTCTGGGCGCGCGCGCTCGCCAACCGCTTCACCCGCGAGTACGCGGAGTCCGGCGCGCCGGTCTTACCACCGCTCATCCAGCGAAGCGCCGCCAACGATGTCTACATGGCCGCGCTCAAGCAGGGCGACGCCGAATACTATCCGATGATGGCCGGCCAGAGCGTCGGCCTGGTCCGCGACCTTCCGGGCGCGGGCGAGGTGGTCGAGACCATCATCCGCGAGGCGCGCGCCGTGTTGAGCGCGCTCCCAGAGCGGATCCGCCAGACCTAGCGCGCTTCGCCGCCTTGCCGGACGCCGGCCGCCGGCGGAGCTCGACCGCGGCGCCCCGGACGCGGCCGGCGCACCGGGGGCAGATGTACGTGATCTCCACCGGATGCCCGCACTCGGCGTGCACCAGCGCCGTCTGCCGATGGACATGGCGGGAGCCCCACGCCGCGAGGGCGCCCACGACCACCCCCAGCTCGCGCCCCTTGTCGGTCAGGGCGTACTCGGCCCGCGGCGGATGCTCGGAGTAGAACCTTCGCGCCACCAGCGCGTGCTCTTCCATCAGCTTGAGGCGGCCCGAGAGGATGTTGGGAGGGATCCCGGCGAGGCTCTGCTGGAGATCCTGAAACCGTCGGGGACCCGGCAAGAGATCCCGGACGAGCAGCAGGGTCCAGCGGTCGCCGATCACCTCGAGCGACTTCGCCACCGGGCAGGCCTGACCATAGCGCTTGGGCACGCCTCGAGTCTACCGGGGTCTTGACAGAAAAGCTAGTCACTATATAATTAGTAGATAGATCGGAATTCATAGTCACATGGACCCCAGGACTCGCCGGCTTCTCGAAGGCCCCATCGCGCCGACGCTGGTCGCGCTGGCCGCGCCCAACGTCGTCATGCTCGTCGCGCAGGTCGCGATCACCGTCCTGGAGGCGTACTTCGTCGGGTGGCTCGGCGCCGACGCGCTCGCGGGTGTCTCGGTCACCTTCCCGCTGTTCATGCTCATGCAGACGATGTCGGCCGGGGGCATGGGAGGCGGCGTCGCCGCGGCGGTCGCGCGGGCGCTCGGAGCGGGCCGCGGCGCCGACGCGAGCCGGCTGGTGGCGCACGCGATCGTCATCGCGCTCGCCTTGGCGATGCTGTTCACCGGGGTCGCGCTCGCCGGCGGGCGCGCGATCTATGGCGCGATGGGCGCGCGCGCCGGCGCCCTCGAGGCGGCGCTCGCCTACTCGAACGTCATCTTCGCGGGCGCGGTGGCGGTCTGGCTCTTCAACACGCTCGCCAGCGTCGTGCGCGGCACCGGTAACATGCTGCTCCCGGCCGGCGTGGTGCTCGGCGGAAGCCCGATCCTCATGACTCTCTCGCCCGCCCTCATCTTCGGCTGGGGCCCGTTTCCCCGGCTGGGCGTCACGGGCGCGGCGCTCGCCGTCGTCGCCTACTACGCGGTCGGGACCCTCGTGTTCTTCGCCTACCTCGTGTCGGGCCGGAGCCTGGTCCGACTTTCGCCCTGGACGGTTCGCTTCGAGCGCGCCCTGTTCCGGGACATCCTGCGCGTCGGCGCGCCGAGCCTCGTCAACAACGTCCAGACGAATTTGACCATCGTTCTCCTCACGGCGCTGGTCGGATCCTTCGGCACCTTCGCGCTCGCCGGATACGGCATGGGCGTGCGCCTCGAGTACCTGCAGATCCCGCTCGTCTTCGGCTTCGGCTCGGCTCTCGTCACGATGGTCGGGACGAACTTCGGCGCGGGCCAGGACGCGCGGGCGAGGCGCGTGGCGTGGACGGGCGCCGCGATGGCGGCGGGGGTCACGGAGGCGATCGGGCTCAGCGCGGCGCTCTTCCCGCACGTGTGGCTCGCGCTCTTCAGCGCTGAGCCCGAGGTGCTGCGCACCGGCGCGACGTATCTGAGGATCGTCGGGCCCACTTACGGCTTCTTCGGGCTGGGGCTCGCCCTCTACTTCGCCTCCCAGGGCGCCGGGCGCCTGCTGTGGCCACTCGTCGCGGGCCTGAGCCGGCTCGTCGTCGCGGCGGGCGGCGGGTGGATCGCCCTCCGGGTGCTGGGCGGCGGCCTCTCCTCGATCTTCGCCGTGATGGCGCTGGCGCTCGCGCTCTTCGGGACCGTCGTCACGGTCGCACTTCATCGAGGCGCCTGGCGCCTCCAGAGGAAACCATGAGCCCATCTCAGATCTTCGCCCTCCAGTTCCTGCTCAGCCTCGTCATCTACGGCCTCATCGCCCGCTGGTACGTCGCCCCACGCCTCGCCACGCTCCCGCTGGCGGGCGCGCTGACGCCGTTGCTCTTTCTCCACGCGACGCGCCATCTCGGGATGGTGTTCCTCGTTCCCACGGTCGTGGGCGGAGCGCTCCCGCCCGAGTTCGCGGTGCCCGCGGCCTACGGCGATCTGCTGGCGGCGCTGCTGGCGCTGCTCGCCATCGTCGCCCTCCGGGCGCGCTGGCCGATCGCGCTCCCGCTTGTCTGGCTCTTCAGCGCGGTGGGGACGCTCGACCTGCTCAACGCCCTCTTCCAGGGCAATCGACTCCAGGTGCAGCTCGGAGCCGCGTACTACATTCCGACGGTCGCCGTCCCGGCACTGCTCGTCACCCACGCCATGATCTTCGTGATGCTGGCCACCCGCCGGCACTGAGGAGGCCCAGGGCCGCGCGGCGGGCTACAATGGCCTATCTCGACTCAAGGAGAGGCCCCGTGAAGCTCGACGTCGGCATGCTGACCCACGATCTGAAGTCCATCCCCGCCTACGCGCGGAAGGTCGAGGCGCTCGGCTATGACTGCCTCTGGTCCTCCGAGACCCAGCACGATCCGTTCCTGCCGCTCGCAGTCGCGGCCGGCGTCACGACGCACATCCGCCTGGGCACGGCGATCGCCGTGGCCTTCCCGCGAAGCCCGATGATCCTCGCGCACATCGCATGGGATCTTCAGAAGGCTTCCGACGGCCGGTTCATCCTCGGGCTCGGCACGCAAGTCAAGGGGCACAACGAGCGGCGCTTCTCGGTGAAGTTCGAGTCGCCCGGGCCGAAGATGCGCGAGATCGTTCTGGCGTTGCGGCACATTTGGGACTGCTGGCAGAACGGGACGAAGCTCGCCTTCAAGGGTCAGTTCTATCGCTTCGATCTGATGACGCCCTTCTTCAATCCGGGACCGATCGCGGAGCCGAAGGTGCCGATCTACATCGCGGGGGTCAACCACTACATGTGCCGGATCGCCGGCGAAGTCTGCGACGGCCTGCACGTGCACCCGTTCAACAGTCCGAAGTACCTGCGCGAGTACGTCCACCCCGCCGTCGACGAAGGACTCAAAACCTCGGGCCGGAAGCGGGCCGACTTCACCTACACCACCGCGAGCTTCGCGGTCGTCGGTGATACCGAGGAGGAGCTGGCGCGGAACCGGCAATCGGTCAAGCAGCAGATCGCGTTCTATGCCTCCACGCGGACCTACGAGCCTGTGCTCGCGGCCCACGGCTGGCAAGACCTCACGCCGGCGCTCCATCGAAAGTCCGTCGAGGGTGACTGGCAGGGTATGGCCGACTTGATCACCGACGAGATGCTCGACACCTTCGCGGTCACCGGGACCTACGAGACGATCGGCCGCCGGCTCAAGGAGCGCTACGCCGGGCTC
The DNA here is from genome assembly GCA_023249095.1 of Candidatus Rokuibacteriota bacterium. Lineage (GTDB taxonomy): Bacteria > Methylomirabilota > Methylomirabilia > Rokubacteriales > CSP1-6 > AR31. The sequence continues at coordinate 7,956 of JAHFDK010000097.1, read as the reverse complement.
CTCGACAGCACGGCGCTCTACCAACCCTACCAGCCGGGCCTCGACGATCCCAGGCTCCCGCGGCTGGTCAAAGAATTCAACGGGTAGATGGGCCGAAGAGGATTCAACGCATGATCGACCTTTGCGAGCTCGGAGAGCGACCGCCACTCGGCGAGGTCCCGACGCGGATGCACGCGTACCTCGTTCGACGGAACCGCTTCGGTCAGCCGCGCGATGCCTGGCGGCGCGAGATCATCCCGACGCCGACGCTCGGTCCGGACGAGGTGCTGATCTACGTCATGGCCTCGGGCATCAACTACAACAACGTCTGGGCGGCCCTGGGGACGCCGCTCGACGTGATCGCCGAGCGCCAGCGGGCGGGCGAGCCCGAGGACTTCCACGCCGGCGGCAGCGACTGCTCGGGAATCGTCTGGGCCGTCGGGCGGGACGTGAAGAGCGTCAGGGTCGGTGACGAAGTGGTCGTGCACAGTGGCTGGTGGCGCCCCGACGACCCCTGGGTGCGCTCGGGCAAGGACCCGATGCTCGCCGAGAGCACGCGCATCTGGGGCTACCAGACCAACTACGGAAGCTTCTGCCAGTTCGCCCGCTGCCAGGCCCATCAATGCGTTGCAAAGCCGAAGCGCTTGACCTGGGAGGAAGCGGGCTGTTTTCTGCTCTGCGCCTCTACCGCCTACCGGATGCTCATGGGCTGGCCGCCCCACGTGGTCGAGTCCGGCGACGTCGTCCTCGTGTGGGGAGCCGCCGGCGGTCTCGGCAGCATGGCGCTCGAGATCACGCGCGCCGTCGGCGGGCGCGCGGTGGCGGTCGTCTCCGACGATGCGAAGCGCAAGTTCTGCCAGGAGCACGGCGCCGTGGCGGTCGTCAACCGCAGCCAGTTCACGCACTGGGGCGCGATGCCAAGCACCGAGGACGCGAAGGCCTACGGCGAATGGGCGAAGGGCGCGAGGGCATTCGGCAAGTCCATCTGGGACGGCCTCGGCGAGCGAGTCAGCCCGAGGATCGTCTTCGAGCATCCAGGCGAGTCGACGCTGCCGACGTCGATTCTCGTCTGCGCGACCGGCGGCATGGTCGTCATCTGCGCCGGCACCACCGGCTACACTGCGACGATGGACCTCCGCTATCACTGGATGCGCCAGAAGCGCTTCCAGGGCAGCCATCTCTCCAACGACGCGCAGGCCGCCGACGTCACGAAGCTCGTCAGCGAAGGCAAGGTGGATCCGTGTCTCAGCCACACCTACGCCTTCGACGACATTCCGGAGTGCCACCAGCTCATGCTCGAGAACAAGCATCCCTACGGGAACATGGCGGTGCTCGTCAACGCGCGCCACCCGGGTCAAGGCGTCTCGAAGTGAACGGCGTGATGGCGATGCGACGCTTCGCGGGGGTCGGTCTCCTGCTGCTGGCCGTCGGTGTCTCCCCGGTCGCTGCGCACCACGGCTGGAGCAGCTACGACTCGACCAAGGAACTCACCCTCACCGGCACCATCAAGGAAGCCGGGTACGAGCATCCCCACGGCCACGTGCGCCTGGAGGTGCCGGGAAAGGTCTGGAGCGTCGTGCTGGCGCCGCCGACCCGCATGGAGCACCGCGGCCTGCCGGCTTCCAAGCTGCGGGTCGGAGCCTTGGCCACGGTCGTCGGCTATCCGCACCGGAGCACCGAGGACGAGATGCGGGCCGAGCGCATCACGATCGACGGCGCGACGGTCGAGCTCCGTTGACCCAGGCCGGGACCGTCGGCTGGCTCGCCTGGCTCGAGACCACCGCGGCCGCGACGGCGATGCGGCAGTCGCTGTGGCTCTATCCGATCGTCGAGATCCTTCACATCATCGGCTTCGTTGTCCTCGTCGGCAGCGCGGCGATGTTCGACCTGAGGCTGCTCGGACGTTCGCGGCAGCTCCCGGTGACCGGTATGGAGCGCCACCTCCTACCCTGGGCGCGGGCGAGCGTACTCCTCATCGTGCCCACCGGCGGCCTCATGTTCGTCGCCCACGCGACCGAGTTCGCCGGGAATCCGGCATTCAGGCTGAAGCTCATCCTGCTCGTTGCGGCGGCCCTCAACGCCGCGGCCTTCCACCTCCGGCCGTTCCGGCAGGTCGCCGCGTGGGATCACGGTGCGCGCGCACCTCGCGCGGCGCGCTTCGCGGCCGGGGTTTCTCTGATGCTCTGGACGGGCGTGATCGCCTGCGGGCGCCTGCTGGCGTACTTCTAAGTGGGGGGCCCCGACATGGCCCCCCCCGGCGGCTCGGAGCGCCCGGGGAAACCCGCGGCGCTCCTCGACGCTCAGTCGTAGCCGGCATCGCCCGGCAGGAGCACGCGCCGCCTGTCCCCCTCGATGATCACGCGCGGAAGAATGGTCGGCACCTCGCGCCCCTGCAGTCGCTCGAGCGCGGCGACGAGCGAGGGGGCGCTGTCGAAGAGCTCCAGGTTCTTCACCGTCGGATTACGCAGCGACAGCTCGCCCCGGGCGCTCGAATCGAGTGCCTCGCGCGGGGCGAGCCATCGGACCTCGGTGATCTCATGCTCGTCGGCGACGGCGTCCTGTCCTGGCGGCATCGCGGCTGCGAAAAAGCGAGTGTCGAAGCGGAGGGGCTGCGTCTCCGGCGTGATCCAGTGGGCGAAGTACACGAGCCGGTCCGTCGCGAGCGTGAGCCGCTCCGCCCGGAGCATCTCCCAGAACGCGCGGTGATCCTTCTGGCACGCGTGGCGATAGATCGCGTAGCGCTGGTCGTCGACGCGTGCGAGTCGGCCGTCCTCCGCGTAGGCGAGCAGGATGCCCGCCTCCTCGAACGTCTCGCGGATGACGCCGATCCAGTGACCCAGCGCCGCGTCGGGTGCGGCCCCGAGACCGAGCGTGTGCGCGGCCCGGGCCGCGTCGACGCCGCGGCACCACCCGGCGGCGTCGGCAGGACCGTCGCTGACCTCGATCTTGCCTCCTGGGAACACGAAGTCGCCGGCGGCGAATTTGCTCGCGCCATGACGCCGGATCAGGAGGACCTCGAACCCGTCCACGGAGCGATCACGAAGCAGGACGAGCGTCGCAGCCGGGACCGGCGTCACCGGCGAAGGTTTGACGGGCACGCGGTAGTGTGCCACGATGACGCGGCCGCTGTCATTCACTTCGTGGAGGACGGATGTCCATGAGCGCAGAGGCCCGCCTCAAGGAAAGAAACATCACGCTTCCGCAGCCCGCCTCGCCGATGGCGAACTACGTCGGCGCCGTGCGGGTCGGGAATTTGCTCTTCGTCTCGGGCCACGGTCCGGTCCGCGACGGCAAGGCAACCGTTCGGGGCAAGGTCGGCAAGGATCTCTCGGTCGAGCAGGGCTACGGGGTCGCGCGCGACGTGGGCCTCTCGCTGCTCGCGACGGTCCGCGCGAATCTCGGCAGTCTCGACAAGGTTCGGCGCGTCGTCAAGGTCCTCGGTATGGTGAACTCGGCGGAGGGCTTCGGCGATCAGCCGAAGGTGATCAACGGCTTCTCCGACCTGATGGTCGAGGTGTTCGGCGAGGCCGTCGGCAAGCACGCCCGCTCGGCCGTCGGCATGGCCGAGTTGCCCGTCGGCATTCCGGTCGAGATCGAGATGGTCCTCGAGGTCGAATGACGGGGATCCCTATGGCCTTACTGCTCGACACGTGCACCATGCTAATCTCGCTGGTCTTCCTGTCGATCGTTGGCCTGGTCGCCGGCGTCTTGATTCCCGGTCTCTTCTTGTCCGCCGCCGCGCCCTGGCTCGACTGGATCCTTCCCCTCAAGAGGCGGTAGCGGCCGGGTCAATCAGCCCTGGCAGCCTGCGGAGGGCCTCCGCGATCCGGGGCCCGTGCCAAGAGAAGGGCTTCCCATCCACGAGGTGAATCCGCCCGTCGCGCACCGCCGGCACGTCGGTATATTTCGCGAAGTCCGCGAGATGGGCGCGCCGGAAGCGGAACGGCTCGTCCGGGAGGAGGATGACGTCGGGCCGGCGTGCGGCAACCTCGTCCAGCGTCACGGTCGGATAGCGCTCCGGCCGGTCCGCGAAAATGTTCCTCGCCCCGCAGACCTTCAGCATGTCGTGGATGTACGTGTCGCCGTTGATCGTCATGTACGGCCCGCGCCAGATCGGGTAGAACACCGCGACCGGCGGGCGACGCGCCGTGGCCATCCTGACGCGCTCGTGCAGCGGCTCGATGTCACGCAGCAGCTCCGCCGCACGTACCGGCGAGCCCGTCAGCTCACCGAGTTCGCCGATGAGCTGGAGGCCCTCGGCGACCGTGCGCGGATACGTGACCCAGACGGGGATGGACCACGCGCGCAGCCGGTCGATGTCATCGCGGATGTTCTCCTCGATGTTGGCGATGACGAGGTCGGGCTCGAGCGCGCGGATCTTCTCGAGATCGGGATTCTTCTCACCGCCGATCCGAGTCTTCCCGCGGACCACGTCGCGCGGTTCGACGCAATAGACCGTGACCCCCACCAGCGCCTCGCCGAGCCCCAGCGCGCAGAGGATCTCGGTGGTGCTCGGGACCAGCGACACGATCCGCCGCGGAGGGCGCGGCAGCTCCACCGCGACGCCCGATGCGTCGACGCGCGCCGCCATCAGCCGATGCGCCGGCTCCGCAAGCGCTCCACGAAGGCGATCGTCTCGCGTGTCCGCTCCGCGACCTCCTGGTCCCACTTCATGATCTCGTCCATGGGCGCGCGGTGGTCGATCGCGTCCTCCAGGTTGGTCACCGCCACGCCGAACAGCTTCAACAGGCGCCGCGTCTCGTCACTCGGCATATCCACGTCTCCATGGTCTGACGCTACAGGTCGAGGGCCGGCGCGTCGCTCCAGCGGGGGTCACCCTCAGGCTTGAAGTTCCGCGTGTTCACGAAATGCATTCCGTGGTGCAGGTTCATCTTGAACTTGCCGCCGCCGTATCGGTCGCCGAGCCACCCGGTGGGATCGTCCAGCATCGGCGCCATCTCGCTGGAGGGCAGGCGCACGAGCCACTTGAAGCGGATCGTCCCCGCCCACGGCTCCTGCACGCCGATGGTCGCGGTGAACTCGGGCCACACGCGGACAAACTCCTCGAGAATTTGCCGGCGCGTGGGGTGCGCGATGCCGCGGTTGACCAGATTGCGCTTGAGATACGGCTCGATGAGGTCCCAGCACCACGGCGCAATCACTGCGACGCGCAGTGTATCATGACGTCGTGCGGATGACCCTCCGGCGCCGCGCGCTCTGGGCGTTGCTCGCCGCGAAGCTCGTCGTTGGCTGGGGTGTCGGGTGGGACATCCGCTGGCACCTCGTGATCGGCCGCGACTCGTTCTGGATCGCCCCGCATCTCATGACCTACATCGCCGTGACCGCCGCGGCCGTCATCGCGCTCGGCGTCCTTGTCGTGGAGACGTGGCGAGCGCGACGCGGAGCGGCGCTGCCGGGCGTCGTCACCGTCGCCCGGCTCAGCGGCACGCGCGGCTTTCATCTGGCGTGGTGGGGCATGGCAATCGTCATCCTGGCGGCGCCGATCGACGACCTGTGGCACCGTCTGTTCGGCATCGACGTGACGCTGTGGAGCCCTCCGCACCTCCTGGCGCTCGTTGGTTCCCAGGTCTCGAACCTCGGCGGCCTCCTCATCGCGCTCGAGGTGTACGAGGTCGGCAGGGCGCGCTGGGCCGCGCTCGCGGCCAGCGGGATCCTGCTCCTGGGTACCTTCTACATCATGGTCGATCAGTCGACCCAGACCGCCTTCCGCCGGGGCTCCGTCTTCTTCTTCACCCATGCGGTCCTCGGCGCGCTCGCGTTCACGTTCGCGCTCGTGCTCCTGGCCCGAATCGCCCGGAGCCGGAGTATGCCGCTCGCGCTGGCCGTGGGGGCGCTCGTCGTGCAGCTCTCGATCATCCTGGTCGGGGACATCGGCTTCGCGTGGCTCGACCCGACGCCGGCGATCGATGAGGTGATCGCGGCCGACCCGGCATCGCCGATCGCGGTTGCCCACGAGATGGCGCGGCGGAATGGGATGACCCTGGGGCGCTCGCTGACGATGCGCCTGATCCCGCTCGTTCCGGCGGCGCTGATGACGCTCGCCGATCCGCTGAGGCGCTGGCGACTGGCCGCCGGTGTCTTCGGCCTCACCTTCGCCGCCGTTTCGGCCAGCGTGCTGTCGCGATGGCCCGCGCTGAGCCATGCGCTCCCGTCACCGGCCGACACGGCGCTCGCACTCGTGCTGACGCTGGCGGCCTCCATCGCCGGTGGGTGGTCCGCCGCGAAGCTCGCCGATTCACTGACGCGCGCGGTCCCCAGCACCCCGGGCGCCGCCGAGCCGGCTTGAGTCCGCTAGGAGGACGCACGAGCGCGGGGTGGCCCGTGCACTCTTATCCGTGGGAGGCGTCGGAGCGGCCGTCGAGGCTCCTCTGACTCAAACGGTCGAGCAGATCGGCCGGGGAATCGGCGAACAGCAGCAGCGCCGCGTGCTCGGGGCGCACGAAGCGCTCTTCGACGGCGTGGCCAAGCAGCCGCCGGAGCCCGTCCCAGTAGCCGTCGACGTTCAGCACACCCACGGGCTTGGTGTGAATGCGCAGCTGCGCCCACGTCAGGACCTCGAACGTCTCATCGAGGGTACCGAGACCCCCGGGAAGCGCGATGAACCCGTCGGCGAGCGACGCCATCGTGGCCTTGCGCTCGTGCATGGAGCCGACGATCCGCAGCTCGGTGAGGCTCGCGTGGGCAAGCTCACGCGCCACGAGCGGCTCCGGGATGACGCCGATCACCTCGCCGCCGTGGCCGAGTACCGCGTCGGCGAGCACTCCCATGAGCCCGACCGCACAGCCGCCATAAACCAGGCCGAGCCTGCGCGCGGCCAACTCGGCGCCGAGGCGTCGCGCGACCTCCGCGTAGGCGGGGCGCCCGCCCTCGGACGAACCGCAAAAGACGCACACACGCTTCATAGCGAGGCGGCGAACTCCGCGGAGAGCGTTCCCCGATAGACCTCCTCGACCGGCCCCTCGAGGCGGAGCGACCAATCCGTGCGTACATCGATCGTGAGCTCACCGCCGGGCATACTGACCCTCACGCGGCCGTGGTCGCACAACCCGTTTCGCACGGCCGCGGAGGCCGCTCCGCACGAGGAGGTTCCCGAAGCGAGCGTGTAGCCGGCGCCGCGCTCCCAGATGAGGATGTCGAGCGTATCGCGCGCCGAGACGCGCGCGAACTGGACGTTCGTCCGGTTGGGGAACGCCGGGTGGCGCTCGATGAGCGGGCCCAGGCGCCGGCACTGACCTTCGTCGAGCCGCTCGACGAAGGTCACGCAGTGCGGGTTCCCGACCGAGACTGCCGTGACGGCCAGCGTCGTGCCGTCCCCGAGCTGCAGCGGCACGCCGACCACCTCCCGGTCCGGCCCGTTCATCGGGATCTCGGGAGCCCGGAAGGTCGCCCGGCCCATCTCGACCGTGACGAAGCCGACCCGGCCGCCCTCGACCCGGCACTGGCACTCGACGACGCCTCCCTTGGTGTCGACCGTGAATGTCGCCTTCTTCGCGCGGCCGTGGTCCCAGAGGTACTTCGCGAAGATCCGGAGCCCGTTGCCCGACTTCTCCGCCTCGCTGCCGTCGGGGTTGAAGATGCGCAGGCCGAAATCCGCGCGGCGACTCGGCACCAGCAGGAGGATGCCGTCGGAGCCGACGCCCCAGTTCCGGTCGCAGATGCGGCCGATCACGTCAGTCGAGAGCGGCCGCGGGAGATCGGCCTCGTCGATGACGATGTAGTCGTTGCCGAGCCCGTGTCCCTTCGCGAAGGGGATCATGGCCGGGGCAGCTCGACGCGGCGTCCGGTGGCCGCCGAGAGATATCCCGCGTAGATCACCTCGACCACTTCTCGCGCCAGGAGCGCGCCCGACAGCGGCTCGCGGCGTTCGCTGATCGCGCTGACGAAGTCTTCCAATTCTTGGGGATAGCCGCGCATCCAGTCCTCGTCGGGGCTCGGATACTGCCAGCCGGCCTTGGT